>DJFR01000007.1:307-47240 GCA_002432545.1 Flammeovirgaceae bacterium UBA5867 | reverse complement strand
CCACAGGCAAAGATCGTTACATCTTTACCATCGATAAGTTTATCAGCTTTACCAATTTTGAATGGTCTGTCTGCCGCCATAAAGATTGGCCAGCTCGGACGACCGAAGCGCAGGTAAGCAGGGCCGTGGTGATCGCCCAGGGCTATCGTTGCTGCCTTTGTTTGATTATAGTCGCAGGGAACAATAACAGTCATGCCCGGAAGCATCTTCATCATCCCTATATCTTCAAGTATCTGGTGAGTAGCACCATCTTCACCCAATGTCAAGCCCGCATGCGATGCGCAGATCTTTACATTCTTATCGGAATAGGCTACAGATTGACGGATCTGATCGTACACGCGACCGGTAGAAAAGTTAGCAAATGTACCGGTAAAAGGAATTTTACCTCCGATAGTCATACCGGCAGCAAGGCCGATCATGTTTGCTTCTGCTATACCAACCTGATAGAAGCGTTCCGGAAAATCTTTTTTGAATGCATCCATCTTCAGAGATCCCGTAAGGTCAGCACACAGTGCTACTACATTCGAGTTGCTTTTGCCAAGCTCATGCAAGCCCACGCCAAAACCTGAGCGTGTATCTTTCTTTTCAGTAAAGGTAAATTTGGTCATATTAAATTGCGAGTACGAATTACAAATTTATAGTGTGCCCTAGTAAATGCTGCATACATTCAGTCTCTTTTGGCACAAGCGCTGCGAAAGTCGTAAATAATTTCCGTTCTTCCATCACGGAACCGCATAAACTGTTAATGATTTGTTAATCACCCATATCCTTCAGAACATTCGTTCGATAAGGTTCGTAAAGATTGCCAAGTTAACCACCGCTTATGCACCACCAATCTGCCTCATCATCAGACGAAAAGAAATCAAACCGTAAACTTATATTCTGGTTTATTATAGCAGTGCTGCTGGCGTTGCTGCCCTGGCTTGTGCTGGCAGATTTCTAATTGAATACATTGATCATCTTGGTTTCACCGGAGGCCAGTTCAAAATTTTTGAAGCCGGTAAATTTACTGCCAGCAGAATTACGTACGCGGAAAACTATTTTATACCGGCCCGGTAGCAGCGTTAGAGTAAAATTAGCTTTCTGATTGTTGAGGTTGCAAACCCACTGCTGCGATCCATCGGCTGCTATTTCATATAGGCTGCCATACCCGGTAGATATAGTATTGAAGTTTACAATGCCCGGAGCGGGCAGGTAAATATTCTGCGTTTTGTTGAATTGGACATCAACACTGAATTTCCTTCGCGGAAGTGTAAGTGTTTCTACTTCATACTTACCGGTGAGGTAGCGAAACGTTTCATTGCTGCGCTGCACGTTGATGACATCGGGCTTGTCCTTTTCGCGAACGATAGCTTCCAGGTTGTTGTCCTTTCTGCCTTCCTGCTGTATAGCTATATTTCCCTGCGGAACCGGTATACGAATTACATTGTGTTTACCGATCTCGATGGTAACGTTGCGCTTGGTTACCGGTGGTATAGTATTTACCTGCAGATCATAATCGATAACCGGATCAACCTGAACAGAATCCGGGCTACCCTGCGCATCGCGATAGTGAACAAAGTCATACATCGACATCCCCGTAAGAGAGTTTATAAAGCTTACGTTGACATTTGTTTCTGTAGGCTGGTTGCGTGCATCAAGTAACTCTATACTTACGGTTGTCTTCGAAAACGTAGACTGTATAGCTTTGTTCAACTCTTCATGAAACTCTTGTGGCGTCTCAGCACTTATATACTTACCCGCACAATCCAGTGTCTTCTCCGCACGAAGTCCTAACCCGATAATATAGGGGCGAAGAAATACACCTTTCTTTTGGAGCTCACGCGAGGTAGCACAGAGATCGCCACCACACGATTCAATTCCATCGGTAATGAGTATGACTATATTTCGATACCCGGCATTAGGCGGAAAATCTTTTGCGGCTTGCTCCAGCGAGTACGTTATAGGCGTTACACCTTTCGGCTTGATCTCGTTGATCTTGTCGATAATGAGTTTATGGTTCTTCGGTTTGAACGGAACTTCGAGCCACGTGTCTTTACAGTTGTTGGCTTCGCGCGGAGAGCGATGCCCGTAAATACGAAGCGCAAGTTCAAGATTGTTATTCAGCTGCAGCGAATCTACAATTTGCGTAAGTATAGATTTAGCGATGTTGATCTTATACTGATTAGGGCGTCCCCACGGCTCGAGCATACTGCCTGAACCATCGAACAAAAAAAGTATACGCGTCTTCTCCGGCACCTTCTGCTGAAGTTTGCGCTGTCCGAACGAAGCCGCACAGGTAAGTATACATATAAGTACAAGAAGGTTTCGAAAGATTCCAATGTTGTTTAAGGCCATGCGCATGTGTAACGTAAAACGTTGCAAGGTTAGTGAAGATTGTAAAAGAAGCAACATTGAATTTGAACAGCGGCAAAGTATATAGTGCGTCTGTGTGCTATATAATTAGAGGAGTATAGCTGCAGTCTTCCGTTACAACAAGCGTTGTGCTATGCTGAAAAACAAAATCGGCCTATTTTAAACGCATTCATCATTTTTCATTTTTTTTAGCGAAAGCGCTTCAATTTATAGTTTCAAACGCTTGCATTAGTGTCTCAAAAAGTGTTATCTTCATTTACTTCAATCAAGCAGACATTCGTATGGGAAAAGTTAGAAACATCCTTCAGGGCAAGGGAAATGTTGTCTTTTCCGTTGCACCTACAGTAACTGTATACAAGGCTATCGAGTTAATGTCGTTAAAGAATATCGGTGGACTTCTAATCACAGATGAACAGGGCCGGCTGCTCGGTATATTTACCGAACGCGATTACGCGCGCAGACTTATCCTGAAAGGTAAATCTTCAAAAGATACATTGATCGGAGAGATCATGACGGAAAATCCCGTAACCGTTTCTCCCGATAACAGCATTGAAGATTGTATGAAGACCATGACCAACCGTTTCATCCGCCATTTACCGGTTGTAGATGATGGGGAGTTGGTAGGAATGATTTCGATTGGTGACGTTGTTCGCTATATCATTGAAGAACAACGCGGCATCATCGAAGACCTGGAATTTTATATCACAGGTCATCATCAGTAAGATTTGACGTGACGCGGGCTAAACAGCTCGCGTTTTCTTTTGCACCTCTCTTTGCTGCGATACCCGCATCGAGAAAAAGTATTCGGTATATAGGTTCTCTAAAGCCACTACGTTGGATACTCCAACAGAACATAGTGTTCCGCTTTGGCCTTTATTCCTGTACGGAATAATCGTACTCAGTCTGGTAGGCGTTATGCTCGGACTCTCGTACGTGTTAGGACAACGTCATAAAGAACGCGCCACCGGTGATCCATACGAAGGTGGTATACTCAGTGCAGGCTCTGCACGCATTCGCTTCTCCGCTCAGTTTTATCTCGTAGCCATGCTCTTCGTCATTTTTGACGTGGAGACGATTTTCATTTTCGCATGGGCTATAGCCTTTCGCGAACTCGGCTGGTATGGCTATATGGGCGTAACGGTATTTATGATACTGCTGGTAGTTGTACTGATATACGAATGGCGTGCCGGTGCACTGGACTTTGGTCCGGATGGAAAGAAAATACTCAAAGCGTATAAACGCATAACCAAACAAACAACATGAACTGGTGGCTCTCGCATCCCAACGGCAACGGTAAAGCTCACACCGTAAATGGAACCAGCAATGGCACAAGCTCCATGGAAGAAGCTATACAACAAAGTGTGATGCTTACCAGCGTGCAGCGACTGCTGGCATGGGGAAGAAAAAATTCCATGTGGCCGTTTCACTTCGGGCTCTCCTGTTGCTTTGTGGAGATGGCTACCAGCATGACGCCTAAATATGATGTAGCGCGCTTCGGTGCCGAAGTAATTCGCGGTACACCACGCGAGGCCGATGTGATGATTATAGCCGGTACTGTATTTATAAAAATGGCACCCGTCATTAAAAGACTATATGAGCAGATGATGGAACCGCGCTGGGTAATTTCCATGGGGTCATGCGCCAACTCAGGGGGTATGTATGATATATATAGTGTGGTGCAGGGTGTAGATAAGTTTATGCCGGTAGATGTATATGTGCCGGGATGCCCGCCACGACCCGATGCTTTTATGGAAGGATTGGTATTGCTCTCGAAGAGTGTAGGCAGTGAACAGCGCCCGTTAAGCTGGGTAATTGGTGAGCAGGGTGTAATACGTCCGGAGAAAATTTCATTAAAAGAAACCAAACGGGAGTTGCGCCAGGAGATGGTAACATTTCGCACACCCGATGAAATATAGCGATATATATGGAAGCAACACTTGATCCGACAGAACGGTTGAAGCAAAGGTTTGGCACAGAAACCTTCACAACGCAGCGCGCGAAAGATGATATACTCACGCTATGGCTGCCACTGGAAAAAATAAAGGAAGTGTTGTGGTATTTGAAGAACGAGATTGACCGACCCTATATATTGCTCTTCGACCTGTCGGCTATAGATGAGCGAAGCCGCAATCGTGAAAACGGATATCCATCCGGTAACTTTACACTGCTATACCATTTATTCTCTTTTGATCGGAACAGTTTCATTCGTCTCAAAGTAGCATTGAACGGAGAGTTCCCTACGGTGCCGAGTATAACAAATTTGTGGGCGAATGCGAATTGGTACGAACGTGAAGTATTCGATATGTTCGGCATTCGCTTCGAAGGACATCCGCATCTGAAGAGAATCTTAATGCCCGAGTCGTGGCAGGGTAATCCGCTGCGAAAAGAACATCCGGCACGTGCTACAGAAATGGGACCATTCCGTTTGTTCGATGAGAAGCAGGATCGCGAACAGGCTGCACTGCAATTTCGCCCGGAAGAATGGGGATTGCAAAGTTCAAGCGATGATTCTGATTTTATGTTTCTCAACATCGGGCCGCAGCACCCCGGTACACACGGTGTACTGCGCATTGTATTGCAGCTCGATGGTGAAGATATAGTGGATGCCGTACCGGATATAGGTTTCCACCATCGCGGTGCCGAGAAGATGGCCGAGCGGCAGTCGTGGCATACGTATATACCCTATACCGATCGCGTAGATTACCTCGGTGGTGTCAATAACAACCTCGCATATTTACTTGCTGTAGAAAAGCTCGCAGGTATAGAATTGCCCGAACGTGCCAATGTGATTCGTGTGATGATGTGTGAGTTTTTTCGTATAGCAAGTCACCTGGTGTGGTATGGAACCTTTGCGCAGGATATAGGACAGTTGTCACCGGTGTTCTATATGTTCAGCGATCGCGAAAAGATATTTGATATAGTGGCCGGTGTCTGCGGAGGACGCATGCACCCGAACTGGTTCCGTATAGGAGGCGTTGCTCAGGATCTGCCACGCGGCTGGGACAAGCTTGTTAAAGACTTCATCGATTATTTTCCCAAACGCTTAAAAGAGTACGATGCCATGGTGATGAAGAACAGCATCTTCAAAGCACGCACCGTAGGTATAGGTATATTTACCAAAGCAGAAGCAATTGAGTGGGGCGTTACCGGCCCCGGTTTACGCGCCTGTGGTTTTGACTGGGACTTTCGTAAGAAGCAACCCTACTCGGGCTACGATAAATTTGATTTTGATATACCCATTGCACACAATGGAGATTGCTACGATCGTGCCGTGGTACGCGTGGAAGAAATGCGACAAAGTTTGCGCATCATTGAGCAATGCTGGAAGTATATGCCGGAAGGTGACTATAAAGCCGATCACCCGCTCACCACACCACCGGTGAAGAAACATACCATGCAGGATATAGAGACGCTCATCACACACTTCCTCGGTGTAAGCTGGGGACCGGTAATTCCTGCAGGAGAAGCCATGAGTTGCATTGAAGCAACCAAAGGAGCCAACAGTTATTACGCGATAAGCGATGGCAACACATCACCGTACCGCGTAAGAGTCCGCACCCCATCATTCCCACACATGCAAATGCTACCCTACATCAGCAAAGGCTACACCGTAGCCGACATGCTAAGCATTCTCGGAGCGATGGATTATGTGCTGGCGGATATTGATAGATAAGTGTTGATGTGTTGAAGTGTTGGTGTGTTGATGTCGAAGGCATCAAAATATATACTAACGCGAAGCTCCAACAACATCAACACCTCAACACACGAACACCTCAACACAAAAAGCTATGCTTTCGCTCGAAGAGACTCACGAAATAGACGAAGCCGTAAAGATTGTTCCTTACCGGAAGGCTGCTTGCATCGAGGCGTTGAAGATTGTGCAGGAGCATAGGCGGTGGATTTCGGATGAGAGTTTGCGCGAGATTGCTGATTACCTGCAGATGTCTGCGGAGGAATTGGACTCGGTGGCTACGTTCTATAATATGATTCATCGCAGACCGGTAGGCCGACATGTTATACTACTATGCGATAGTATATCGTGCTGGGTGATGGGCTATGAAAATATTCGCACCGAAATTATGCAGCGCCTGGGTATAAAGTACGGACAAACAACAGCCGACAATCGCTTTACACTTTTACCCAACCCGTGCCTCGGCACCTGCGACCACGCACCCGCACTCATGATCGATAATGATCTATACCGCGATGTAACAAAAGATTTGCTCGAAGATATACTTGGAAAGTATCCTTGAAGTAAGAAGTATTCTGTAGCAGATATCAATGTACTATATATAGCTTCATCACGATTAACGAATAACAATTAACGGATAACGATTAACGCCATGGAACGCCCGCTCACCGAACATATACGCAAAGACCTTCGTCCGCTTACGCTGAAAGAGTATGAACAGGCAGGAGGCTATCAGTCTGTGCGCAAGGCGTTGAAGGGAATGACACCGAAGGATATCCAGTCCGTTGTAAAAGATTCAAACCTGCGGGGTAGAGGAGGAGCTGGTTTCCTGACCGGACTCAAATGGAGTTTTGTACCGATGGACAGTACGATCGAAACGAAATACCTGATCGTAAATGCTGATGAAATGGAGCCCGGTACATTTAAAGATCGCCTGTTACTGGAGAGTGCTCCGCACCAGTTGATCGAAGGAATGATTGTCTCAGCGTTCGCGATACAGGCAACTATATCGTTCGTGTTTTTACGCTGGGCCTATAAAGAAGCCGCCAATCATATACGCTTCGCTATACAGGAAGCATACGATGCCGGCTATCTTGGAAATGATATACTCGGTTCAGGCTTTAATCTTGAAATGCATTTGCATACTGGTGTGGGCCGCTATATATGTGGCGAGGAAACGGCATTGCTTAGTTCACTCGAGGGTAAACGCGCTACACCGCGCGCGAAACCACCCTTTCCGCAGGTAAGTGGTTTGTTTGGTAAACCTACCATTGTAAACAATGTAGAAACCCTCTGCTGTATACCACACATTGTAAATAAGGGTGCAGACTGGTTTCAGAAATTAAGTCTCACGAATGATGCAGGCACCAAACTCTTTGGCGTAAGTGGTAAAGTAAAAACTCCAGGGCTATGGGAATTGCCCATGGGTATAACCATGCGTGAACTACTCGAAGAATATGCGGGCGGTATGCAGGATGGATTGAAATTCAGAGGCGCTTTACCCGGAGGCGCATCCACTGATTTTCTGGTAGAAGAGCACCTGGACGTTAAGATGGATTATGTCTCCATTGCAGCAGCAGGAAGTCGTTTGGGTACAGGTACCATGATCGTACTCGATGATAAAACTTCCGTAGTAGGATTTGTACGCAATCTCATGCACTTTTTTGCACAGGAGTCTTGTGGCTTTTGTACACCATGCCGTGAAGGTATACCGTGGATCGAAAAGATACTTACATCACTCGAAGCCGGCAAAGGCGAAGGACATGATCTGCATTTACTCGACTTCCACACAAAATATCTGGGCCCCGGCAATACGTTCTGTGCACTGGCCCCCGGAGCCATGGAACCCCTGCAAAGCGCGCTCAAATATTTTAGAAAAGATTTCGAACACTATATAGCCGAAGAAATACAAAATACAACGCACCCCCTCCCAGCCACAAGAAAACGTCTCATAACCGATATCTCTAAATTCTAATAACATATACATACACACCCACCAACCTACACACGTAAACACATAAAAACGTAAAACACGTGACACATGGTTCTTTTCATAGACAATAAACCTCACGAAGTTCCTGCTGGTAAAAATCTGCTGGAAGCCTGCCTGACGCTCGGAAAGGATATACCATACTTCTGCTGGCATCCGGCTATGGGTTCAGTAGGTGCGTGTCGCCAATGTGCTGTGAAAGTATATAAAGATGAGAACGACCAGAAAGGCAGACTCGTGATGTCGTGTATGGAGCCCGTTGTAAACAATCAGCGTATATCAATTGAAGATCATGATGCAAAAGAATTTCGCGAACATGTAATCGAGTGGCTCATGACAAACCACCCGCACGATTGTGCTGTATGCGATGAAGGTGGCTCGTGTCACTTACAAGACATGACGGTAATGTCAGGACATAATTATCGTAACTACAACTATAAGAAACGCACCTATACCAATCAATATTTAGGTCCCTTTCTCAACCATGAAATGAACCGCTGCATCCAGTGCTACCGTTGTGTACGCTTCTATAAAGATTATGCAGGTGGTAAAGATCTCGATGTATTTGCCTCGAAGAACAATGTATACTTCGGCCGTGCAGAAGATGGTATACTGGAAAATGAATTCAGCGGTAACCTCGCAGAAGTTTGTCCAACCGGAGTATTTACGGATAAGACACTGAAGCAACACTATACGCGCAAGTGGGATCTGACGATGGCTCCATCAATATGCCAGCACTGCAGTGTAGGGTGCAATACAATTGCCGGTGAACGTTACGGTTCACTTCGCATGATTGCCAATCGGTACAATGGAGATGTGAACGGATATTTTCTCTGCGATCGCGGACGTTATGGTTACGAGTTTGTAAATGCAGCCGATCGCATTCGTAAACCCCGTATACAACAACGCGAAACAGATCGTGAAGCACTGCTTTCAAATTTGTCTGGCTTGTTGAATAAACCTGGAGTAATCGGTATAGGTTCTCCGCGTGCATCGCTTCAGTCAAACTTTGTATTGAAGACATTGGTGGGTGAACATAATTTTTATCATGGCGTATCAGACAGCGAACATGACCTGGCAGAACTTGCCGTAAAGATATTGCGTGAAGGCACTGTACGTACACCTTCAACAAAAGAAGTAGAAGAAGCCGATGCTGTATTTATACTCGGTGAAGATATAACCAATACAGCTCCTATACTGGCATTGGCCGTTCGCCAATCAGTACGACAACAACCTGCAGCGTTAGCCGAAAAGGCAAATATACCTTTGTGGAATGACGCTGCTGTGAAAGGCGTTGTACAGGATAAGAAAGGCCCCTTGTTTATCGCGACTTTGACTACAACCAAGTTGGATGAACTGGCCACTGCTACGTATCGGGCAACTCCGGAATGTATAGCACGACTTGGTTTTGCTGTAGCCCATGCATTGGACAATGCGGCACCTGCGGTTGCTGATCTCTCCGAAAACCTTTTGGTGCTCGCAGAGCAGATAGCCCAGGCGTTGCGCACTGCTAAAAAGCCTGTGATCATTTCAGGAGCAGGCTGCGAAAGTGATGCCGTGATGAAGGCAGCTGCGAATGTTGCGCACGCCTTGCAGAAGGAAAATAAAAACACAGGTCTGGTATATACCATGCTGGAATGTAACTCGATCGGCCTTGCCATGATGGGCGGACACCGGTTGCATGCTGCATTCAACGCGGTTGTTAACGGGCATGCCGATACTGTGATTGTGCTGGAGAACGATCTATACCGGCACGGAAGAAAATCGGATGTAGATGCATTTTTAAAAGCCTGCCGGAATATCATAGTACTCGATCACTCCATGCATGCCACAACACAACAGGCACATGTTGTTATACCAGCCGGTACATTTGCAGAATCAGATGGTATACTTGTAAATAACGAAGGTCGTGCGCAACGATTCTTCCAGGTATACGAGTCAAAAGATATGGTGCGCGAAAGCTGGCGTTGGTTGCTGGATATAGGGACGGAAGCCGGCAATACGCGGTTGAGTACATGGAAGAATTTTGAAGATATAACCCATGCTATAGCAACCAGTGAACCGCTGTTGCAGGGTATAGACCAGGTAACGCCACCGTCACAGTTCAGAGTAGCCGGTCAGCGTATACCACGCGCTCCGCATCGCTATAGCGGGCGCACTTCGATGCAGGCGAATATAAATGTGAGTGAACCCAAGCCACCGGAAGATCCCGATTCACCATTGTCCTATACGATGGAAGGTTACCGCGGTATGCCGCCTTCATCCATGATTCCATTCTTCTGGTCGCCCGGATGGAACTCGGTACAATCCGTCAATAAATATCAACAGGAAATTGGCGGTGCACTGAAAGGTGGCGACCCCGGTATACGATTACTGGAACCGGCAACAACAGGTACTATAAAATATTTTGAAGGTATACCTGAAGCATTTAAAGCATTGGAAGATCACCTGTTGATTATGCCGATGCATCACATTTTCGGTTCGGAAGAACTCAGTGCACGTTCACCATCAGTAGCACAACGCATACCCAAGCCCTATATTTTACTTAGCATGGACGATGCTGTTTCCATGAGCCTGCTCGAAAACTATATACTTAGGTTTTATATAGGCCGCTACGAATATAGTCTGCCCGTAAAAGTAAGCAACGCCATTCCCAACGGAGTGGCTGCTGTACCCTACGGTCTCCCGGAAATACCCTATACCGAACTACCCGAGTGGGCCACCACACGCGCCCCGAAATACCTGCACACCCTCACACCAACCTACACACCCAAACATCAAAACACCTAAATACGAAAGAAATGTCACCAGCAATAATTGTCGTTTGCGTCTTGGGAGGTTTGCTGCTCGTTGCCCCGGGGTTGATCTGGGTCGAGCGAAGGTTACTTGCAGTATGGCAGGATCGTTACGGTCCGAATCGCGCAGGTCCGTTAGGACTACTGGTTGTATTAGCGGATACACTAAAGCTTTTTTTCAAGGAAGACTGGATACCGCCCTTCGCAGATAAGAAAGTATTTGTGATGGCGCCTGCGATCGTTGTGATCACGGTGCTGATGAGTTTCGTCATTGTCCCATTCTCCCCGGGATTTATCGTGGTCGATCTGAATATAGGACTGCTCTTCTTCCTTGCCATGTCTTCTATGGGTGCATATAGTATAATTTTAGGAGGCTGGGCTTCCAACAATAAATATTCGCTGCTCGGTGCCATGCGGGGCGCTGCACAGATGATTTCGTATGAAGTATTCATGGGACTTTCTCTTATGGGTGTAGTATTGATCACCGGTTCATTCAGTCTCCATGATATAGTAGAGGCGCAACGCAACATGTGGTTTGTGGTGCCGCAGTTTCTGGGCTTTGTTATATTCCTGATAGCCGGTATAGCGGAGACACACCGTTTACCCTTTGATATACCCGAAGCCGAGAGTGAATTGATCGCCGGGTTTCACTCCGAGTATTCAGGCATGAAGTTCGGAATGTTCTTCGTGGGTGAATATATAGGGATCATGCTCATCTCGTGTATGGTAACTTGCTTGTTCTTCGGTGGCTGGCTTGGTCCCGCATTTCTGCCACCCATCGTGTGGTTTATACTAAAGATGTTTGCCTTCATTGCACTGTTCATCCTGCTGCGTGCGTCATTACCGCGACCACGTTATGACCAGTTAATGGAATTCGGCTGGAAAATATTATTGCCGCTGTCCTTACTAAATGTAATGGTAACCGCAGCGATTATTCTCTGGAATGAAAACCCGCAATGAACGTATCGATATAGTGATAGGTATATATTAAAAAGACAAAGCCATGTTCAGCATCATCCGTACCATGTGGCTCACGTTTCTGCACATGTTTCATAAACGTGACACGATTCAATACCCGGAAGAGAAAGCAGCGTTGCCGGCACGCTGGCGAGGGCGTATTGTATTAACGCGCGATCCCGACATGGGCGAGCGTTGCGTAGGATGTTATCTCTGCGCAGCGGCCTGCCCGGTAGACTGTATATCGCTGCAGGCCACCGAAGATGAACATGGGAGACGATACCCCGCATTCTTCCGCATAAATTTCTCGCGCTGTATATTCTGTGGTTACTGCGAAGAAGCATGTCCAACGTACGCCATACAACTTATACCCGATTTTGAAATGGGCGAATACGTTCGGCAAAATTTAGTATATGAGAAAGAAGATTTACTCATCAACAGTCAGGGTAAATATCCAGGCTATAATTACTATAAAGTAGCAGGCCTTGCTATTGATGGCAAGTCGAAGGGAGAAGGGGATAACGAGCTCGAGCCGGTGGACGTGCATAGCTTGCTACCTTGAGAGAGCTGCTAGTTGCTAGCTGCCAGCTGCTGGCTGTTTGTCCTGAGGCAAGGAGCCTGCAGCCTGTAGCCGACTATATTTACAGATAACGATTGGCAAGTAACGCACAACGTTTCGGCTATCGGCCGCTTATCCTGAAGCCAGTAACCAGAAGCCAGCCGCCAACTACGGATAACGATTAACGATTAACGGATAACGGAAAAAGAATGGCATTCTACATCGCTTCCATCATCGCTATACTCGCCACGATCATGGTGATTACGCGCTATAATATGATTCATGCATTGCTATACCTGGTGGTGTCGTTCCTGGCGGTAGCGGTGATTTTCTTTATGCTGGGGGCTCCGTTTGTTGCGGCGCTCGAAGTAATTATATATGCCGGGGCCATTGTGGTGCTGATCATCTTTGTAATTATGATGCTTAACCTGAAAGAAGAATCGGTGGAGCAGGAGCGGAAATGGTTTAGCAAAAATATATGGATTGGTCCGGGAATATTGTCACTGGTATTGCTGGGCGAACTGGCATATATACTCATAACATCGGAAAGGGTGTTACTGAATAATTCAGTAGTTGATTCCAAAGCAGTAGGCATGTCGTTGTACGGCCCGTATATCATTGGCGTTGAGCTGTGTGGCTTGCTGCTGATGGCCGGTATAGTAGGGGCATACCACCTCGGCAGACAAAGAAGAAAAGTAGTTCATCGTTTTCTTGAAAAGGCAGAAGAATGAATGTATTACCGGTTGAAATGGGTTTGTTGCTCGCGGGTGTGTTGTTCACACTCGGGCTGATCAGTGTGTTGATCAGGCGCAACATTATATTCATGCTGATCTCGGTGGAGATCATGCTGAATGCCGCAGGTCTTGCTTTTATTGTAGCAGGTTCGCGCTGGGCGCAGGCTGACGGTCAGGTGATGTTTATTTTTATACTCACCATGGCGGCAGCGGAAGTATCCGTAGGATTGGCATTGATCCTGCAGATATACCATCACCTGAAAACGCTTGACAGCGATGCTGCTGATAAGATGAGCGGGTAAGTATACCGATAGTGATCGGCACTGTTCTCGTATTCAACTCAAACTAACGTGTAATGATCAAATTACTCTGGCTTATACCAACCTTACCTTTTTTGAGCGCACTCATTCTGATACTGGTGGGTTCGCGATTGTCCTGGCGTGTCGCTGCGCGTATTGGTGCCGGCAGTATAGGACTCGCTGCACTGTTAACGATATTGGTAGGGTATGAATTTCTTTCTTCCGGAAAAGATGCTTACCTGCACGTGGCATGGAACTGGTTTCAGGCAGGCGATCTTTCCACAACTTTTGCATTTTACCTCGACTCGCTCTCCATGGTGTTTATATTCGTGATCACCTTTGTCGGTTTTCTCATCCATATATACTCCATTGAATTCATGCAGGAAGATGAAGGCTTCTCCCGCTTCTTTGCATATCTGAATTTATTTGTATGCTCCATGCTCATCCTTGTATTGGCCGATAACCTCGTACTGCTATATTTAGGCTGGGAGGGTGTAGGACTCTGCAGTTATCTGCTGATCGGTTTCTGGTATAGCGAAGAGAAGAACGGCTATGCGGCACGCAAGGCTTTTATCATTACACGCGTGGGCGATACGGCAATGGCCATTGGATTGTTCATGCTGTTCACAGTTTTTCATACACTCAATATACAGGATATACTCACGCAAGCCCCGCTCGTCTGGACCACCGGAGCATCCATGGCTGTACTAATAGCATTTTTATTACTGGGAGGTGCTGTCGGTAAATCCGCACAACTTCCCTTGCAAACATGGTTGCCCGATGCCATGGCAGGTCCTTCCCCGGTAAGTGCACTTATTCACGCGGCTACCATGGTAACGGCAGGAGTATACCTGATCACCCGCATGCATATAGTATACGAACTTGCACCTTTAGCGCAGCTCTGGGTAGGTATCATTGGTGCTGTTACGTTATTGATTGCAGGGTTCAGCGCATTAACACAATTTGATCTTAAACGCGTATTGGCATATTCAACCATCAGCCAGATAGGCTATATGTTTCTGGCAATGGGCGTAGGAGCGTGGTCGGCAGCTGTATTTCATTTTATGATCCATGCTTTCTTCAAGGCATTGTTGTTTCTCGCAGCAGGCGCGGTAATCATGGCGTTGCATCACGAGCACGATATGTTTCGCATGGGCGGACTCAAAAACAAATTGCCGACTATATATTGGACATTCCTGATTGGCGCAGCATCACTCGCTGCATTACCTTTTATTACGGCTGGTTTTTATAGTAAAGATCAGATTCTCTGGCTGGCGTGGGCCGGTGAGAAAGGAAATCTCTGGTTCTTTCTCGCAGCACTGACAGGAGCGGTAGTAACGGCAGTATATACTTTTCGAATGGTATTCATTACATTTTTCGGTGAAGCCAAGACAAAGATCAGTCACGTACCCGGTATGCGCATAACCATACCGTTGGTTATACTGGCAGCGCTTTCGTTGCTGGGCGGGTTTATCGAGTTGCCGCATACCTTGGGGCACCTCACGTTGTTCTCCGATTACCTGTCTCCGTTGCTGCCTTCGGTAACGTTGAAAGAAGGTATTGAAAGTACCGAATGGGCAATTCAACTGGTAACGGCAGCGCTCGCGCTGGGTGGTGTGTATTTCGCTTATATACTATATGTGAAACAGCCGAAGCTGTCAGATGAAATTAAAAGTTCAACGTTTGAGTTACACCAGTTTTGGTTTCGCGGCTGGGACTTTGATGCACTCTATAACCTCGTGTTTGTTCGTCCTTTTGTGTACCTGTCGCGCATCAACAAGAACGATGTGATCGATCAGTTCTATACGGGGCTCGTGCAAATCACCGAATACTTTAACACCGCCTTTGTAAAAACGCAGAGTGGTATACTCCGCTGGTACGTGATGGGTATAGTTGTTGGCGCGATCCTCATCATGACCATTAGCTTGTTCGTTCAACCTTAAAAAAATACTGCGTATGATGCTGGCCTCATTAATAGCAATACTCATGGTTGGTGGTATAGCTGCCGGTTTCCTCGCAAGAGTAAATCAAACGGCTTGCCGCTGGTTATCACTCATTACCGTCACCATTGCATTCGGTATCATTCTTTTTATATGGATTGACGAAGGACTTTCCATGACGCTGACCGATTCATGGTTGCGCGATTTATATATACCCTGGATACCGAGCTTTGGTATAGCATTTCATCTGGCGATGGACGGCTTAAGTCTGCTGATGCTTGCCCTTACTTTTTTTCTGGGTATACTGGCCGTGCTTGTCTCCTGGAAAGAAATTCAATACCGCGTAGGCTTTTTTCATTTTAACCTGCTGTGGGTATTAGCCGGAATTACCGGAGTATTCTTAACGATGGATTTATTCCTGTTCTATTTCTTCTGGGAAGTCATGTTGATACCGATGTACTTTCTCATAGGCATCTGGGGGCATGAGAATAAGCAATACGCAGCCTATAAATTTTTCATCTTTACGCAGGCGAGCGGGCTGCTCATGCTATTGGCTATACTCGCACTATATTTTATTCACGGTGAACAAACCGGTATCTATAGCTTTGATTATTTTGCCTTGTTGAACACAACTCTAACGCCAGACACCGCGCGGTGGTTGATGTGCGGGTTCCTCATTGCCTTCGTTGTAAAGTTACCAGTAGTGCCGTTGCACACCTGGCTGCCCGATGCACACACCGAAGCACCGACAGCAGGAAGTGTATTGCTGGCCGGATTACTTCTTAAGACCGGTGCCTATGGATTGATCCGCTTTGTATTGCCTATATTTCCGGAGGCCGCTGCGAGTATAGCGCCTATAGCTATGCTGCTTGGTGTTGTCGGTATTATTTATGGTGCCGTGCAGGCATACTCACAAACTGATTTCAAACGACTTGTTGCCTATACCAGTGTCAGTCACATGGGCTTCATTATGTTGGGTGTATTTGCTTTTAATGAATTGGCCATGCAAGGTGTGGTGATGCAGATGATTACGCACGGTATCAGCACCGGGGCCTTATTCATTATAGCCGGTGTATTGTATGAACGTATACATACGCGAGATATACTTCGCATGGGCGGCATGTGGAAGAAGGTTCCATTCATGGGCACCGTGGCGATGGTATTTGTCATGGCGTCACTGGGTTTACCCGGACTCGGAAATTTTATTGCTGAATTCATGACACTGATCGGGGCGTGGCAGGCTAACAAGTTGTTAACCATTATTGCAACGGCCGGGCTGGTGTTCGCCACGGCCTATTCACTGCGCATTATGCAGAAAGTATTTTTAGGAAAGAATATAGAAGGACACGGTATTACCGATCTGTCGCTTCGTGAGAAATTTATACTTGTGCCGTTGTGTATCGCGATCATCTGGCTGGGTTTATTTCCGCAGCAGGTGATCAACACGGCCAAGCCTACTGTTGCAAATGGTTCGCATGCGAAAAACCATGCTGCCATTCACAACCGTACCAGGACTGATAATGTACAGTATACATCTGCATTTGATACAGAAAGGAGGAAGCCATGAACATGAATGATATTATGAGTCTTATTCCGTTATGGATACTGTCCAGTGCAGCGATCCTGATATTTTTCTCGATCTCGATAAAACGGAATCACAAAGTAATTTTTGTCATCACCGTTGTATCCCTGCTGGTTGATTTCTTTTTCCTGACAGGCTATAGCATCAAACATCTTCAGCCGGTTGAACCGTTATTGATCATCGATGGCTTTGGTATTTTTAACATCGGACTAATCCTGCTCACAACATTGGCAGTTGTATTAATATCGTATGCGTACTTTGAACAACGCGAAGAACGCAAGGAAGAATACTATATATTGATTATCCTGGCTGCGTTGGGTGCCGCTATACTGGTAATCAGCAAACACTTTGCATCACTCTTCCTCGGACTTGAAATACTCAGCGTATCACTCTATGCGTTGATCGCTTATTTGCGTAAGCGCGAACGCTCCGATGAAGCGGGTATAAAGTATCTTATTCTCGCTGCGTTCTCTTCTGCATTCCTGTTGTTTGGTATGGCGCTGGTTTATGCCGCTACCGGATCGATGGAGTTTGCCGGTATAGCAGCGTGGATCACACAAGCGCATGAAATGCCGATGATTGTTGTTGCAGGCTTTGGTATGATGATCGTGGGTGTCGGATTTAAACTCGGCATAGTTCCCTTCCACATGTGGACACCAGATGTATACGAGGGTTCGCCTGCCCCGGTAACTGCGTTTATTGCGACTGTCTCAAAAGGAGGAATGGTGGCATTGCTGGTGCGCTTCTTCAATACACTGAACGGGTATCAGTATACAACCTTTATGCTGGTGTTTACGATACTTGCTATAGCATCCATGTTCATCGGAAATATACTCGCACTTCGACAGAATAATGTAAAGCGATTGCTGGCGTATTCATCGATAGCACACCTTGGTTATTTACTGGTAGCGTTTCTGGCAGGAGAAAAGCTCGGCATGGAAGCCGTTATCTTTTACCTGGTAGCGTATTTTATTACCACACTGGGTGCTTTCGGTATACTGGCGACACTTTCCGATAAAGAGCGTGATGCAGAATTACTCGAAGATTACCGCGGCCTCCTCTGGAAACGTCCACTGACGGCTATTGTATTCAGTGCCATGTTATTGTCGCTGGCCGGTATACCGCTTACGGCAGGTTTTGTTGGTAAGTTTTATGTGCTCGCGGCAGGCATTCAGACTCATCGCTGGCTGCTGGTAATTATCCTCGTCATCAACAGCGTTATCGGATTATATTACTATATCAAGCTCATCGCGATCATGTTCGATCAAAAGCAGGCCGCGCGTACCTCCCAGGAGTTGCATCCCCTGGTATATATAGTCAGCAGCGTAACGATGGCTATATTAGTGTTATCTTTATTCTGGATCGGTGTAAATCCGGAAGGGATGATGACGTTGATTCGTGATGTTATCCGGTGAGGCGTTATCCGTTATAAGTTAATCGTTAACCGTGGGAGTGGGAGAGAGCGTGTTTTTGAATATATTCTACATGACTAATCTCTGTATGATAGCAAACCAGCCACATCACCGACCCCATTAACGGATAACGNNAGTTGCGCGAGTGCTTTTGCGAGTTCATCATCGTTAGGAGCAACACCGTGCCACTTGTGTGAACCTACCATGTAATCAACACCGAAGCCCATTTCAGTTTTCATCAGGTTCATTACAGGTTTACCTTGTTTGGCAAGTTTCTGCGCATTCTCCAGACCGGCAACAACTTCTTCCATTACGTTACCATTGAATTCCTGCACGATCCATCCGAAAGATTCCCATTTCGCACGCAGGTTGAGCAATGATAAAATTTTATCTACCGGACCATCGATCTGCTGACCGTTATAGTCAACGGTAGCAATCAGGTTATCAACTTTATTATGGCCTGCATACATCGCAGCTTCCCATACTTGTCCTTCCTGTAATTCACCATCGCCCATCAATACATATACAAAGCGATCGTCTTTGTTCAGTTTCTTGGCTTGCGCAGCACCGGATGCAACGGAAAGTCCTTGTCCGAGTGAACCGGAAGCAATGCGTATACCCGGAAGATGCTCATGCGTAGCCGGGTGACCTTGCAAACGTGAATCAAGCTTACGGAATGTAGCGAGTTCCTTTACATCAAAGTATCCTGATCTGGCGAGGGCAGAATAGAACACTGGAGAAATATGTCCGTTCGATAAGAAGAAAAGATCTTCACCGGCAGCGTTCATATTGAACTTCGGATCATGCTTCATCAGTTTGAAATAGAGGGCAACGAAAAAATCGGTGCAACCTAATGAACCGCCCGGGTGGCCCGACTGGCAGCTATGTACCATGCGAACAATATCTCTGCGGATCTGTGAACTTATCTTTTTAAGGGATGCGATGTCTGTAGCTTGGCTCATGAAAGTAAAAATTGTGTCGCGAAGATGCTGTAATTTTTTAAACCGTAAAAGAAAAATACCGTGTCATTTCACGGATCGGCTCGTTTACTTTGATTCTACCACGCGAATTGTGAACGGAATTTTTCGTAAAGGCTGATCCGTGTTGAAAACTTTCTCGCTGGCGATCTTATCCACCACGTCAAGTCCTTCTGTTACTTCGCCAAACACGGTATAGCGGCCATCCAGCGTCATATAGCCACCTACCGTTCGATAGGCTTCCCGCTGTTCAGGCGTTACATGTATACCGAGGTTGCGGGCTTCTATATCAATGTCTTCATCCGCATAGCGTGTACCATGTACAATAAAGAACTCGGCAGCAGATGATTCAAGGTTCGGGTTGTTCTCGTCCACACGTGCCATCGACAGCGCTCCTTTCTTATGATAGTATTTAGGATTGAACTCGGAAGGTATACGGTAATTCAATTTCTTTTTAAGATCACCACCCTGTATCATAAACTCATAGGCGATGCGGTAAAAATCCGAGTCATCGTAGTATCCTTCCTTGATAAGTTTTACAAAATTAGCGCGATGAAGTGGAGTATCTTCAAACAGACGGAGTTTGATCGTGCCCATCTTCGTTTCAATGATCACTTCATTCTCCGGATTTTCTTTACCGTACTGCGTTAACACCTCGCGAATATTTTCAGGCGTTATAACGACAGCTTCTTTCTTCTGTGCACACGAAAGGAGCAACAGACTTGTTAATAATATTGCTGAATACCGAACCATATAGGTAGCGAGTAAGTTTTTAATTATGATTTTTTAAATGTAGAAACGTTTGCAGTAATGTACAATGATAAAGCTTTTTTACGGTTTACTTTAATCTCTATATTCGCCCTGCATGAATACTAAAAAGCATTACCTCGCGGCCATCAGTGCATTTGCTATGTGGGGATTCTTTTCAATTCCTTTACGCGCATTGAAAGAATATTCTGCCGGCGAGATCCTGTATTTCCGCATATTGTTTTCAACGCTGGTGGTGCTTGTAATTATAGTCGGCTTCAAGCGCAAAGACATTCGTAAGGATCTTGCTTTCTTCCGGGGATTCAATGCAGAGAAGAAACGAAACGTTCTGATGCTGACATTGGCAGGAGGTGTATTGCTAACGGTGAACTGGCTAACGTTCATTTATATAGTAAATCATATCAACATCAAGACGGCATCATTCTCATACCTGATCTGTCCGGTAATTACCGCTGTGCTGGGATATGTATTGATACAGGAGAAGATGTCGAGCCTGCAGTGGGTAGCCGTAGCGTTGTGCGCACTGAGTTGTGTGGTTATGGGATTGAACTCGGCACTGGAGTTAGGCTATAGCTTCCTGACCGCTGCTACGTATGCACTATACCTGATATCACAACGCAAGAACCAGGGCTTCGATCGCACCATTATACTCGGTATACAGGTGTTGTTCTCATTCGTTATTCTGAATATATTCTATAGTCAGTTGATTAACCAGGTGCCATCATCTGCCAAATTCTATAGTCTGATCATGGTAATCGCAGTTGTATTTACCGTGCTGCCCTTGTTTCTGAACTTGTTTGCACTGAACCGCATCAACTCTGCTACAATCGGTATACTGATGTATATCAATCCGCTGATCAATTTTTCCGTAGCCTTTATTGTATTCGGAGAAACCGTAAACGCAATTCAGCTCGCAGGATATTTTCTTATTGTAGTCGCCCTCGTCATCTTCAATTACCCAACGGTACGACTGGTGATGGGAAATGGTAGCCGTTAGTCGTTATCTGTTGTCGGAATGGCTGCTGGCTTCTGGTTACTGGCTTCAGAAAAAATACACAAGGCAGGTTGGTATTCTATACAAAGTATATATATATACTTTGTGTAGGTATCGTAATCTCAACAAAACGTACGGATAACGATTAACGATTAACGGTTAACGACTAACCCCCGAGGTTCTCCAGGTTCTGCAGATCATTCGAAGTACTGTCGCTCGGCTGACTTGCCTGTAGTTTTCTGACTTTGCGTTTATAGAGTTTCTCCATGAATGACTCTTTCAGTGTTGAAAGCGTATCGGCTTGTCGTATAGAATCCTGCTTGGATACCATGATCTTGAGCTCGGCCAATAGTGCATCATCAAGTTCATATAGATCGCAGTTTAATCTGCGTTGCAGATCATACGGTAAATTCGGAAAGGTAGCTTTCGATATATTTTCGAAACGCTTGTCGTTATTCACCTGCTTCATAAAGTAACCAAACATTGGCAACGCTGTACTTGAACCTTGTCCTAATTCTGTGTTTCTGAAATGTATACGCGGATCATCAGCACCAGCCCACGTTCCTACCACCAGGTTGGGAGTCATCGCCATAAACCATCCGTCAGCATTGGCCTGTGTAGTTCCCGTCTTGCCGGCAACGTCATTTAACACACCATACTTCCAGCGCAGTCGTGACGCTGTACCTTCGTGTACAACTGTCTGTAACATTTGTCTCACAAGCAACGCAGCGTCTTTCGAGACAGCGCGTATACCTTTTGTATTCGGTTTAAAGTTATCGTATACATTTCCGTATAAATCTTTTATAGCAGTAACGTGATAGGGGAGAACCGTAACACCTTCGTTCGCAAGACAAGCATACGCAGTTGTCATTTCGGTAAGCGATACCGATGAAGAACCCAATGCAACAGAAGGTACATGTTTCATCTCACTGATCACACCCATCTTCCTCGATAAAGCAATTGTACTGTCAACACCCGCCATCTCGATCAGTTTTACCGATACGGTGTTAACAGAATATGCTAACGCACCACGCATCGAGTATTTAACCTGGTAATCGTTTTGCGTGTTGCGAGGTGTCCACTTGTCACCTTCCTCATCGATATAAGTCTTGCGTTCTGCCGATATAAAATCACAAGGCTCAAATCCTTTTTCGATCGCCATCGCATATACTATAGGTTTGAAGGTAGAACCCACCTGGCGCTTGGTTGAAACTTTTACGTGATCGTATTGAAAGAAATCGTGATCGATACCTCCAACCCAGGCTTTAATCTGTCCCGTCTTCGGATCCATTGCGAGCAAACCTGCGTTGAGAAATTGAATGTGATGTTTGATGGAATCGATCGGACTCATCTTCACAGCCTTTTCTCCTTCCCATGAGAATACACGCATCGGTACAGGTTTCTGTAATTCATCCAGGATCTCTTCTTCCGACATACCGCGTTCCTTCATGCGCTGATAGCGATCACAACGATGGATCGCATCCTGGATAATTTCTTCATTCTTCTGCCACGGATTTTCTTTTCTCCAATGATCAAAGAACTGCTTCTGCACATCTGTCATGTGCTGGGCTACAGCCTTTTCAGCATATTCTTGCAAGCGCGAATCTATGGTAGTATATATTTTCAACCCATCGGTATAGATGTTATAGTTAGATCCATCGGGTTTAACATTGTTTTTGCACCAGCTCATGAGCTCTGCCTTTACGTATTCACGGAAATAGGGGGCAAGCCCCTGGTGATGTGATATACTGTTATATTTTAGTCCGAGAGCTTCTTTCTTTAACGAATCAAGTTCTTCTTTGGAAATATAGTTATACTTGTTCATCTGCGACAGCACTACGTTTCTGCGCGTAAGCGATCGTTCCGGGAACAGGCGCGGGTTGTACGAGTTTGTTGCCTTGAGCATTCCCACTAGTACTGCAGCCTGATTAACTGTCAGATCTTTAGCAGAACAGGAGAAGAAACGTTTGGCTGCAGCTTCAATACCGAAAGTCTGATCGGCGAATGGAATGGTATTAAGATATAGCGTGATAAGATCTTTCTTGGAGTATAGATCTTCAAGTCGTTGTGCCGTAACCAACTCTCGTGATTTGTTGATGAGCATGGAGAAAACCCAGTATCGCTTTCGCGGATACAGGTTCTTGGCAAGTTGTTGCGTTATCGTACTACCACCACCAGCTGACTCCTCCTGCATGAGGATTGATTTGATAAATACCCGTCCTAAACTTTCGAAGTCAACACCGCTGTGTTCGTAGAAGCGCACATCTTCTGTCGCGATGAGCGCATCAATAACATCCGGAGAGATTTCTTCAAACTTGATTTCGGTTCGGTCTTGTATATAGTAACGGCCTAGCAGAACACTGTCAGCACTATATATTTCAGAGGCGACCTGGTTTTGAATTTTGCGTAAGGTGCGTTTGCCTGGAATTTGTACCCACACAAAAATCATCAGGATGAGCGGTGGACCTAAAACGATCGAGCCAAAGATAGACCACCTGCGCGCCTTTGGGTGTGTTCTGTAATATTCCCTGATCTTATTATATCGAATTTTGACAAACTGAATAGCAGGCTGCGCTTTTTGCAACAGCAGCGTGTAGAAGTCCCGAAGTTGACCAACCAGATTTTTAAAAAATTCTTGCATAGCTATTCACATCAACCAAAAACGAAAGGAGGTAAGATAATTACCAGCGCATTATATAACAATCAGGATGCGATATACATTGGGTTCATTTATCGCCTGATGTTACGGTAGGAGAGTTTATTAAACTTAAAAGCCTTCAAATCTGGAGATTCGAAGGCTTGATTTCCGGCAAATATAAGATTAAACATTGAAATCTGAGTTTTATATTAAAAATAACTTGTTGTAGCTCTATATAAAAATGTAAGCTAATCCAGAATCTAGTGATTTCAGCTATTCGACAGTTTCTATCTTCTAGAGTGATCCAATAGTTCTCTCTTTGTTACAATTGATCCTTAAACTGTCATGAGTTAGGTGCAACAAAAAAATGATGTACCGGATGTATGATTAATTGGACGGCATAATTGATATTTGCACGAATTTCTATTTTGAAATCCTAACCCGAATTTCAAAGAAACACTTGAAAGTTATCAAGAGTCGCGATCAATCGTTTGAGAAAATATATAGTACCGTAAATGTTTGAATTGAAATGAATAAGTTAAAGAAAGTAAAGGCTTTCACTCTCACTGAAGTGCTTGTTGTGTTAGTTATAATAGGAATTCTTGTTTTGCTCGCACTGCCTAACTTGTTGCCATTAATAACACGAGCAAAGAGTACCGAGGCAAAAATTCAATTGGAACATCTTTTCACATTGGAAAAAACCTTCTTCTACGAAAAATCCAAGTTCTCTAATGATCTGGCAGCCATCGGTTTTCTACAGGAAGAACTCGTGACGGAGTCTGAGAACGGAAAGGCAAACTATAAGATAGATATAGTAGAGGCTGGCCCTGCTACCTTTTTAGCCAGGGCAACTGCCGTTGTCGATTTTGACGCTGATGGCGTTTTCAATGTTTGGGAGATAGATCAGAATAAAAATCTACGCGAGGTAGTACAGGACTAATGTTACCGGTATTTTCTCTTCCAATCCTAATCGTATTGGGTTTTATTACTTACGAAGACTTTAAGTTCAGGGCAGTTACCTGGTATCTTTTTCCTTTGTTAGCATTAATAATTCTCATAGAGGATATTGTAGTATATACTACTGCAATGTCTCTACACGTTTTTGTAATCAATTTTCTCTTCATCATTGTTCAATTAATTGCAGTTACACTTTATCTATCGATAAAGAATAAAAAGTGGGTATGGATATGGGAACAGTATTTAGGCCTTGGCGACATCTTGTTCCTGTTAGTGTTATGTTTATTCTTCTCACCAGTCAATCTTGTTGTATTTTATATAAGTAGTTTATTATTGACAGTTATTGCAGTTTTATTACTTCGAAAAATTTACCCATCCTTTGTAATCATACCCCTTGCTGGTTTACAATCGGGTTGCCTCGCAGCATTAATAATTATTGATCTTTTGGTGAGTACGATGAATTATAAAGTTGACCCAGATATTTCTTTTTTATTTTGATATTCGAGACAGACTATATTTCCCTAACCACAGATCAAATGCAAATGCTTACTCCGGAGCAGGCATGGCATTATAGAATAATTCCCAAATCTATTGGCAACGACAGTTTAAGCTTTTATATCGATGAAACAGTATTTGATTTAGGTACTTTAAACGAGTTGGAGGTAATTTTTGGAAAAACTATTCGTCTGGAGAAGGTTGATTCAGCGAGAATCAATAAAACATTAAGTAAGTTTTATAGAATTGATCATAACAAGAATGCAGTAATAGCCGCAAGAGGTACCCATGACGATTTTTTATTGAATCTGATTGCTGAAGCAAAGGGTTTAGGCAGTAGTGATATACATATTGAAATATACGAAGGGAAATGTAGAGTAAGGATTAGGGTGGACGGCATGATGGTGGAGCGCTACATTATCCAGAAAGAAGAGTATCCCTCGTTGATAAATAAGATTAAGATTAAGGCCAATCTTGATATAGCAGAGAAACGATTGCCACAGGATGGACGAATTTTCTTTGTAGTAGGTGACGATAAAAAATTCGATATAAGGGTTTCTGTGTTACCAACATTACACGGTGAGAAGGTTGTATTGCGATTACTATCCAACGATGCCACTAACATTGATATCTATAAAGTTGGATTTACTGAGTTTGATCTGGAGAATTACCTCGAAGGTGTAAAAAGGCCTAACGGTATTATGCTGATAAGCGGTCCTACAGGATCGGGGAAAACAACAACCCTGTATGCGACCCTAAAGCTTTTGAATAAAGAAACGCGGAATATTTTAACTATTGAAGATCCGATTGAATATACTCTCGATGGAATAAACCAGGTACAACTGAAGGAGAGTATTGGTTTGAATTTTGGAAGTACCTTGAGAACATTTCTAAGACAGGATCCGGATGTTATTATGGTTGGGGAAATAAGAGATCCTGATACAGCTTCAATGGCAATACGTGCGGCATTAACAGGACATTTGGTTCTTTCCACAATACACACAAATTCTGCGTGGGGAACAATCTCACGTTTAGTTGATATGGGGATTCCCCCATTTCTAATTGCTAATACTTTAAATACAACGGTAGCTCAACGCCTGGTAAGGCTGTTGTGCCCGGATTGTAAAAAAGAAGAGGTGTTTTCTAAAACACTATATCCCAAACAGTTTGTGCCGTTTCGAAGTGTGAATAAACATTCGGTAGCACAGGGTTGCGAGAAATGTTTTTATACAGGATATAAGGGGAGAAAGGCTGTGTACGAGGTAATTCCTATTGACGCGACTTTATCTAAACAAATAAAAGAAGGACAATATGATGTTTCTGAATTATTGAAAGAACGTAAAATCAAAAGTTTATCTGAAAACGTATTTGAACTCTTCGAAAGTGGCAAAACGTCACTAGAAGAGATTTATCCATTACTATTTAATTTTTAAAGTTTTGAAGTATATAGTTACGTTTCTCCTGTTTTTTCCGATTTCAATTTTTGCTCAGGAAAATCGATTTGCTGCAATCGAACAGAAGTTTAATGAATTGTCTTCAGCTAATCCTGGATTAAACGAAAAAGTTGACTTTTCAGTATCAGGAGCTTCTATTCAGGAATTTCTCCGAGGATTAGCAGAGTCCAACAACCTTAACATAAGTATAGATCCTAATTTGAATTTCAGGATTTATAACAATTTTACCAACGAGAAGGTATCCAATATACTTTTGTTTCTAGCGCGTGAGTATGATCTTGATATCAACTTTGTAGGGTCAATCATGTCGTTTAGAAAATTTGTAAAACCTTCTCAGGTTATTCTGTATACACCCAAAGAAATCGGAGTAAAGTATAATGCATATAAAGATGCTTTAAGTTTGGATCTTCAGCGAGATACGCTGGAGAACGTGGTAAAGAAAATAACGCAGACTTCTAAAAAGAATGTCATATTCGCTGCCGGTCTGGCCGAGAAAGTTGTTAATGTATATATAGAAGACCTCCCGTTTGAAAAAGCATTGGAGAAGTTTACATTGGTAAACGGACTCAAGCTGATAAAAACGGATGATAATGTATATTTTATACAGAAGCGAAGTGAGACCGAAGAATTAGATGTTAATAAAATNNAAGAATTAGATGTTAATAAAATTAACGCACAGGCAGGCTCGGGCTTGTCCAGAAATTCACAAAAACAGAAGTCCAAAAAGCGGGATGACATCTCTATATCAATCGAGGATACATTAGGGAATAGATATGTCAGTTTAACTGCATTTAATCTTCCTATCGCTGATATTATTCAAAGTGTAAGCGAGGAGCTTGGAGTGAATTATTTTATGTACTCCTCGATACAAGGGAATACTACCATCAATTTTTCAAAGCTTTTATATAGTGATTTTCTGACTCACGTCCTTAAAGGCACTAATTATACTTATAAAGTAGATCATGATATATATCTGATTGGCGATAGAAAATTGGAAGGGTTGCGTGCTAATCGTGTTTTTCAATTTAAGTTCAGATCGTTGGATGCTATTATCGATATAATCCCCGCTGAACTAAAGGCTGGCGTGGAGATAAAAGAGTTTAAAGAATTGAATAGTATTTTATTGTCGGGTTCGCTGCCTCAGATTAATGAGATTGAGCTGTATATCAAAGAGCTGGATCGAGTGGTGCCGCTTGTTTTAATTGAAGTTATACTTATTGACGTTCGGAAAGGTAAGACGGTAAGTACAGGTATAAGGGCTGGTCTTTCTGATTCTGTTACAACAACGAGTGGTACATTACTACCTGGTATTGATTTTACATTGAGCTCAAAATCGATTAATGATTTTCTTACAAGAATCGGGGGGAATGCTGTTAATATAGGGAAAGTGACACCGAATTTTTACATGGGAATCAGCGCTCTTGAAGAAAATAGCAATGTAGAGGTTCGATCGATGCCGAAGCTGTCTACACTCAACGGGCATGAGGCTAGCTTAAGTATAGGAAGTAAGAGATACTATAGTATTAAAACTCAAAATGTACTTGGTTCGCTAAATCCCCAAACTGTTGTAACGGAGCAGTTCCAATCGGTGGAGGCAAATTTAGGTATAAATATAAAACCAGTCGTTTCCGGAGATGATCAGGTTACATTAAATATAGATGTAAACATTTCTGACTTTCTTGGTGAACCAACAACAAATGCTCCGCCCCCAACATCTACAAGCCAATTCAAATCTATAATTCGGGTGCGGAATGAAGAAATGATAGTATTAGGCGGGATTGAGAGAAATGAAAAAAGCGAGAGTGGTAGTGGAGTTCCATTATTATCGAGGATTCCGGTTATCAAATGGCTTTTTAGTAGTAGGACGAAGTCAAGGAACAAAACAGTATCAGTTGTTTTTATCAAGCCTACTATAATTTATTAACGTATGTTGAATAAGATAACTGACAAATTATTTGGGATTCAGTCTGCTATGGGAATAGAAGTTATTCTACTTCCGGATGGGCGAATTGAATATAGTTATGCGCAGCTATCTCAAAAGGATAAATTAGTTATAACGAGCAAAAAAGGTTCTGGCATATTGGATCTTGCAGAGATACGAAATGTAGTTGAACAAAATATCCCGGTTTGCTTATCTCTTAGTGGACGAGGTATTCTTCATAAAAAAGTTAAACTAGCATCTGGGGATGCTAGTAAGAATCTATTAGGTATATTTCCAAACTTCAATCTTAGCGAGTTCTACATTCAACAGTATGCAGTAGGACAAGATGTTACTTTTTCAATAATAAGACGAAAGACGTTTAATGATATTTTGGACTTGTTTAGACAATTCAACCTTGCCGTTGTAAGTGTCGGTCTAGGACCTTTTGCCATTGCCAGATTACTCCCGGCCATGGAAATGGATTCGAATGGTATAGTTATCGGAAATCATCAGATTACAATTGAAAATGCCCATGTGGTTGAGTATAATTTTATAAATCAGCCGTATCAAAATCGTTCATTTAAAATAGATAAGGAAGATATTCAGGAAACAGTACTTGTGGCCTATGCCACGGCACTCCAACATCTGATTACGAAGAGTCCAATAGCTTTAGATGTTGATGAATTGAATCAATCCCAAGAAGAATTGATCAACCGAAGGATATTTAAAGTATTTGGTCTGACAGCTTTGGTAATATTTTTTATAGTACTCCTTACCAATTTCCTTTTATTTAATTATTACAGTCAACGATATATAGAACTGTCAGGCAATTACACAGAGTATTCATCTTTCAAAACGGAGTTTGATTCGATTAATAAGAAAATTGAGGAAAGAGAATTCTTTTTGCAGGAAGCGGGCTGGATGCGACCTTCTCAAATTTCCTTTTATGCCGACCAGATTGCCGGGGCTGTTCCATCTTCAGTAACATTGAAGGAAATGTCTATTAATCCATTGAATCATGGATTAACCAGAACAGAGAAAAAGCATGTATTCTCATTCAATAAGATTACTCTGTCTGGGGTTTGTAATAAACCAACGGATCTCAATTCATGGATACGAAGTATCAAGCTGATGAGTTGGGTGCGTGAAGTGGAGATACGCAATTATACTTATNNTTATGACGATAAAATCAACAGGGGTCTTTTTTTACTCGAGATAATTATAAAATAGTGGTCTTTATTAATAAAATATCGTATAAACAGCGCAATATATACCTTGCATTTGGATTGGTTGTGCTGGCAATTGCGGCATATTTTCTGGCCATTAAGAAGACAATAGTTCTTTATAAAAAGAATAAAGCTTTGGTTGAGAATATCAGCGATGATCGATTTGCCATTGACAAATTGCATAATGCCGAGAATAAGTTGCAAGATCTAAATAATTATTTTGATGCTTACACATTGGACTCACTAAAGAAGACTCATGACATAATGAGCGAACTTAGTAGTTTGTGTAAGACATTGGGGGTGACCTTGAAAAGTTTCCCTCAATCGATTCTATCTGTAGAAAGCAATCTCCATATGGAAACCCTTGTAATTGAAACGGAAGGAAATTTTGTAAGCCAACTGCAGTTGCTACATGCGTTGGAAACAAAGAATAAATTAGGAAGGGTAGCTTCTGTCATCTATAAATCTTATACGGATAACAGAAGGAAGAAGACAATTCTGTCATTAACAATATACTTACAAAACATACGAAGTAATGTTGAAGCAACGCAAATTTAATACTGTACTGTTTGCAGCAATTTTGATTCTGGGAATTTTTGCATGTAGTGACTTAATTGAAGAATCTATTCAAGATAAGGTCGTTGTAGTGATAACTCCCACAGATGGTACAATTTCTACCAATTATACTCAAACATTTTGGTGGGAAGAATTGAAGTATGCTTTGAATTATAGACTTCAAATTGTTTATAATAAATTTGATTCTGCTGCGGAGTTCAGGTTGGATACGCTCTTGTCCTCTAACAAGTTTAGTGTTACGCTTAAACCTGCTAAGTATCAGTGGCGGATTGAGGCTCTCAATGGAAGTAGTAAAACGGAGATTGAAACAATACAGAATCTAAGGATAGATAGTACCAGTATTGAAGGTCAGGATATTCTTTTAACATCCCCTGGTAACGGTTTAATATCGAACGATTCAGATTTTAATTTCCAATGGGAAGCTTTGCCAGGTGCCACGGACTATAGATTTCAATTGTATTATTCATCGAATAATACGGTTGTCCTTGACAGTACTGTGAGAACTGAAACGTCTTTTAACTATGTTATAGAACGAGACTCTACTTATTACTGGACAGTAACCGCTAAAAGAAAGGACATTTATTCTAATCCATCGGAATCATGGAAGTTTACCCTTGATCGTGAGTCTCCGGATTCTGTAAAGCTAACGTCTCCCTCAAGCGGAGCAGGTGTATCTTCGCCTGTCACGCTGACGTGGAGCGCTCCAAACGACCCAGGACTGGCATACTATGAAATATATATATTCAAAGGATCTACCAGCACTCCTTTTAGTGACAAGTACAATCCCTATAAAACAGTCAACGATTCTTCTCCCTTAAAGAAGTCATTCTCTTTTACAGAGGGAAGTTTGAATGACAGAATAATTTGGAAGGTAAGGGCTGTCGACAAAGCAGGAAATAAAAGTAGTGGTGAGAAAACGAGAACTTTCATAATTAATTAAATGAAGAATAAAGCCCTGACATATTTCTTACTGGGAACAGTGGCGCTTATATGGGGAGGTATATTTCTGAAAGTGTTCGCTACTTTTTTTTCTCAGGAACACGATGTGCCAAGTATACCAGTACATAAATCTCTAGAGACTCGTGTAGATTACGAAACTCCCACGTATAGTATCAAGGCTAATTATAGAGATCCGTTTCTGGGTAATTCTGCTGCTCCCGAAGGAAAACCTTTGCTTGCTGAAGGAAGAACAGAGGGAAAGCCGGTAGAAAAGAAAGTGGCGCCTAAACCGATCGAAGCTCCGATGGATTGGAGTTTCGTTAAGTATTTAGGCTCAATTAAAAATTCGGGTAATGGGAAAAAGATTGCTTTGGTCAGTATAAGAAATCAGGAAGTAATGATTGAAGAGGGGATAGAACATGATGGATTAAAGTGTTTAAAGCATTATAGGGACTCAATAGTTGTTATATATCAAGGAAAACGTGCATGTATAAAAAAATAGTTATTTCAGTTATTGGGAGTATCCGGTTTGTGCCATTAGCATGTCTTCTCATGTCAACTGTGGTATACGCACAAAAGTATACCGATATCCCCGTCAATAATCGGGTAATCCTTAACAAGGGAGAGTATATCATATACGCGGAGATTGCACAAAATCGATCATCCAGAGAAGTTAGCGATGACGTTTTTTATTATTGGTATAGTGCTAACGAAGTAAAAAGAACTCAAGGCGGCTATGATGGTAAATTACTACATGGAAAGTACACTGAGTTCTATTCGGATAAAGACTTAAAAGTACAGGGAAAATTTTCACACGGTGTAAAGATTGGGCAATGGAAGACATGGCATACGAATGGTAATCTCAGTGAGATTCAGTTTTGGAGTTCGAGTGGAAGACGAGCAAAATTTGAATCGTTTGATGAAAATGGAAGTTTGATTAGAAGAGGATCTTATAGAAATGAAAAACTTCATGGAAAAATAAGAGAAACACTACAAGGAAAAACCGTTAAAAGAAAGTTTCGAGATGGTATCGAAGTAATCAAGATAAAAAAATCAAAGCCCGATAGTACACTAAATGGTAAAAGAGAGAAGAAATGGAAAATTCATTTCTTTAAGCTTAAGAAGCATAAGAAAGACACATTAAATAACGATGTGGAGAAAAATGAGAAGCGAGAAGAGAAAAGGAATGAGCAAGTAGAGAAGAGCAGTCAGGGACAAAAAAGTAAAAAATCAAACAAAGATCNNAAGATAAGACAGATGCAACGAAATCTACCCGTTGATAAATAGGTCAAACAATTACATTTAGGTAAGATGCTTAAAGCAAGTACTTTAATTATGGTAACAGTAATAGCATTAATTATTGCTGTATTGAGTGCTTGCCTAATTCTGGTTGCCTTTAATTATAAGCTGTATATATTAAAAAATCAACACGAGCAGACTATAGAATTAAATTGTACTTCTGGTGTTAACTTACTATTGTCTATATACTCGAGTTTGCCATATAATGAAAGTAAGACAGTTGATTTGTATGGAATGCAAAATGATTCTGTCATTATTAAAAAGAGTAAGTGGGGTATATTTGATATAGGAATCGTTAAAGCCGTTCATCGTGACATAGAAACCATTCGTATATTCCAAATTGGTAGTAAACCTGCAGGTGTGACAAAATCGGCTATATATCTCGTTGATGACGGGAATTCATTAGCAGTAGCCGGTAATACTTCAATAATTGGAACATGCTTTTTACCAGAACGAGGAGTCAGATCTACCCAAATTTCAGGGTTCAATTATACAGGAAGTAAACTTGTAAATGGCGTTGTGAAGCGAAGTTCTCGTAAACTTCCTGAAATTAGCAAAGATCCAGTTGAGGACATCATTGGATTGCTGGAATCAGATACGGCCACGATACGCAAGGAATATAACGGGACACATCCTGCAGAAGGAGACAGTGTTTTTCAATCCTTCGTTAGTCCCGGGCTAGTCATTTATCAAGCAGGACCATTAGTAATTGATAAAACTTTCACAGGCCGCGTCCTTATAAAATCAGATACTATAGTTGTTGTTGAAAGCGAAGCTCGTCTTTGCGATGTTATGATAATAGCACCTGATATAATTATTTCTTCTGGCTTTCGAGGGAATCTACAAGCCTATGCTACAGATACTATAGCTATAGGAGAAAATTGTGTATTAGAATATCCTTCTTCACTTGGAATAATTAAAAGTGAATTTAGTGAAAGACAGCCTTCTATTACCGTGGGTAAAGGGACTTTGTATAGCGGTTTTATTTTTAGTTATCAGCGTACCGATGACATTAGGAAGACCTTGATAAGAATGGACACGGATACAAGGATGCATGGACAGATATATTCTGATGGATATCTTGAATTGAAAGGAAGTATAATAGGAGGTGTAATGTGTAAAAAAACTATCTTAAACACTCCTTCAAGCTTTTATGAAAATCATTTGTTGAATGTAAGTATTGATAATGCTTCTCTGTCACCAGAGTATTTGATGCCTGCTATATTGGAAACGTCAGAAAGAAAGGGAATAATGAAATGGCTGTACTGAATTCAGGAAGGATAGCATCGGCTACATTGATTGAAGTAGTGGTGTCTCTCGTTATTGTTATGATTGTGTTTGGAATAGCCATGATGATTTATATAAATGTTCTTAGCTCTTCCAATTCAGAGAGAGTTTTGGATATCAACTTGTTATTGAAAGAATTGAGTGATGAGACAATTGTAAATAATCGATTTTTTGATGAAAGGATGGAGCGAGATGGGGTGCGAATCATTAAATCTGTTGATGAGTACGATAATATAAAAGGGTTAGTGCATTTACATTTTGAAGTTATTGATGGTGGAAAAGTGATAACGAGAGACCAACTTTTGATAGTTGAGGGAGATGAAGAAAATTAGAGCTTTTACATTAATGGAAGTCATAATTGTAATGGTCATAAGTATGATTGTGATCAGTTTGACGTATAAAACTTTGGATATAGTTTTCATGCAATACCGTCAGTTTAGTAAGAGTAGAAAGCATATGTATGAACTTTCTTTGATGGAGACACTGCTAACTAAAGATTTTGCGAATAGTGGGTATGTTTTACGCGTTGACGATGGAATTATGTGCAAGTATAGACATAAGAACATTCTGTATACTTTCAGTGATGGATTTTTAGTGCGTAGAGAAGGGTCGATTGCTGACACGTTCAATATTAAGCCGCGTAACGTAAAATATTATTTTTCCGATAGGGAGGTTCGGGATACTAATGGCTACCTTGATAAGATAGCTTTTATATATGGCGAGGAAAACTCTAAGCTCTTCACTTATCGAAAGGTATATGCTGCTGATTTTTTCCTGAATACTAAAGCAGCACAATAAAAGATTGAATGCCATGAGTGGTTTAAATTTAGATAAACTGACTGATATTTCTGATATGAAGCGAAAGCATCAAGGAAGTAAGGTCATTGATTTTCTGAATAAGGATATCACATTTTCCAGCGGCAAAATTTCTGACAAAAAGAAGGAGGAGTTTTATTTAGAATTATATGTTTTGTGTACAGCCGGTGTTGATATAAAATCTGCATTAGAGTTGATTGCAGAGGAGCAAGCCAAAGTGAAGGATAAAGTACTTATTGATGATATAAAAAATCGAGTCATCAATGGGAGTACATTATCAAATGCAATTAAAGATACAGGGCATTTTACTTCCTATGAATATCATAGTCTGCAGATAGGAGAGGAAAGCGGTAAAATTACTTTTGTATTGAAGGAACTAGCGGGTTTCTATCAGAAGAGGATAAAACAGAGACGACAAATTATAAGCGCTCTTACGTATCCGTCAATAGTTCTTTTCGCTTCTTGCGGAGCAATATTTTTTATGATGAACTTCATTGTCCCCATGTTTGCAGATGTGTTTAAAAGATTTGGCGGTGACTTGCCGGTTTTGACTAAAATTATACTAAATATATCTGAAAGTATTAGCAGATATTTTTTTGCGATGTTACTTTTTTCCTTGGGGATAGTGTATTTACTATATAAGCAAAGGAAGAAAGAATGGTTTAGACGTATAGGTACGGATATTTTATTGAGGGTACCATTGTTCGGGGAAATGATAAGGAAAATTTACCTGGCGCGATTTTGTCACTCTATGACTCTATTATTGGGATCCAAAATTCCCTTACTGAGATCGATATCACTTATAAAGCAAATGATTGGGTTCTATCCGATTGAGTCTTCACTTACAACGATTGAGAGCTATATTTTGAGAGGCGATCCCCTTCACTCGGCTCTGGGGCATTTTCCGATTTATCACCGAAAAATGGTTTCACTTGTTAAAGTGGGGGAGGAGGTTAACCAGTTAGACGGTTTTTTTGATAAGATTGCTAAGCAATATACTGAAGATGTAGAGTATAAAACATCAATGATTAGTAGTTTAATAGAACCGTTTATGATTATCTTTTTGGGACTAATTGTCGGGATAATTTTAATTGCGATGTATTTACCTTTATTTAATTTAAGTAACACAATTTAGGTGGTATATTATCAAGATATATAGCTGTAAGTTTTTCTGAAAAAAAACTATATAGATCAGTTCGTTGAGATTTGTATTTTGCTTACTTTTACGACTATAAATAATTTATATCCTAACTTGCCTGTCCAATGAAGAGGTATATCCCGCTGTATCCGCGTGTTGTGTTTCGATTTTTGATCGCCATTGTCCAGAAATCTCATAACTATCAATTAATGTTCTAATCATTGAATTAACTAATAGTCTACTTCCGGATTGACGGTACTTTATGTGTTAACTAGCCAATAATGTTATGTTTAATCGAATTCTGATCTATATACTTGTTGCCGTAGCTGTTTTAGGGCTTGGTATCAGCATTTACAATCTTTTTCATACTCCCAAAATAGTTTACATCCGATCCTATGATCTGGTGGATAAATACCAGGGTACCAAGGAGGCACGACAGAAGTTTGATGCCAAGAAAAATACATGGCAATCCAATATAGATACTCTATCCTATACTTTGAAAAGTACAATTGAGAAATACAATGCTGAAAGAACCAGAATGTCTGTAGCGGAAAGAATAGATATGGAGAAGTATTTGGACAGCAAAGACAAGGAATTGACAAATTATATTCAATCAGTTGAGGCAAAAGCACACGAGGAAGAGGAACAAATGATGCAAGCCATTTTGAATCAAGTGAACAGTTATGTTGAGAAGTACGGACAAGACAATCGCTACGATGTGATTCTGGGTACATCAACATCGGGAAACGTCATGTTTGGAAACAAAGAATTGGATGTTACAGATGATGTCCTGACTGGGCTTAATAAAAGTTATCAGGGAAAGGAGTAATTGTAGTTAGAGGAAAGTATATAGATCAATAGTTGAAATGGTATTTGATGTGATAATATATAATAAGTATTTACGATTAGTAGCTTTCGCTTTAATCCTATTATATCCGGGATATGTGTCAGCAACTGATTATACTTGGGTAGGAACAACTTCAGCCTGGACAGCACCAGCAAACTGGTCTCCGGCAGCTCCTACCGGGGGGCCTACTGCAACAGATAATGTTATTATAGCAAGCGTTGTTGCTCCTAAGGTAGCGCCAATTGTCAGTTCAAGTGTTACCGTAGCTAGTCTCATAATGAATTCAGGTAGGTTAACCATTAATAAGAATGTTATTCTTACTGTTACTACCAGCCTGACAGTAACAGGAGTTACTACAAAAGTATTGGGCTCAGGAAGACTTGCGGTTGGTTCTTCTTCGACTTCAGCTACTCAGGTGACGGTGGGAAATGAGAGCGGAGGGACAACAGTGGATCCGATCTTTATTGTTTACTCGAATGCAGTAGCAATGACTAAGGTAGTGTTTAAAACTGTATCGCTTACAGTGACTGACTTGACTATAAATGGTTGTACGTTTGGAGGCACATTTACTCTCTTAAAAAGTGGCGAATCGTCTGGTGTAATTAATGGTACGATGCAGTTCTCAACAATTGCAAACATCACTAATCAAGGTAGCGGATCATTACTTATTGGCAATGCAGATGGCGATAATTTGACATTCAACGGAGCCACTACATTTATAAATGCCGGAGCTGGTTCAATTTTATTTGGAAACACGGATGACGATCTATTTTCATTCAAGTCTACGGTGGTATTTACGAAATCTTCAACAGGCCCTATAGAGGTTGCCCGGTATGGAAGTACGGATTTTTACAATACCATTACATTCAATTTACCTTCAGGAGAAACGGGTACACTCGGAAATGCAGGTGGTGGTTGGTGTAATTTTAAAGGAGCAGTATCACACGTAATAAAAGGGCNNGTCAACAAAATTTCGATTGATAAGACTGCAGGAACATTGACGATTCAAGTACCAATAAATCTAATTTCAATGTTGGGTGCGAATCAACCCAATCCACAATTAAATTTATTAAATGGTATAGTTATAACTACAGGCAATACAACGCCAGCCAGACTTATTACCATACCTGATGCAACCTCGATTACCTTGAGTCAGGACCCGAGTAAGAGTTTTATTAGTGGTCCGGTTAGAAAAGTAGGTAGTTCAGCTTTTACTTTTCCTATTGGGAAGGGTACTGTTTATCGGCCAATAACTATTTCAGCACCTACGCCAGAAGGGGCTTGTACTTTCGTTGCAGAATACTTTAGTACTGTACCGCCTTCTAGCACAAGTCTTAATACAGATGTGCCATCGATAAGTTCTTGTGAATACTGGAGCCTTAAAAAATCAGAGGGTACCTCTAATGTGAAAGCTACATTAGGTTGGGCTTCTTCTAATTGTGAGGCTATACAACCAGTTGGTATTAAACTTTGCCGATTTAATGCAAGTAGCAAATGGGAATCAGTTGCCGCCTCAGCAAATACTGAGACCAGTACTATAATTTCTAACGAAGTATTAGAGACTTATGGTAATTTAACTCTTGGTTATTCTTCCAAAAGAATTTATATCGATACACAATCATTGGAACCTACCAACTTCTCAATAAGCGGAGCACAACTACCGGAAGGCGTAGTATACACTAGTGGAAAGTCTGGAAACAAGGGACTTTTTCCAATCCTACCGATTCCACTTCCGACTGGTGTAACACCAATAACAATTGATATAGCAGAAGGCAGTGAAAACACTGCAATGAAAATAACCTTTGATATAGACAATCTGTATACTATATCCAACGTAAAGGCAAGTACTGATAACGATGCTATATTTCGTCCCATGGTAGGTGATTTCTATACTATAAATAATGCACCGGCAAATGGTAAAACTATTAAATTCTTACGTGGTGATGAGAAAGCGTCAGCTTCTTTTAGCACGAATTTAGTCGATGGGACTACAATGATGAATTCTACAGGAAGCAATTTTCAGGTTTTGGGATTGACAGGATATATCATTAAGTCTTTTAAGATATTTTCTTTGGACAACACACTCGTCAAAGGTCCTTTAACCACTGCTGTGTGGGATGGAACGAATGTGGATAGCCAGGAGGTGACAAATGGAGTTTACAAATTTGAATTAGTTATCACGAACAGTTCCAGTAGCTATACATATACAGGTCAAATAATTGTAAAGTAATGCGAAATCATATTCTGATATTACTCTTATTGTTTGTAACATTTGCATGCAGTAATGATCCGAAGGACCTGAAGTCTTTTTATAAATGGATCAATGATCCTGACAATGGATTGGTTAAGTCAAGGGATATAGAAGGTATTAAAATTTCGGTTAAATATTTGCCGGCTGAGTTTCTTGCACTTAAGGAGTCAAGCGAAGGCAACCTGAAAGGAAGTTATGACAGCCTGTATACTTTATATAAGCAGAATCACACTTTCCTCTTATCAGTTTCATATACTGATGACAAAAATGTAAATGACCCGATGTATAAAGACTTAAGGGATTATCCGGACTATAAAGTCCGCGCGCAGGCGATGAATTTCGATATGAATGAATACGTGTCGATTAAGACTTCTTCGAATGAATATAGACCTGTACTGACTTCTATGGAAAATACATATAGTCTGAAGGGGCAAAGAAATATTTATTTGGTTTTTACGGACGAATCTTTGAAGAAGGAGCTGCAAAGCGAAAAAGAGTTGGATTTTGTTTTTGAGGACGTGTTTTTTCAAACAGGTGTAAATCATTTTGTTTTCCAGCAGAGCGATTTAGGCCATTTTAGGCAATAAAATTTTTGATAGATAAACTATATAGACGTTATGAAATATTTGCGAGGGAAAATATTGAGAGTCATTGCTCTTTTTATGGCCTTCAACATTTTTACAGGAGTAGTGGCGCCAAGTGTTGCGTATGCTTTAACGGCAGGACCGACATCGCCCGAGTTTTCGAGCTTCGAACCGGTGGCTACTACAGACATGGTAAATGTGTTTACAGGTGACTTCACTTATAATTTGCCTGTATTGGATATTCCAGGACCCGATGGAGCCGGCTATTCAATGTCATTGGCATACCACAGCGGGGTATCCTCCGAAGAGGAGGCGTCCTGGGTCGGATTTGGGTGGACATTAAACCCTGGAGCAATTAATAGGGCCACTCGGGGATTTCCTGATGATTACAACAAGGCAGCTGTTGATTACTATAATAAAACAAGACCGAATTGGACAGCCGGAACCACCAATGATATTGGCATTGAATTCTTTAGTAAGGACGCTAAAAGTACATTTGGTATGAGTGCCAGTGCTTCACTACGCTTTAATAATTATCAAGGCTATCAGCGGAGTTATGGATTAGGGCTGGATTTATTGGGGATGGTTAATTTAGGACTCAATTATAGTGCTCAAGGTGTTACGTACTCCGCACATGTTAGTCCAACAGGTATTTTAAACAGATTTAAGGACGCTCCTCCTGAAGATAAGCAAGAGAATAAAAAAGAAAGGGTTACCGATGAAAAGCTAATCAGACAAGAAGCTGCTAAGTATAAGGCACGTGTTAACAGTATTATTAGGTCTAAAGCGACTCAAGGGCTTGGAAGTGGTTATGGTTTATTTTCATACAATGAATCATCAAAATCAGTCAGCTTAACGAAGTATAGCGGTTATTCATTTAATTTCAGCACTTCTGTTCAGCTTAATGCTTACCCACCGGTCGGTTTGCAAGTGGGGTTTGCAGGGAACTTTAATATGCAACATAATCAACCTGTTACTGCTAAGTCTGCATATGGTTTCATGAATAATATAGCAGAAGCTGGTGAGGACCAAATGTCAGACTATTATGTAGAGAAAGGAAGCTCATATAGCAAACGTGATTACTTTTTAGGTATACCATTTAATAATGCAGATAATTTTAACGTAACGGGTGAAGGAATCGGTGGAGGATTCAGATTCTATCCTCAGAAAAATGGACACTTCTATGCCGATAAGGTTAAGAGCAGCACGAAATTCAACCAGCTTGGTATTGAGTTTATGGTGGGCCAAAACTTAGGCATTGGTGTTGACATCGGTACAGGTGTTGAGAAGCTTAGTATGGACAATTGGCCAAGTGTCAATGGAAGTGTTGGTAATACGTCCAGTTACCGATATGATTCACCTGCAGGCGTATTTAGATTTTTTAATGATCTTGGTGGAGAGGTAGAATATAGTGCCAGTAACGAAGTTGAAACAGCAAGTGTATCTCAACTCGGAAATATTCCAGGGTTCAAACGTGCAGATATAGCTATACCAAATTCTATATATACTCATCTCAACGGAAATACTACAAATTTACCGGCTGGAAGATCTTCTTATATAGAGTATCACACGAATGAACAGCTGTCAGGTTCTGTGCAGCCGTTTAATAAAACATCGAATGTAAGTGATCTGGTTTATCGTAGTCTGCCACCAGACAACATGAAGAGTGGAATTGCGGAAATTGCTGTTCACAACGAAGACGGCAATCAATATGTCTACGGGCTTCCTACATATATAAAAAATGATGCAAGCTTACAGTTTGACATCAAAAGAGGTTCGGCCTCTATTATTGATAATTATATAGCTTACCAGGATGTTGGAGTTACTTCCGATGCATATACTCCTGATCTGTCTAAGCATACTACCGTTGTAGGAGAGGTAAAAAAAGTGCCTTATGCTACCAATTATTTGTTAACACAAATTCTTACTTCAGACTACGTTGATGTTGATGGAAACGGTGTAAATGATAAAGATTTTGGCGGTTGGACGCAGTTTAATTACCACAAAGCATTAGGGACTGCTAACGATAACTGGTATAGATTCCGAACCCCCTATACAGGTTTATTATACCAACGAAATAGTATATCAGATGTGAAAGATGATGTTGGTAGTATAATGAGTGGTGAGAAGGAAGTTTACTACTTAAAAACGATTGAGACAAAAACGCACATCGCCTTCTTTGTAACCAACAAGTCGACAGCATCAAGATTTCCATCAGGGTATAATTCAACATACTTATCAGGAACCGGTGATACGAGATTGGACGGCTTGGGAGCAACTAAACAAGTAGCCGATGGATTTGAGACCGCATCGAAGACGCAGGGGGGAAATGCTTCAAGAGGAAGTGAGGAGATGGAATATCTTGAGAAGATTGTTTTATTTTCTAAGGCAAGAAAGGACAAACCTATCAAGATAACTCGTTTTGCCTATAGCTATGATTTAGTCGGGAACTTACCGAATAATAGCAACGGGAATTTCCCTAACAGTAAGATAAATAAGAATAGTGGTAAACTGACGCTGGAGAAAGTATGGTTTGAGTATGAGGGTATAGTAAATGCTAAAATCAGCCCTTATATATTCAAATACGAGTATAAAGATAAAGACGAGCTGACCACAAACAATGAAGGTCATCTGCCGGCTAAGTATTCTGTATTCAATGAGCTGTTAAGTCGTTATACAAAGGAATCTCAAAATCCTGACTACAATCCACATCTTTTGGATCCTTGGGGAAATATACAGCGACTGGGGCGTGAACAACAACTCAAGGATAGGTCATGGCTATATCAAGGACCTGACGAGACCGTTGGAGCTAAAAGTTTTGATCCGGCTGCCTGGCAGCTCAAGCAAATTAAACTGCCCTCGGGAGGTGAAATACTGGTAGAGTACGAGCAAAAGGATTATAGATACGTGCAAGACCGGGAAGTTATGGCTATGGCAAGTCTAATGCCTGAAACGGAGAATTATATCACGGATGAATATAGCAATCCTTCTTATATAGTTAATGTTAAAGACTTAAACATTACCAAGCAGGCTGAACGTGACGAATTGATTCAGATGATTAAGGATCATTATGCTAATGGAAAGAATAAAGTTTTCTTCAAATTTTTATATGCGCTGACTGGTACTATAGCAAGTCTCGATTTCTGTAAGTCAGACTATATTGATGGTTATGCAAATTTCCTTTCTGTTGAAGCAGTTGATCCACAATCCACCACTAACCTCAATATTAAAATAACACTGGAAGGGAAAACGGTGTCGGGCACTACTGGATTGCGCCACAACTCACCACGTCAGGGATGTTATGACCTCGTGGCTAACCAACGCATTGGTAAAGTGGATGATGTATTAGGTGATGGTTGTTCTTCGATTCTTGAAGAGCAATTTGATGATGACATTGCTAAGAGAGCTGACGGCTCTGACTTTAGTAACAAAAGCCTTAAGCNNGACTTATTCCATCATTGTTGGCAATTATTCAAGGTGAATTAATGATTGGTTCCCGGCATGGTATACCTGGTAAAGAGCGTGTGTGTGTGCGAATGAACCCGGAACTTTCGTATTTGAAATTGCCATTAGTCGGTGCCAAGAAAGGTGGTGGTGTAAGAGTGAAGAGATTGTATATGCTTGATCACGGACTCGAATCTGGTGATGCTGCGTTATATGGAACAGAGTATATATATGAAAATGAAGATGGGAAAAGTAGTGGCGTGGCGTCTAATGAGCCTTCTTCAATTCGGGCAGAGAATCCGTTAGTTACATTTTTACCGAAGAAAGAACAAAGTTGGTTTAGCCGGATTACAACCGGAGAAGAGAAAGACCAGACCGAAGGCCCATTGGGAGAGAGTTTATTACCATCGGCATCTGTCGGACATTCACGTATAGTAGTTAAGAATATCCATGAAGGGCCTACAGGAACAGGATTCATTGTTCATGAATACTTAACTGCAAAAGATTATCCGTTCGATAAGGTATATGGCAGAAACGCTGACAGTGAGATTCAACGTAAAAGTATTGCCCAGACAAATTTAGATGATAATACTGTAACAGATCGATTAAAACTGCCGGCTGGATTTTTCAGCTATTCTGTTGATAAAGTATGGGCAGCACAAGGGTTCCGTTTTGTTATAAACAACATGCACGGGCAACTTAAGAAATTGGCTACGTATGGAGGTGATTACAAGTACTTCAAAACAGATAAAGTATATCTATCATCTTCGCAGGAGTATACTTACTTCGAGCCAGGGGAGAAGATAAAAATACTGAAATCGGATGGAACGTACTCGCTTGAAACTCCAGGAAAAGAAATGGACGTGGCGATGGAAGTNNCAGTATTGAAATGGACATCAGTATCACAATTTCAGTCTGGCCTCCGGTTTTCTTTTCGCTATGGCCGAGTTTCCAGCTTAGTGATTCAAGAATCAGTACTCACGTTACTTCGAAGGTGCTGCGTTATCCGGCCATTGTGAAGAGCGTTAAAAGTACGAAGGATGGTGTGGCCGCTTATTCTGAAAACCTTGCATTCAATGGCTCGAATGGTAAACCTATATTGGTGAAAACATCAGATGGTTTTGATGGCGTGAAGATAGGCAACGAGACACATGATGGATCGATATATTCATTGACTGTTCCTGCATCTTGGAAGTATCCGGAAATGGGGCAAAAAGCACTGGATGCCAGCAATGCGAATCAGTTAAGTACCTCTACAGGTACATTTGTTACCTACGGAGCATCAGGTAATCTGATCAATACAACTAATTCTACATGGACTTCCAATATCACTAGCGCTAATAATGTGCTTTCTGCTGAAGTGCAGACTTATAGCAACAGTGCTTTGGTCGATGGTTGGCTTGGTGCTGAAGTGCAAGCCAACTACCCCGGAATTACCGATGCCAGATCTAAACTCAATAAGATATGGCGTCCATACGAGACGTATGCATATAAAACTGACGCTACATCTTCTAACATGACTTCCAGTGACGATAAAGTTTACAAGGGAGGATTCTTCAAGAACTTCTCCATGTTTAACTGGGCGAGCGGTAATCAGGCTGATCCTAATTGGCTTAAATTAAATGAAGTAACAAAGTATTCCCCGCACGGAAATGCACTGGAGGAGAAGAATATACTGGGTATATATAGTGCTGCTAAGTATGATTATTCCTTTGGTAATAGTAATAATCTTCTGCCAGTTATGATTACATCGAATGGAGCCTATACATCCATCGCATTTGATAGTTATGAAACTTCCGGTAATGCACAAGTAGCCCACTCCGGTAGTAAGTCAAAACAATACGCTGGTACTTCTCTTGCTTTGTTAAGTGGATTGTCGGTGACAGATCAACTAAATACGAAAGGCGGTATTCTGAAACTATGGTTAAAATCTGATTATGGAACCGAGCCCCAGCAACCTGAGGCTATAGTTAACGGAATCAGAGTAAAAATGGAGCGCGTTGCTAAAACCGGTGCATGGACTTTATATAGCGTAAATGTTAATAAAAGTGTATTCTCTACAAAGGGTGCAGCATTCTCAGTTAGCGTATCGTATCCTTTGCGCTCGGGTGAGAATGTATATATAGATGATGCCAGATTCCAACCTATAGATGCTCAATCGAAGTGCTATGTTTATGAAGTATCTACGTTCAGATTGTTAACACAGTTCGATGATCAGCACTTTGGATTATATTATCAGTATAACAGCGAAGGTAAGCTGATAAGAAAGCAGATCGAAACAGAAAAGGGATTGAAAACAATTCAGGAGACACAATACAATACACCTAAAACGCAGAATCTGCAATGAGCAAACTTAAAATAGGTTTACAGCTGGCTTTGCTATTGCTTGTCACAGCAGGCTTTTCTCCCAAGGATGATTTCTCTGCTTGTAAAGAGGAACTAAAGAAATACGTCAGTGAACTTGGAAAGATTGGTGTACCATCTGGCAAACGAGTATACTATATGAGTATGACGATAAGCACAGACATGAGTTCGAAATCACGTATACCTGATTCTGATGTAAAAGTTCGTGTATATATGAGTGCTGCCAGGCTGCACTACGTTAGCGATGTGATATCAACTTATCAGGATGAAGAAAATGCATTTGCTGTTTTGCCGCAACGAAAAATCATTGTTTGGTCGCATGGTGGTAAACTCCCTGACGCTAAGGCTAATATGGATATGGTAACTCATTTACAAGATACACTTGTCTCGCTTTCAAATGTAGTTAGCTGCAATGAGTCTGTTGAGAATGGTAAGACAATGAAGGTATTGACCATGACCCCATATAAGAAGGCAATGGATTTATTCAAAGTTAATAAAATGGAGTACTCGATTGATCCAAATGCAAAGCGGATTGAACGTGTAAGAACGTACTATCAACCTGGTGAAGATATCGTTATGCGAAGCGTAACGTATCACGAGCTCGATTTGAATTATAGTAAAATGAACCTTGTCAAACCTGTTTATCAAGAAATCTTCCATGCATCAGGTAAACTTCTTGACAAGTATAAAGGATATCAGGTAATCGATAATAGAAATTAATCAACTGCGTTTAGTATGAACATTTTTAAATGGTCTGGTTGTCTTTTTGTTTTGTTTGTTTCGCATTTGAGTATATATGCGCAGGCAGTTCAGATTCCTGTTTACGAGAATTCGCATTTTCGTTATAGCTTGAAAACAGAGCCGTTAACGACTTCAATAACGACTGGTAATGTTACTTCGGGAAGCGCCATTGCCACTGATTTCACATCCGAGGTAACAATGCCCGCGGAGCTTAANNGATTATACATTTGGCCCTGCCGGGGCAGCACTGGATTTCAAGTATAAAGTAGCCTTCACGGTAAAAGGTTTCAATGGCTCTACCGAGGTGGCGAATGTGTTTGATGACGCTGCATATGAACTTATTATAGAGAATAGTAAGCCGGAAGCTGTATTTACAAAGGACTTTACACAGTTTACAGATCTGATAACAAACAGTGTGGATGCTTCTGATTTTCTATTTCAGAGATTCTCAATTGAAAATGTTACCATTACACCATTAATAACCGCAGCATCTGCTTCTTCAACGCAGGCTGAGATGTTGGCGAAGATCGCAAATAAGATTCGTTTTGAATTGTCCTATGATATAGCATATGGACTTGATGTTACGTCAACTTCAGTAAAGCCTATATTGACTTCATTGAAGNNCAACAAGCCACAGCGGCTTCGGAAAAAGATATAACGACAGATGTTGATTGGAGTAAAGCGTTGAGAATTGAAACGCAGAGCAGCGCAACATCACTAACACTTACAATACCGGAGGGAACAGGCTTTTATGTATGGCGCGTCAGGCCGATTGGTACTTTTTATGATGGAGGTATAGCTAATGATCTAAATTATTCGGATAACCATTGGAGTGTAAATCCTGGTGATGTATCGGGAGTACACATTCAGTTTTCCGACACAGAAGGTATACTTTACAGTGGT
>DJFR01000007.1:0-211 GCA_002432545.1 Flammeovirgaceae bacterium UBA5867 | reverse complement strand
ACGCAGTCTTATCGTGCCTCAAAAGATAATACGTTGATCACGCAAACCATTCCAGATAATACCGGGCGGCCTGCACTTACTACCATGGGAGTACCGGTACCAGGAAAGCTTGGAGAGTATAAAGAGGATGTGGTGCAAAAGCAAAGTGATGGTAAGATATATACAGCAGATGATTACGATAATGCCTCAAACTATAGAAATCCATCCAAGG
>DJFR01000053.1:18914-20771 GCA_002432545.1 Flammeovirgaceae bacterium UBA5867 | reverse complement strand
AGAATAGGGTATCGTTTCCGGTAAAGATTTTTAGAACGGAGATCCAAAGGCAATAATTTTGTATAAATGCTTGGTAACATCGGTATGGCTATACGCCATGATGCGTTGTATGTCAACCGGGAGAAGGAAGAGTTTAACCTGATCTTTGAACACGTGAATATATCTCCTGAAAAAAATCTTAAACGTGATGTATGGTTGATCTATAAATATTCATTTTTTCAACCGATCAACAGTTGATATACCTCGTTATGCGTTAAATGTAAAGTTCCGAAGGACATTCTCATCACTTCATAGCTTGTAGTATGGCCAGCCAATTTTCAGGATTTTATTGAAGTAAACGCGGTATTATTGCGCCTGAATTTCAGTTTTGTCTGCGTTGCCTATGAAAAGATTTTGGACTTCATATAGCCTGTTATTTTTTTCTTTTTTTTTCGTTTCAGACAGGCATTGTTCACTCTGACTCCCATGACAGCTTATCCTTAAAGAATACTTTATTCATGAACACGGCTATAGAGATGCCGCAATAAAATTAGCGTTCAAAACAACTGTATAAATATGAAATATTTTTACCTGTATTTTTTAGTAATTCTGTTTGTCTTTTCCTGCAGCGAAGATGATCCTCAAAGTGACGAGTCTAAAGTTACTTTGCCTTCCGTTCAAACAACCACGGCTCAGGCGGTTCGGGTGCGCGAAGCCATTGTAGTCGGAAAGATTACACAGTTAGCGAACGATTCCATTATAGATCATGGCTTTGTTTACTCAACTGAGACTATGCCATCGCTGAAAAATGGAACCAGGGTCTCATTAGGAAAAATTAACGTGGTGAAGGAGTTTTCATATCCGCTCACAGGATTGGAAAAATCGAGATTGTACTATGTTCGATCGTACGCTTCTACAGCGGACTCTACTGTTTATGGTGTTCAGACAACCTTCACGACTAAAAATGTTAGGGAGTGGTTTACTTATACTGTTAACGGGTGGCCGGAATTTATGGTAGGTAATGCGTCTGCATACGGACTGACATCCAACGGTAGTGGATATGTAGGTTTTGGTATTGGATCAGGTACAGGTGGTAAAACTGTTACTCCATTGTATGAATTTGATCCTTCCAAAAACACCGTGACCCGATTACCGGACTATCCGGATGAACAAACTTATTATAGCAGACGTTTTCTGCTTTCTGACAAGATATATATCCTGGACGATAAGGCTGTTTGGCGATTTGATATAACAGCCAAGACATGGAAACAGATGTCCGATTTTCCGGTAGAGATAGTCGGTGCACATACATTTACGCTGTATGGACAGGCTTACGTTGTGGGCAATAACCAGGATAACGGACGTACCTGCGAGATCTGGCAATACAATGAAGTAGAGGATCACTGGAGTGTATTCTCAACCGTACCGTCTACGAAGGGTGCCATTCCTCCTGATGTTTATGGTGTTACTGTTGTCAACAACAAGATATATATATTGTTTGCCTATGTGACAAGCGATCCGGGGTTATACGAATATGACGCCTCCATCGAAAAGTATACTTTGCGCAATAATGTTCCGGTTACAATTCCACAAGGCGGTGTAGGCAATTTTGGCGTAGCTTCATCGGCTTACGGTTTCTTCTTCTTCAGAGATAGTGGAGCAATCTGGCAGTATGACCCTGCTAATAATGCATGGTTAAAAATCGATCGTCCTTCGGGCGCGTCTATGAATCCGGTTATCATCAACGATGTTATGTATCTTGTTGGTAGTTCTCTTGATGTGTATGCAATCGAATAGTGCACGTTAAAATATAGGCTCAGTGATAAAGTATTCGTTAGTATTTATCGCTGGGCCTTTTCATGTAAAATCAGACGGATC
>DJFR01000053.1:0-18902 GCA_002432545.1 Flammeovirgaceae bacterium UBA5867 | reverse complement strand
AACGAAGAAGATCGCGTAGTACCCTGCCCGGTGTTAGGGATCAGAATAGGGTATCGTTTCCGGTAAGTTGTTTTGTAGTTTCATTCCTATTCATTTTCTTTGCCAAAGCTTATCCAGAAAGACCGAGGGAATGGGCCCGATGACGTCTTAGCATCCTATTCGTTAGCTCTGGTTAACGAGTGTTGTGCTAAATCCCTTTCGTTACTTTGCATGATGTAACGGAAAAGATAAGTTAACCCACCTTACAGGGGCTCTCTGGATAGCAATAACTAAACGCGGAGGGCTTTATGAAAATCGAAGACATTTTGAAGGAACGTATACTCGTGATTGATGGTGCTATGGGTACCATGATTCAGCGGTATAAACTCGAAGAAGAAGATTTTCGGGGAGATCGTTTTAAAGATCATAATTTTCCACTCAAGGGAAATAACGATATTCTTTCGCTTACTCGTCCTGATATCATAAAGGCTATACATCGCCAGTATCTCGAAGCAGGGGCTGATATCATAGAGACGAATACATTTAGCGGTACTACCATCGCGCAAGCTGACTATCACCTGGAAGATGCAGTATATGATCTGAACTATTACTCTGCTAAAATCGCGAAAGAAGTAGCTGAAGAGTTTACAAAGAAAGACCCGAGCAAGCCTCGCTTCGTGGCAGGTGCTATGGGACCAACCAATAAAACAGCATCACTTTCACCAGACGTAAATAACCCGGGCTTCCGTGCTATAACTTTTGATGAACTCGCGCTTGCATTCAAACAACAGGCTAAAGGACTCATTGATGGTGGCGCAGATGTACTCTTGCTCGAAACCATTATCGATACACTCAATGTAAAAGCAGCGCTGTTTGCTATACAGGAGTTGTTCGATGAGATTGGAAGAAAATTGCCAATCATGGTATCCGGTACAATTACCGATGCGAGTGGTCGCACACTTTCCGGACAAACCACCGAAGCATTTCTTATTTCCGTTTCGCATGTACCGTTGCTCAGTATAGGATTGAACTGTGCACTTGGTGCGAGTCAGTTACGACCGTACTTGCAAGTACTGAATGAGAAAGCTCCGTTCTACGTGAGTGCTTATCCGAATGCAGGACTTCCCAATGAGTTTGGTCATTACGATCAGACACCTGAAGAAATGGGACAACAGGTTGAAGTCTTTTTAAAAGAAGGATTGATCAACATTGTTGGTGGTTGCTGCGGAACAACACCCGATCATATTAAACTGATTGCTGATATAGCAAAGAAATATAACCCAAGAGGAGTAGTAGAAGAGCATGTCTAAATATTTATTGTTAAGTGGACTGGAGGGAGTCACCATTACTCCCAGTTCCAACTTTGTCAATATAGGAGAGCGAACCAATGTTACCGGCTCGGCAAAGTTCTTAAAACTCATTAAAGAAGATAAGTTTGAAGAAGCACTTGAGGTAGCACTGGACCAGGTGCGCGGTGGTGCACAGGTAATTGACGTAAACATGGACGAGGGGATGCTGGATTCCAAAGCGGCCATGGTACGCTATCTTAACCTGATGGCATCGGAGCCTGAGATTGCTGTGGTACCAGTAATGGTTGACTCTTCCAAATGGGAAGTGATTGAAGAAGGTTTGAAGTGCCTGCAGGGAAAAGGTATTGTTAACTCGATCAGCTTAAAGGCAGGTGAGGAAGATTTTGTGCGCCAGGCAAAACTTGTAAGACGTTATGGTGCAGCTGTTGTAGTGATGGCGTTTGATGAACAAGGTCAGGCGGATACGTACGACAGAAGAATTTCCATTTGCAAACGCGCGTATGATATACTGGTGAACGAGGTAAAGTTTCCACCGGAGGATATCATCTTCGACCCCAATATATTTCCGGTAGCAACCGGTATAGAGGAGCATAGAAATTATGCGCTTGATTTTTTCAAAGCAACAAAATGGATTCGCGAAAACCTCCCGGGCGCGCATGTAAGCGGAGGGGTTAGTAACGTATCATTCAGCTTCCGTGGCAATCAGAAAGTGCGCGAAGCAATGCACTCGGCATTTCTATACCATGCTATACAGCATGGTATGGACATGGGTATAGTAAACCCAACGATGCTCGAGGTATATGACGAGATCGACAAGGAATTACTCGTTCGCGTGGAAGACGTTTTGCTGAATCGCAGAGACGATGCAACGGAACGGCTACTGGAATTTGCCGAGACCGTAAAAGGTTCAGCCAAGAAAAAAGAGACCGATGACGAGTGGCGCAAAGGCACAGTAGAAGAACGTATCACGCACGCACTGGTAAAAGGTGTTATTGACTTTATCGATCAGGATACAGAAGAAGCGCGTGTTAAATACGGTAGGCCGCTACATGTAATTGAAGGTCCGTTGATGGCCGGTATGAATGTGGTAGGTGACTTGTTCGGTAGTGGTAAAATGTTTCTGCCGCAAGTTGTAAAGAGTGCGCGGGTAATGAAAAAATCCGTTGCCTACCTCACACCTTACTTGGAAGAAGAAAAGAAACTGAGTGGCGAGCAGAATAAAGCAGCCGCCCGTATACTCATGGCCACCGTGAAAGGCGATGTACATGATATAGGGAAGAATATAGTAGGCGTTGTACTCGCATGTAACAACTACGAAGTGGTAGACCTGGGTGTGATGGTGCCTTCAGAAAAAATTATTGAAGCAGCCAAGCGCGAAAAGGTTGATGTAATTGGACTGAGTGGTTTGATCACTCCGTCACTGGATGAAATGGTTCACGTGGCGCGTGAGATGCAACGTGAGAAACTTGATTTGCCGCTTCTCATTGGTGGTGCTACTACATCACGCATTCACACCGCAGTAAAGATCGACCCGGTATACGATGGCCCCGTTGTACACGTACTCGATGCTTCACGTTCTGTGCCGGTAGCCAGTGAGTTGATCAGTGTCGATACACGCGATGGATTCAAGCAGAAGGTGAAGAATGAGTATCACCAGCTTCGCATTGATCACGAAAGCAGAAAAGGTACCAAGAACTATATATCACTAGCGGAAGCAAGAAAGAACAGAACAAATATAGATTGGTCAAAGACCAACTATACCAAGCCCGCTTTTACCGGACGCAAAGAGTTCGTGAACTTCCCGCTTGAAGAATTACGCAAGTATATAGATTGGACTCCGTTCTTCCAGACGTGGATGCTGGCAGGGCGTTATCCCGGTATATTTAATGACGCTGTAGTAGGCGTGGAGGCTAAAAAACTTTTTGATGATGCTAACAAAATGTTAGACGATATCATTAAAAATAAAAGTCTTCAGGCCAGCGGTGTTATAGCATTCTACCCGGCCGTAAACACAGGCGATGATGTAGTGCTATATGCGGATGAAAAGCAAACTTCGCCTTTTGCAACGTTTCACTTTCTGCGTCAGCAAAACAAAAAAGCGCAGAACCTTCCGAACTTCTGCCTCGCAGACTTTATCTCTCCGGAACAGGGTAAAGATTACTTCGGTATGTTCGCTGTAACAGCAGGACTTGGTCTGGAGAAACTCGTTGACTTCTATAAAGCAAACCACGATGATTACTCCGAGATCATGGCAAAGGCACTTGCCGACCGACTTGCAGAAGCGTTCGCAGAGTGTTTACATGAAAAAGTTCGTAAAGAATTATGGGGCTATGCAACGACCGAACACTATACCAACGACCAACTGATACAGGAAGAATATCAAGGTATACGTCCGGCCCCCGGATATCCTGCGTGTCCGGATCACACCGAAAAGAAATTACTCTTCGAACTTCTCGATGCCGGTAAAGTAGGCATTCAACTTACCGAGTCATACGCCATGTACCCGGGCGCGGCCGTAAGCGGATTCTACTTCTCACATCCCGACTCCAAATACTTCGGCCTCGGCAAAATCGAAAAAGACCAGGTAGAAGACTACGCCAAACGCAAAAACATGCCGCTCTCCGAAATAGAGAAATGGTTAGCACCGAATTTGAGCTACGATATTTGATGTGTTTACGTGTTTAGGTGTGTATGTGTTTAGGTAGGGTGGGGTTGATATATAGGCACGTTTTTAATAGTTGTGTTTTTTTATATATAAATATTAAATGTTATGGGTAAGATTGAAAGGTTTGAGGATTTGAGATGTTGGAAGGAGGCGAGAGAATTAGTGAAGGAAGTATATATTATTTCGGAGGACGGAAAACTGGCCAGAGACTTCGATACCAAGAGTCAGATAAAAAGGGCAGCGCTTTCTATTATGAATAATATAGCGGAGGGATTTGGTAAGTATAGCACGAAAGAGTTCATACGTTACCTGGATACGGCTCACAATTCTGCATCCGAGGTTAAAAGTATAGTATATGTATTAATAGACTTGAATTACCTGGAAGAAACGAAAGCGAAAGAAATACAAGACAAAGCAGATAAAGTAAAAGCACTTAGCCTTGCACTGATACGCTACCTGGCTAATCGCACAAAATAACATTAACGGTACAACGTACCCACCAAAACACCTACACACGTAAACACAATGAAAGTAGTCGACCACCTGAAAAGCGCTAACGGTAAAACTTTATTTACGATTGAGATTCTGCCTCCGTTGAAAGGGGAGAATATTAAGAACTTGTTTAATAACATCGATCCGTTGATGGAGTTTAAGCCTCCGTTCATTGATGTTACGTATCATCGTGAAGAGTATGTATATAGNNATACAGAACCACTATAAAGTTGATACCGTGCCGCATATTATCTGCGGAGGATTCAGCAAAGAAGAAACCGAAAATGCGTTGATCGATCTTCACTTCCTCGGTGTCGATAATGTTTTGTTATTGCAGGGCGATGCTATAAAAAGTGAATCACGTTTTGTTCCTGAACCGGACGGACATCGCTTTGCATCCGATCTGCTCGCACAGGTGGTAAACATGAACATGGGGGTATATCTGGATGAAGAGCTTACTACGGCAGCACCTACTAATTTTTGTATTGGTGTGGCAGGCTATCCTGAAAAACATTTCAATGCACCGAACCTGAAAACGGATCTTAAGTATCTCAAACTAAAAGTAGACATGGGCGCACAGTATATTGTGACGCAGATGTTCTTCGATAACCAGAAGTATTTTGACTTTGTAGATAAGTGTCGCGAAGCCGGTATCAATGTGCCGATCATTCCGGGTATAAAACCGCTTACAGGTAAAGCACAGTTAACCGTTCTTCCCAAAACATTTCACATCGACATACCCGAAGGTCTTGCAGACGAAGCCGAGAAGTGTAAAGATAACGAGGCTATAAAAGAGGTCGGTATCCAATGGTGCATTCAGCAATCGAAAGAACTCATCAAGAAAGGTGTTCCAACATTGCATTTTTATTCTATGGGTAAGTCAGATCCTATTTATAGGATAGCAAAAGAATTATTTTAACTTATATTAGCGGCCTGTTTGTTGGTATGTGCCTCTAATGAAGAACCTGATTTCGTTTCTTTTCGTCTTTTGTATTGCGAGTTCGCTTGTAGCAGGCCAACAACACAGGATCGACTCGCTTTTAAAAGTCCTGCCGAAAGTAGAAAATGAAAAGCAGCGTGTTGACTTGCTCAATGAACTAGCCTTTCAATACTCGCTTATATCTGCCAGTGATGCTGAACGCTTTGTCAGTGAAGCGTCTACTGCTGCACAGGCTAACTCCTATAAAAAAGGATTGGCCGAGTCATTGAAGATACAGGGCGTACTACATTATGTACGAAATGAATATTCGGTTGCCGTTGAATATTGTTACCAGTCACTCAAACTATACGAAGAGCTGAACGATATGTCGGGCAAAGCGAAAGTGTTGAACAACCTTTCGATGATCTTCAGCAGGCAAAACCAATTCGACAAAGCTCGCGATTTCTCATTGGAGTCTCTCAAACTAAAACGATCTATAGGTGATAGCCTCGGTGTTGTAAACTCGCTGTTATCCCTCGCAGAATACTATCGCAACACACGTGATTTTACCAAAGCCCTCGACTTCTGTAACCAGGCGCTCGATCGTTTAAAGATACTCAAGAACGGCTGGGCTACCGGCAATGCATACTCTTCCATAGCCGATATATATGCCGACCAGGAAGACTATACCAAAGCAGCGTCATACTATAAAGATGCTATAGGCTATGCGAGGTCATCCAACGATCACATGCAGGTGGTGGCGGCTAATAACAAGCTTGGGCAGCTGTTTCTGAACTCCGGTCAATATGATTCTGCCTATTATTATCTGCATACAGCCATAGCACTGGCGCGACAGAAGAGCAGCCGGAGCCAGGAGATGGAAGGACTTAAATTTTTAAGTGTTTACTTTGAACGCATGGGGCAGCTTGACTCCGCGCTATATTTCACGCGCCAGGTATCTGCACTGGAGCGTGTTATATTCGAGAATGAAAGACGTGAACAGATCGCTACCATTCAAATGTTATACGACTATCAGCAGAAAGAGCAGGAGTTGGGCTTTCAGCGAAAGATTGTAAAACGACAATATATAGCTATAGGAGGCGTGTCGTTGATCCTGATACTATCGGTTCTGCTCGGTTTTAAGTTCTATGGCCTTAACAAGACCAATCATCTTGCCAAAGAGGCGCTTATGAAGCTGAACATAGAGATCAACAAGATGAACGAGAACCTCGAGATGAAGGTAAAGGAGCGCACCGAAGAGATTGCACTCCAAAATCAGAAGCTTGTTGAGTATGCATTTTTTACCGCGCATGAAGTACGCGGACCGTTAGCCCGGATACTGGGCCTTGTGGAGCTCGCCCGCATTAAGGAGTTGAGTGATGATCGAGAGGAGATCCTTGAACGTCTCCAGGAAGCAGCACAAGAGCTTGACGAAATCATCCGCATCATCAATCGGAAATTAGAGAGCAGTCGCTCGAAGTAGCTTTAGCAGACTATATACAATTGTTCGCTAACGAACATACTTTGTACGGATATAGCCCGTTCTTCTTTTATGTATGAGTCACCCGTTGCCGGAAACCGGTTTTATACTTTGGCATTTCAATCGTATAGTATAGCATTGCCAGGCGGGGCTGGCTTGTTATAACGTGGATGTTTTGTGCGCGAAGAGATTGAGAAAACGTTATGCAGCCATCAGAATTATCGCCTGCCTTGTAACCATTTCCATGTATCAAAGTATCCGTTTCTAAATCGCTCCCTTCATGATCAAGAACTACATGACTTCCGTATGGCGCTATATTTCCAGGAATAAAGCGTTTACAACCATTAATGTATTGGGCCTCGCCATTGGTATGATGGCGTGCATGCTTATTACACAATATGTAATGCACGAGTTCAGTTATGATAATTTTCTCGATAAGAAGAACAGGATATTCCGCGTGCAGCTCGATCGGTATGATCGGGGTGAGCTCGCTACCCGATGGGCAGCCGGATGTGCCGGTATAGGGCCTGACCTGAAAACTGATTTTCCGGAAGTACAGTACTATACCCGTTTACACCAGCGCGATGCTGTGTTCTCGTATGATGATGTGTTTTTCAAAGAAGATAATTCGTATTTCGCTTCAGAAGATTTCTTTAAAATATTTTCCATTAATCTGATTGAAGGTATAGACTCCGCAGTACTCAAAGAACCTTTTAAAATAGTAGTGTCGCAGTCTATAGCAAAGAAATACTTCGGGAATGAAAATCCGGTTGGTAAATTATTAAAGAACAACGGAACTACTGATTATGAAGTAACCGGTGTATTCGAAGATCTGCCGGCAAACTCGCACATGCAGATTGATGTGCTGATGTCGTTCACATCGCTTAATAAATTATGGAACGATCCGATCACCTCCTGGCAATGGGATGGATTTATAACCTATATATTGCTCGATGAACACACCAATCCGAAAGACTTTGAAGCAAAGTTACCAGCCTATGTACAGAAGCGCGCGGGTGAAGAAATGAAACGCTATAATGCCGGTATGGAATTTCACCTGCAGCCTGTAGCCGATATACACCTTGATTCCGATTTCAGAGGCGAGTTCAAACAGAATGGTAACCGGCAGGCTGCATACTTCCTTTCGGTTGTAGCAATACTCATCTTGTTTATAGCCTGGATCAATTATATAAATCTTTCCACGGCTAAATCCATTGAGCGTGCCCGCGAAGTAGGTGTGCGTAAAGTAATGGGAGGGTTCCGTTCACAGCTCGTGCAGCAATTTCTTTTTGAATCGGTTTTACTTAACGGTGTAGCCGTTGTTATAGCCATAGCATTTGTTATACTGCTTACGCCGGCATTTAGTGAAATGACTGGCCGTGAGCTGGGGTATATATTATTCAAACAAAAAATGTTCTGGGCGTGGATGGGATTGTTGATTATAGGCGGTGCACTGCTGTCAGGACTATATCCTGCATTTGTATTGTCGGGTTATAAACCGGTGGAAGTGTTGAAAGGTCGTTTCAAGAATACACATAAAGGTATATTTTTCAGAAAGGGCATGGTGGTAACACAATTCATTGCTTCCATTACATTGATTGTTGGTACGTTTACGGTATACAGGCAGATTAGTCACATGCAGAATCAGTCACTCGGTGTAGACATTCAGCAGACACTGGTTATAAATTCTCCGAATGTTCGCGACTCAACGTACGAGCAGAAGTTCCAGGTTTTCAAGAACAAGATTTTACAATATTCTGAAGTAAGCGGCATGACTGCATCCACTGAAGTTCCGGGCCGTCAACCCGGATGGAATGCCGGTGGTATACGCAGACTGAGCCAGCGTGAAGATGAAGCGAAGCAGTACCGCATCATTCTGTTTGATCATGACTATACGAAGTTCTTTGGTGTGGATATAGCGGCCGGACGATCTTTCTCGGATGAAGTAGCCGATGAAGAACACTCTGTATTGCTCAATGAATCAGCATCACGTCATTTAGGTTTTCAGAAACCCGAAGACGCACTGAATGATAAGATATTCTTCTGGGGAGATACCTTCAAGATAGTTGGTGTCGTAAAAGACTATCACCAGGAGTCATTGAAGAAAGCATATGATCCAATGGTGCTGCGCTATGGTAAAGCACCCGGTGGATTTTATTCGGTGAAGTTCAACACGGCCAATGTAAAATCATCGCTGGCTAATTTTGAGAATGACTGGAAACAACTATTTCCCGGCAATCCATTTATATACTTCTTCCTTGACGATCACTACAATCAGCAATATGAAGCCGACCAGCAGTTTGGTAAAGTATTCGGTATATTTTCAGCGCTCGCTATATTTATAGCCTGTCTCGGGTTATTCGGGTTGTCATCGCTCACCGCCATACAACGTACCAAAGAGATTGGTGTGCGCAAAGTATTGGGAGCTTCGGTGCCCAGCATTCTTACGCTCATCAGTAAAGATTATATAGTATTGCTGGCCATAGCGATTGCCATTGCTACACCATTGGCCTGGTGGGTAATGAACGCCTGGTTGCAGGATTTTGCCTATCGCATTCAATTAGACTGGCTCATCTTTACGTTGCCAAGCCTGGTGGTAATTGCTATAGCACTCTTTACGGTAAGTATTCATACCATTCGGGCTGCACGGGTTAACCCCGCCAAGTCCTTGCGATACGAGTAAATACAACGGTAGGGGTATCGTCTGGTCGGTATATTCGGGGATTAGTATGCCTATCAGGGCAGCTTACGGTAATTTTGTTGGTGTACTGATGCGTGGTGCAGAAATTCAGGGTAACAAATTAACCCAGTGGTATGACCATTTCGCAAAACATCGATTATCGTGAACTTTTGCAATATGTCTACAATTCATTCAATGCCCGCGACATAGATGCAGCGTTAGAAGTAATTCATCCGGAAGTAGATTGGGCCAACGCACTGGAAGGCGGCCTGGTACAAGGACACCATGGTATTCGCGAATACTGGTCGCGGCAGTGGAGCTATATGGACCCGCATGTAAAGCCGGTATATTTCGAAGAAGATGAAGAAGGGCGTTTTGTGGTGGAAGCCAACCAGATCATTCGCGATCTGAAAGGAAGTATAGTGTCTATCAAGAATGTTCTGCACGTCTTTCAGATTGAAGAAGGGCTGATCCGGAACATGCGTATCAAGCCGGCACTATAACCGGCTTTCAATCTATAGCTATAGATGGCAACACGTTTTTGGGGTGCCATCAGAACCCGATCAGAATAAACGGAGCCCAGTAATAGGGCGCAGCATACTTTTCATTCTTCACCAGCTCCAGCTTCGCTTTACGCAGGCTGTTGCAGAACGTTGTGTTCTGTTCTTCCAGTAATTTTCGGTAAAAGTTCTTCATCAGTTCAGAGGTAGACTCATCGGCTACACTCCAGAATGAGACAATGATGTTCTGCGCACCTGCATATACCAGCGCGCGCGATAATCCGATAACACCTTCGCCTTTTGATATTTTACCCAGCCCCGTCTGGCATGCAGAGAGTGTTACCAGGTTGGCATTCAGATCAAGGTTATATATTTCGCCTGCAAACAGGTTGCCGTCTTCAGAGCCTACATCAGACTGCAAAAATATTCTCGACAAAGCCGGGTTGCTTTCATCCACAACACCGTGTGTAGCCAGGTGTATATAGGTATAGTCTTTCGTCTTTCCTGATTTCACAAGCTTTTCATCAGCCTGTTCTTTAATGTAAAGTCCATTCGTGTATTTTTGAGAGGCAAACAATCTGGCAATCTCATTTACTTCCGACTCCGTACCTGGTAATTCCGGAAGGTCATCTTTTGCAGGAAAGGTTACGGGCGCACACAACAAGATAGAAGGCGTACTGGCCATCCGTTGTAAACTGTTTTTCTGGAGAATCAATCCCGCTGAAAATTCATAGCGAACGGTATAGCGGTTGATCAGGTAGGGCAATGTTGTGTAAGCATCTGTTTCAGTTACTGTCTTTGTGAACAATGCTTCAAAAGGTATAATACTGAGTCGGCCGGTAGGTAACACCAGCAGATTTTGAATACCAGACGGTAAGTGTTTGGGAAGGAGTAAAGCCGATAATTTTTCAGACGCCTTGATAAAGACTTTTATATCATGAAAGAATATACCATTGCGCATTCCCGTAATATACTTTCCGAACTCTGCCGGTAATGCATGATCGATGATGCTATACTTGTCTTTTGTGATCTGAAATATATAGAGTCTGTTATTTTTTTCATCAATGAAATAACTGAGTAATGCCGTCTGTGCGTCCAGTTTGGTTTGCAGTTGCTGAATAGAAGGAGAGCTTGTGTTGAACTTCAGATTGAAATATTCCGGAAACTGGTTCTCCAGTCGCTTGGTAAAAGCTTCGTAATTACGATTGAGGCTAAACGATGCTTCGCGTAAATACTTCTCTTCATCAGCAGAAGGTTTTTGTGCGAGCTTCTGTGCACATAAAGCAATTGCCGACTTCAGGTTTTTCTCTTCGTCCAGCAGGTCTGTTGGTATACCGGCAAATGATTTGGCGTTGGCATCCGATATAGCTTCGAGCAGCACTGCCGATTTACTTTTCTCAGCAAAATAGAACGCAAGTTCAAAATAGGATTTCTTCTTTAACGCCACGTTGCCTGTTTCATGGGCTATGCGCACGCCATCGGTATATACTTCATTTGCAATAACGCCCAGTAATATCTTGTCGCTTTCATTGGTAATTTGTTTTCGCAGTTTATCGATCAGCGTATCGCATACCTGCAATGTTTGCAACGCGAGCGCGAGGTTTGTGAACTTCAATGTTCTTCCATAATACTGCGATTCAAGAGCCTGCGCTTTTCCCAACAACGAGTATAACAATACATTACCGTCATAGAAATTTTTCAGGCGCGGTTGAATGGTAACATCATTCGTTTCATAGTCATTTACATTCGCCTGTAAAGCTTGTTGATAGTAATTCAGTGCTTTATCATACCCGTAGAGAGATACATGTATACTCGCAATGGCATTGAGTACACGCGCTATCTCCGGATGTTTCTTTCCATAACTTTCCTGGTACATCGCCAATGCACGCATATAGAATGCCTGCGCAGCTTTTGTATCGCCAATCTTCAGATACGTTTCGCCCAGGTTAAAAAGTACAAACGCTTTGGACGGATGTGCAGCGGTATATACTTGCTCCCAGATCTTTAGTGCTGATTCAAAATTATTTACTGCATCACCGTAGAGCTCAAGCTTGCGGTATACGAAGCCTATATTGGTATTGGCGATTGCAATTTTAGGATGTTGTTTACCATGAATGTTCTGGTAGATGGCGAGTGCCTTTTCATAGTACTCAAGTGCCTTGTCAGGATCCGTTGCTGTAAAGGTAAGTCCGAGGTCGTTATAAGATGCTGCAATCAGTTCGTGGTTTTCTTTCAATTGTTTTTGTCGCAGCGAAAGGGCCATGTTCAGTTGCTCTTCAGCCTGGGTATATTTACCGGTAGCACAGTATAGATTTCCCAAATATGCCAGTGCTTGTGCGGCTTCGAGCGTTTCGGCTTTATTACTTTCGTCAAACAAATGTGCGGCTTTCTGTAGCGCATCCTCAGCAAGGTCATTTCTTCCCTGGTTCATATATAGCAAACCATAGGTCGTTTGGGTTATCGCCTGTTGAAAGCCGGGCGTTGATTGAGCAGATATACCCGTTAGTATTTTTTCGGCCTGGTCAAGTTTTCCCTGGCGGATCAGGGCTTCCACCTTTTTGTTCTCCAGTAAAGCAACGGTATGGCTATCCGATGTCTTCGTCAGCTCAAGGTCTATTTGCTGCAAGGCCTTGTCGTACTCTGCATTGAGTAAATATTGATCGACCAGCGGAATGCTTTGTGCCCAGGTATAGCAGGACAACAGGAGCGGGAAGGAGAGAAGTAGAAGGAACCGGCTCATAAGGATCAGAAGCGATGATAATAACTGATGGAAGAAACAAGTTCGCGCGTGAGACCGTCCGGGTTTACATCGCGATTGGTAATTTTATGACCAACCAGGAGTTTTATACCAGACTGTACATTGAAATTATACCCGGTGGTAAAGATGCCTGACAATGCCAGACCATGTGCTTTATCCTGTTTGAAACGATTTCCGCTTGCATCTGCAATTTCATCTTTGTTGATACGATATATAGGCAGCAGCCCGAATGAGAAATTGAGTCTCGAAAAACGAAAGTTACGCTCGACACGAAACATGATATCGGTGCCGCGTTTCAATTCTTTCGCGCGAGCATATTCATGTATATAGGCCATGTCTTCCGAACTGCCTTCCCACGCTGACCATAGGAATTGATTGTTATTCTTGTTGAAGGGATGTTGAACGCCCGTAGCGAACATCCATTTTTTACTGATGAGCGATATACCCGTAATGATATCGTACGTACCCAGACTGGTTTGATAGTACATGGGTAACGGATAACCATCTACATCTTTGTCCGATCGGTTCGTTGGTATCTTGCCGCCAACCGAAAAATTTATATCATACGTTTCGGTAGAATATATAGCGCGCGTTATGCATAGCGATATATCGCCAAGCCCCGAGGTATTCGCCAATGAACCGGACACCGCCTGGTACGGAAGCTTTACCTGAAAAGATGTTTTTCGGTTCAGACTAAAGTTAAGATCAGCCGTTGCTACGTACACAATAGGCGTAAGGGTGGTAGTACCTCTATAAAAGCTTATCTCCATGGATCGCAGTCGCAGCTCAATTTTTTTATTGAAGGGTTGATCGGGTTTCATAGCTCCCATGGTACAGAAGCCGGCATCGCTGCATCCCTGGGAGATGGCGTTGGTGCAGGCGATCAATACCAACAAACAGGCAGGTAGAAGTCTCGGCATCGCAGGTATATATTCTAAGGGTAAAGGTACCTTAAAAAAACAAAATCCCCGAAGAGCGATCTCCGGGGAAGTGTAAAGTCTATTGTTACAAAAGTATAGATCGGTTTGCCAGGAATTACATTCCAAGTGACTGGTTTTCGATCGAAGCGAGCTCGAGTACTTTTTCGTATTCAGCCGCAGTAAGGTCGTTGTAGAAATAGTGAACCGGGTCTACCTGGCTGCCGTTGATCAGCACTTCGTAATGCAAGTGCGGAGCCGTTGAAAGACCGGTGTTACCCACGTAGCCGATCAGGTCACCACGTTTTACATTCTGGCCGGAGCGAACAGCAAACTCGTGCATGTGCGCATAGCGAGTGCGATAGCCGAAGCCGTGATCAACTTCTACCATCTTTCCGTAGCCACTGAATTTTACGCTCACTTCAGCAATCGTNNATCGGGTGCGTGCGCCATCCGAATCCGGAAGCCAGCGCATGAAGTTGTTTGTTGGATACCGGTTGAATGGCCGGAATCGCTGCGTATAGTTTCTCTTTCTTTTCAGCCAGCTTCACCACTTCATCCTGCGACTTGGATTCTATATATAATTTTCTGCGAAGCAGATCTACTTTTTCGTTGAGACCTACGACCATGTCTTCATGATCGATGTTCTTATCGCGAATATCTTCATAACGGTCGGCACCACCGGCACCTGCATCGCGTATTGCCTTGTCGATCGGTTCAGCTCCGAGCACGACACGGTAAATGTTATCGTCACGTTGTTCTACATCACCGAGGATCTCGTTCAGGCCCTTTACGTCCTGCGTGAGCTTCTCATAGTAGAATTCAAGTTCTTTGATCTCATTTTTAAGGATGAGTTCTTTGGGAGATTCGAAGTAGTTGGTGTAGAGAATAAGAAGACCAACCGCCATCGCTACAGTTAACGACAGAATGCCGAGGGCATTCATTACAACATCACTGGTTTTAGTTTTTACCCGCTCGTATTTACAGGTTTCGGTGTCGTAGTAATACTTGATCCTGGCCATAGTAAGTTAAAGTAAATCTGTAAATTAAGTGTTTTTCGGACGAAAGATCTTCACGACCTCTTCGTTGCATTCGATAAACGGTCCTTCCAGCAGATCAATGCAATACGGTATCGCTGGAAAAACAGCATCCAGACACTGCCGGATTGCCTTTGGTTTCCCTGGTAAATTTACAATTAAGGTCTGGTTTCTGATACCAGCCGTCTGGCGCGAAAGAATTGCTGTGGGTACGTATGTAAGACTTTCAGCACGCATCAACTCTCCAAAGCCTGGCATCATTTTCTCGCATACCGCTTCTGTGGCTTCCGGAGTAACATCGCGCTTCGCTGGGCCGGTGCCACCTGATGTAATGATCAGGCAACATTTACGATTATCAGCCATATCAATCATCGTTTTCTCGATGAGATGTTGCTCGTCCGGAATTACCGCGTACTCTTTTTCCCACGGACTCGTCAAGTATTCGTTCAGTGTTGCTACAATTGCCTTGCCCGGTATATCTTCATATATACCCTGACTGGCACGATCTGAAACGTTTATTATACCGATGCGAATTGTTTTAGAATGGTCCAAAAAGTTCAACAATTTTTGAGTTCAGAATTAAATGTACAAAAACCACCTCAACGTTCTACCATTGAGCGGTTGAAATCAGACATATACTGTATGCGTTGAAACTATGATTCCTGGCTGCGGATGTGTTCTGATCTTCCTTTCTTAAAGACCTGCCTTCCTTTGTTGATGCCTTTGCGCAATTCCTTTTGCTGCTCTTCCGGGAGTTCTATTGTTTCCTTGCACACATCGGAGCAACAGTTGTTATACTTCTCTGCGCATTCTTTGCATTGAATGAATAACAGGTGACAGCCATCGTTCTTGCAGTTGGTATGATCATCACAAGGCTTGCCGCATTGATGGCACACGGCAATGATATCTTCTGTAATGCGTTCACCAAGGCGTTCATCAAATACGAAGTTCTTGCCGATGAACTTATTCTCTATGCCTTGTTCTTTTATCTCCTGTGCGTATTTAATGATACCACCGTTAAGCTGGAAAACATTTTTGAAGCCGATGTGCTTCATCCATGCACTTGCTTTTTCGCAGCGTATGCCACCGGTGCAGTACATCAGCAGGTTCTTGTCTTTCTGATCGCGCATCAGGTCTTCTGCCACTTGCAGCTCTTCACGAAACGTATCGACATCCGGACATATAGCACCTTTAAAATGCCCCACTTCACTCTCATAGTGATTACGCATATCGATGATGATCGTGTTGGGATCATCAGCAAGTTTGTTAAAGGCAACAGCATCTACGTGCACGCCACTGTTGGTCACATCAAATGAACTGTCGTCCAGTCCATCGGCAACAATCTTCTTGCGCACAAGAATCTTCAGTTTGAAGAAAGATTTACCATTGTCATCCACGGCAATGTTTAATCGAACATTGTTCAGCCAGTCGATGCTGTACAAACGGGTTTTAAAAGTAGCGAGGTTATGCTCCGGCACACTGATCTGCGCGTTGATGCCTTCTGCAGCTATATAGATTCTTCCCAGCACGCCCAGCGTATCAAACTCACGGTAGAGCAAATCGCGGAATTCCTGCGGGTTGATAATGTGATGATACTTGTAGAAGGAAATAGTTACCCTTTTCTCGAGGGCGGTGCGCATCTTCTCCTTGAGAAGACGGCCATCAACGCGGTTGTATAATGCCATGGATTAATTGCAGGTTAATCATTGGTGCTTCCGAAAAAGCGAGGCAAAAATACAAAGAATTGTCGTGCATCAAATTTATGATTTTAAGTTTCTATATATGTAAACTTTATATATCTTTGTACAGTAGTTTATAACGTTGATGGTGAGGTTTAATATTCTGCTGCTAGGTGCGGCTATTGATTTTTTGGAACAACAAAATGAAGATGTCAGAATTAAAATACTTCGGGGAGTGGAGCGTTCGCGTGAAAACCTGGATGCCAAATTCTTCAAAAAACTGAAGAAAGATATCTGGGAGTTCCGAACGGAGTATAGAGGTAAACAGTATAGGTTATTAGCCTTTTGGGATAAAAATGACTCGTATACAACATTGGTTATAGCTACCCATGGATTTATAAAGAAGGTAGATAAAGTTCCCGTTAAGGAAATTGAAAGAGCGGAGCAAATCAGAAACAAGTATTATGAAAAAAAGAGCAATCAAAAAAACAGATGATTTGAAGATATATACTTTAGAGGAAGCTAAAGATAAACTTATAGGCAAGCGTGGTACAGCCAAGCGCGAAGAGTATGAACTTGAGCTAAGCATGGATGTTCTATCCGATACAATTAAACGGCTTCGCATGGAGCGCGATATGACGCAAACTGAATTAGGTCAGCTTATAGGAGTACAGAAAGCACAGATTTCGCGGTTAGAGAACAGTCCTCAGAATATGACGTTAGGTACAGCGCTTAAATTATTTACAGCGCTTCATGCTGAGGTAAAATTTATTGTGAGACCAGAACCTAACGTGCCAAGAAAGCACTCAGTTGCACGTATTTAGATTTAGGTTCGTTATGTCAAGTAGATCACGAAGACGCAGAGTGTCACAAAGCTTTGACGTTATATACTCAAGCTCTGTGATTTCTTTGTGTCTACTCAGTGAACCTCTGTGCCATTGGATTTATAGCAACCCTCGATTAACGAATAACTGATAACGCTTAACGATTCGCAGTCTTCGGTTGCAGCTTACCGCGGATCAACAAGTTATACTCCTCACAGGTAAGTATACCCTGCTCGTTGCAATACGGACAAGTTTTATACTCGTTACCAAAAGCACCACGGTGTATAATAACATGATCGCCTTTGCATGCCGGACAAACCACCTTGCCGGTTGGTCCGCAATCAATATTGTAATCCATGGAAAGCACTTCCTGTACTTTTTCAGCTTGTGTGGATTTCTCTTTCAGGAATTCTGCTTCGGCACGTTGCTTCCACAAAATTGCATCCTGCGAATATTGACCATTCGTACCTTTCAGCTGAATATATTTGTTAAGCCAATCTATACTTTGTTTATACTGTTGCATGTAAAAAGAGTTCTTGCCAAAGTAATAGGTAAGATCAGAAGGCACGCTCTTCACCGTATTCAACACATGGCGGAATATTTTATCGGCACGTTTGTAGTCGCCATTATCCATATAGTAAACGCCAGAGTCAAGCTCGCGCATCAATGCAGCTTTCTTGGCTTGTTCCTGCTGGCGTACATATTCATCAGCCTTTTCTTTATCCTGGGCGTAAAGCGAATGTATACTGCCTAACATGCAGCATAACAAAATCATTACACATCCAATTCTCTTAGTAAATTTTTCCTCACGAAGGCAAAACAGTGTAGTCATTATTCGAATCGTTCCTTTTCTAAATTAAGCCACGCTAACGCAGCATGGTGAAATATATCTTCTTTTACAGTCGTACTCAAATCCATCGCTTCAATAAATGATCCAATTTTCAGATCACCCAGCGGAAAGGGATAATCGCTGCCCAGTGTAACACGTTTTGATCCCTGCAATTTCAACACATACTCCAGCATCAACGGATCGTGTGTAACACTATCCACCCAGAATTTGCCCAGGTAATCTTTAGGTGCCACCGGATTATCTACTGCTACCAGGTCAGGTCTGCATTCAAAACCATGCTGCAGTCTTCCGATAGTAGGCAGAAACGATCCGCCCGCATGTGCAAAGTTAACCCGAAGTGCAGGGAGTCTTTCAAATATACCACCAAAAATCATGGAGCTTATCGCCCGCGCTGTTTCGGCAGGCATCCCTACAAGCCACGGCAGCCAGTAACGCTGCATGCTTTTTTCACCCATCATATTCCACGGATGAACCAGCACCGCCATTCCTAACGTTTCGCAAGCTTCAAAGATGGGAAAGAACTGCGACTCATTCAGGTTCAGGTCGTTAATGTTTGAACCGATCTGCACACCCTGCAAACCTATCCGCTTACTGCGCTCCAGTTCCTGAATCGCCAGTTCCGTGTTCTGCATAGGGATGGTTGCCAGCCCCAAATAGTTTTTAGGATGCTGATCAATTAATGAAGCAATGTGGTCGTTCAAAAATTGAGAGATTGCCAGACAATCAACAGGTTTTGCCCAATACGAAAACATGACGGGAATCGTGCAAACAACCTGCACTTGCGTGTGATAAGTGCTATACTCTTCTATACG
>DJFR01000052.1 GCA_002432545.1 Flammeovirgaceae bacterium UBA5867 | reverse complement strand
GAGAAGTATTAAAGATGAAAGAATACTACCGCGGTCGTTACCGCTATAAAGTAAAGCTATACTAGTTAAAAAGCCTCCCGTGTGATACGGGAGGCTTTTTTGTATAGGCAGTACGTTGTGTACTACTGATTCGGTTTTTCCAGATTGATCTTCTGTACTTTTTCATAACCGAAGATCTCATCCAGCGTAAGTTCTTTTACTTCTCCGTATTGCTTCAGTTCTTTAAAGTTGATCTTGCTCTTGTTACCGATCAGCACAATGTTATAGTTCTGTCCTTTGATATACTGCTCCTGGAACTTTTGAACATCGGCCAGGGTAAATTTCTGTGTCTGCTCATATATATCCTTGCGTATATCATAGTCAAGGCCGCGCTTGCGTGCTGTCTCATAGTCGAAGAGAATGCGTGCTTTCGTGATGCGTTCACTTTCAATCTGGTTCAATATAGCATTGCGCGCTACTTCAAATCCACCTTCTGATTTCGGGAAGTCGGTCAATAAACCGCGCATCGCTTTCATCGCTTCGGGCTGCTTGTCTGCCTGTGTACCGATATAGGCATAGAACAAATCGTTGCTGGTAGGTTTATCGGCAGAGCCGTAGTATGCAAACGCTGAATATGCAAGTCCTTGTGCCTCGCGTAATTCCTGGAATACCGGTGAGCTCATATTACCACCAAAATATTCATTGAACATACGACTCATCGGTATACGTGTCTTATCGAAACCACTACCTTTTGAGAGGAACATGATTTCTTCCTGCACCATGTCATAATCCGCCCAATATACCATCGGCTTGTTTACATCCTGCATCTTGAATTCAACCGGAGGTGGCACCGGCTTTAACTGCTCCGGTAAAACGTGATACTGGTTGAGCGATGCTACAACCTCCTCACCTTTCTTCGGTCCATAATATAGCACGCGGTGCTGCGTCTTGGTGAAATCCTTAATGATCGCGATCAGTTCATCTGCCTTAACTTCACGAAGTTCTTTATTGCTTAATACATTGGTAAACGGAGAGTTTGCACCATAGAGTCCATAGTTGATCAAACCTTCGAACATGATCGTACCCTTGTCCTTCTTGCTGTCATCGCGCTTCTTGAATATACCGTCTACCATTTTCTTCAGTGCTTCGTCATCGGCTTTCGGACTGGCCAGCAGCTTCTCGAAGAGTTGCATCGCCTTGTCCATGTTCTCAGACAATCCCGTCAGGTATATATAGGTCTGATCCTCTCCTGCCGAAACACCAAAGTTACAGCCGAGTTTATAGAACTCTTTCTTGAAGTCTTCTGCCGACATTTCTTCGGTGCCGAGGTATTGCAGGTATTCAACCGCTACGTTCATTTTCGGGTTGTTGTTGCTGCCTACATCCGACAGATAGTATAGCGAGAACAGATCATTTTCGGTATTCGGTGTATATAATACATCAACCTCCTTGTTCATTTTCAGCTTCTGAATATCTTTTTCATAATCCAGAAATACAGGCTGCAGTTTTTCGGTTTTGTTTTTCAAAACCGTTTCATGGAAAGGAGATTTATTCTCCTTGTTCAGCGTTACTTTCGTGATCGCTGGCTTATCAACTTTCTTCGCATTCGGATCTTTACCCGAACGTTTATATACCACTACATAATTATCTTTATAGTGTTCGTTGGCAAACTTCACGATGTCCTCCTTGGTGATTTTCTTCATATCATCCGCTTCGGAGATATACTGGTTCCACGGTATATTGTTCGTGAACGATAACACGAGGTCGTTCGAGCGTGACCAGTTGCGTTCCGATCCCTGTATCTTCGATTTCTTCAGATCGTTAATTGTAGCTTCGATCAACCAGTCTTCAAACTCGCCTTTCTTTACCAGTTCAATCTGTTCGAGTAATAATTTCTTTACATCTTCAAGACTTTGTCCTTCGCGCGGGCGACCGGAGAATGTATGTATACTATAATCACCTAACTGATCTACATAGCTGGCAGGCTCAATAACTTTCTGTTGCTGCTTCAGGTTGATATCGATAAGTCCGGCCTGCGAATTGGACAGGATCATATCCGTGAGCGTAAGCAATTTATAGTCTTCGCTGTTTCTTCCGTTAAAACGGAAACCTACATTTATCCATTCTGCATCCGGGCCATATACTTCCCGTACTACCGGAGCGGCAATCGGAGTTTCCTCTACTTTACTCCACGTTGGTAACTGCTCATTCGGTTTCCAGCTTCCAAAGTTTTTCTCGATCAGTGCAATGGTCTTGTCATAATCCAGATCACCGCTTAAACAGATCGCCACGTTGTTCGGACGATAGTATGTCTCAAAATAATTTTTGATCTCGGTGATCGAAGGATTCTTCAGGTGATCAATGGTACCAATCACGGTTTGTGTACCGTACGGGTGCCTGGTAAATATACCGCTATACAGAGTTTCAAAAGTTTTCCAGTAGTCGTTATCCAGGCTGCGGTTTTTCTCTTCGTATACTGCTTCCAGTTCGGTGTGGAATAAACGCGGCACAATTTTCTGAAAGCGATTACCCTCTACCTGCAGCCAGTTCTCCAGCTGGTTAGCCGGTATATCATTGATATATACCGTGCGGTCTTCCGAAGTATAGGCGTTCGTTCCGCGGGCACCGAGNNGCACGTTCTGTGGAATCTTTCAATGTCCCATAATGTGTAAACATATGCTCAATACTGTCGAGGTATACGGACTCCTTTTGCCAGTCGAGAGTACCAAAATCTGCAGTGCCTTTGAACATGATGTGTTCGAGGTAATGCGCGAGACCGGTGTTGGTGGCAGGATCATTTTTACCACCTGCTTTTACAGCGATCTGCGTTTGAATGCGTGGCTCAGCTTTATACTGGCTCAGGTACACCTTTAAACCGTTCTTTAACGTATAAATCCTTACTTTGAGAGGGTCGTTGGTGACATACTCGTATGAGTAACCGTTGCTTTCGCCTGTTTTAAGTTCATACTTGCTGTTTTTGCTTTCACAGGCGCATAAAAAGAGCAGGGCGACTACAAGGGTCCGCCAATAGGTTTTGATCATGTGGAAGAATTTGGGTTTCGACTTAAAATAACGAAGAATACCATACATCCTTACAATTTTTAGCTATAAAATGATGAATTTTCGAGTACAGAATAAAATCATTCGTGAGCGTAGACTTTTGCGTAGAACTGAATTTACTATGATTACCAAAAAAAGATTACTGGCCTTCTCCCTGGTTCTGATCACCCTGGTGGCCTTGTCGTTTACAAGACCGGCTGAACGCTATTTCGAAATAGCGAAGAACCTCGACATATTCGCAACACTCTTCAAAGAGGTAAATGCACTCTATGTAGATGATGTTAATCCGAACAAACTGATTCGCACAGGCATCGATGCCATGCTGAATTCCCTTGACCCCTATACGAACTATATACCCGAAGACGAGGTAGAGGATTTTCGTACGGTGAACACCGGTCAGTACGGTGGCATCGGTGCTATAACGCGCGAAATCAGTAACCGTACCGTTGTAACAATGATCATGGAAGGATACGGTGCGCAGAAAGGCGGACTGAAGATCGGTGATGAAATTGTAAAGATCGATGATATTGAACTGGCAAAACTTACCCGCGAAGAATCAGGACACCTGATGAAAGGCCAGGTAGGAACTTCGGTAACATTAACTGTGAAGCGAAAAGGTGTAGACCAACCGTTGCGTATCGAGTTTAAACGCGAAAAGATCAAAGTAAATAACGTTCCGTATTATGGCATGGTAGGCAATGATGTAGCCTATATCCAGCTTTCTGATTTTACACCGGATGCTGCCAAAGAAGTAAAGAATGCACTCACTACATTACGCGAGAAGGGTGCCAAGAGTGTTATACTCGACCTGCGCGGTAATCCGGGCGGACTCCTCATCGAAGCGGTAAACATCACAAACATCTTCCTGCCGAAAGGTAAACTGGTAGTAAGCACCAAAGGAAAAATACCGGAGAACAACCTGAACTATGAGACACTGAACACACCTGTGGATACAGAGATACCGGTAACGGTACTCATTAACCGTGGAAGTGCTTCTGCATCGGAAATCGTAGCGGGTACACTTCAGGATTACGATCGCGGTGTTGTGATCGGCGAGAAATCATACGGTAAAGGTCTTGTGCAGGTAAGTCGTCCGCTCTCTTACAACTCGCAGTTGAAAGTTACAACAGCAAAATATTATACTCCTACCGGTCGCTGTATACAGGTGCTTGACTATACACATCGCAGAGACGATGGCAGCGTAGGTTCTATACCCGATTCATTGAAGCGTGCTTTCAAAACCTCCACTGGTCGTACAGTATATGATGGCGGTGGTATTGATCCGGATATAAAAACAGAAGCGAAAGAAGCACACCTGCTCACACAGGTATTGTTTGAAAAAGGATTTTTGTTCGACTTCGCTACATTATATGTGTCCAAACATCCTGATCCGGTTAGTCCGCGCACCTTTACCTTAAGCGATGAAGACTACCAGCAATTTATAGTATGGATGAAGGACAAGAACTACAAGTATAAATCGTATCTCGAATTCGAATTGCAAGAGTTTACCGAAGAAGCGAAAAAGGAAAAATACTATAGCGAGTTAAAAGGACAGCTCGACCAGATCACGAACCGCATTGCAGAAAGCAAGAAGAACGAGTTGCTGCTCTATAAAGACGAGATCAAACTTTTGCTGGAGGAAGATATAGTAGCACGCTATCACCTTGAAAAAGGAAGCATCGAAGCAGGCTTCAAGTACGATGATGATGTGAAGAAAGCAATCGAGATTCTGCACGATAGTCCGAAGTATAAGAAGCTGCTCAATCTCTAGCCGTTAAGCGCTAATCGTTATACGTTAAGCGTTATCGGTTATTCGTTCTGTGGGGATAAACTCTGCTGCTAAAGAGTATATCTTTATTCTGCGATTATAAATCCAGGGCCACAAAGAACTCAAAGGAGGCACAAAGTTTCGCAAAGAATTACTCTTTGAACGGATAACGATTAACGGATAACGATTAAATCCCACCATGCGATACATCAAGTTCATCATTCCTATACTCTTCCTGGTGGTGATGACGTTCATGCATGCGTGCATGACCTTTCGCATGAGTTCTAAAGAAGTTGATGCGTACTTCAATGAAAATCATATACAGGGATCGCAATGCTCCTATAGCGTGGGCTTTAGGGATATACATTATGCTGTAGCCGGTGATTCAACCAAACCGCTTGTGCTGTTTGTTCATGGATCTCCCGGATCACTCAGTGCCTTTATTCATTTTCTGAAAGACTCTACATTACAGCAACAGGCGTTGCTCGTTACAACGGACCGGCCAGGGTTCGGCCATTCTAATTTCGGCAATGGAGAAGGTTCACTGCAGAAACAGGCCGCTATACTAAGACCTATATTGGAGAAGTATAAACACAATCGGCCGATCATACTTGTTGGCCATTCGCTTGGCGGTCCGCTCATTGCGCGTATGGCGATGGATTACCCACAGCTTGTTGACGGATTGATTATCGTAGCAGGGTCGATTGATCCGGAGCTCGAACCAAATGAGACCTGGTTTCGTGCGCCTCTGGCGACTCCGTTCCTAAGCTGGATACTGCCGCGATCATTCCGCGCCTCGAATGAAGAAATATACCACCTCAGGCCCGAGCTGGAAGATATGCTTCCGCTATGGAAGAATATAACCTGCCCGGTGATTGTTATACAAGGAAAAAAAGACGTACTCGTCTCTCCCGCCAATGCAGACTTCGCGAAGAAGATGCTGATCAACGCTCCGGTCGAATTTGTATTGGTAGATGATATGAATCACTTCGTTCCGTGGAGCAACCCGGAATTAATTCACGATGCCATTGTAAAGATGCTACACGCACGCAGCAGTGCCGATGTTACGCAACCTTAAACTCCGGGTTATAAATTATACCGAGTATATTTCCCCACGGATCTTTTACTGTAGCTACCATAATTTCACCGCCAACGTTCTGCGGTTCTTCATGATTCGCAGCACCGAGTGAAAGTAAACGCTGATACTCTGCATTCACATTGTCAACACCCCAGTATACAAGTACACTTTCGTTCTTTACGGTAACCGGTGTCTCTTCCGGCTGCAAACCCAGTTCATAGCCACCAACGTTGAAGCCAACATAAAATGGTTCATCAAAATACGGTTGTGTGTTAAAGACGTTGGCATACCATGCCGTTGCCTTTTTTATATCGGATACTTTATAGATCGCGGTGCGAAGTCCTAGCATAAGAAGAAAGATTGGGATGAAAATAATACAACGAATATCTTTCTTCCGCACCATTTAGTCAACGCATCCGCGAATATTTTATGCCGATGGTATATACTAGAGCGGAGACCGGTCAATATATACTGTTGACGACACTTCACCCTGTCTGCGTAGCGCATGCTCTACCATGTCTTTCATTTCGAGTTCTTCGGCCTGTGTCGCTTTCTTGTCGAGGGCTTGCGTATGCGATTTCAGTTCTTCTCTCAGTTTACCGATCTGCATAGTATATTCGCGTTCCTTGCGAATCATCTCCTCTTGCGTAGCCTGCATCTCTTCCATGCTCTGACGCATTTCTTCTTCCTGTGCGTGCAGCATCTCGGCTTGCTCCTGCGATTGATACAGCAATCGTTTTGTACGGTCTGCCGTCTGTACATTCGCGAGGGTTGACGCTATGGTATCGGCTATTTTTTCAAGAAAGTTCAACGCGTGTTTCTCTATATATTCAAAGGATGCAATCTCGATCATGCCATAAATGGTATCATTAAATTTCAACGGCAGTATCACGAGGTTACGCGGAGTAGCCGCACCCAGGCCCGAAGTAATTTTAATATAGTCTTGCGGCAGATCTTTCATATATAGCATCGTACCCTCCTTCCATACCTGCCCGGCAAGACCATCGCCTTTCACGATTTCATTTTCACGAAAACGCTTCTTATCCCAGGCATACGCTGCTTTCAATACCAGTACTTCATTCTCTTCGCGATCTTCACGCTCTTCGAGTGTATAAAAGAACGCCTGGTTGGCATGCAGGTATTTCACTAAATANNTTTTCATCTTCCACAGCAACGCGCTTCAGGTTATCACGCATATCGAGAAGCGAACGGCCGAGCTGATCGTACTCACTCAATGCTTTATACTCTGCATTGAGATTTCCTTTACCAACCTCAATGGCGAACTGTACAGTCTTGTTAACCGAGTCGAGGTAATTATTAAGCGACTTCAACATCTCTCCCACTTCATCATCGCCTGTGTTTTCATTTCGCTCCGGTAATTTTCCAATGCTCACTTGGGTAATGGTGTCACTAGCCTGGTTGATACGTTTCGCTATACGGTTGGAGATCAGTATACTGATTGCGATCGATCCGATAATCGATAACAGCGCGATGATAGATATACCCGAAAGCGATTCCTTCGCAGTAGCATTTCCCTCCTCTTCCAACGCGGCATAGCTTTGCTGGATGTTTTCATTTACAACATTCATCGGAAGCACCAGTCCACCGTAAAGTTCCTGAAAATCGTTGATCATGATAAACGACTCCGCATCACCGTCCATCTCCTTCGCGAAAAGTCCGGTAGAAAATACAGCGTACTCTTTTGCCCGGGAGTATATATTCTGGATGAGAGAGTCATTCTCGTTCATCTTTACGAGTTGTTCGATGTTGGAGATAAACGCGTTGATCTGCGTATGAAATTCCTGCTTTACATCTTTCACCTCGTTTACATTCGAGCGATCTACAGAGAAACCGCGGTATATAAGTCCGCGAACATTATCGCGCATGTTCTGCGCCACAAGCAGGTAGTTAAGCTGCCTTGCCTTAAGACTGAAATTATCACGTGCACGGTTCAGGTTAATAATACCATAGTAGCTGATACACAACACCAGTATAATCAATACGGAGTTAATACCGATCAAAGAAAGGATTTGTTGTCGGATGGTAAGTTTCATATATAGTATAGAAAGGTTAGAACAACTCAACGGGGGAAACTACACGAACGAACAAGGCTTACCGAATAGAATGAAGTACAATACGGTGTCAGTACCCGCGACAGCTACGTACACAAAGTATATATCATTCACACATCGATTATCATTCAGCGAACGTACCAACAGCACTGTAAAACAATTCCTTGCTGATATAGAAGTAAAATAAAAGAATCTCGCAGATATAAAAATCAGGAACAACCTGATTTTGGCATCAGACATTGCCTATTTATTCGCGTTGAAACGCGAAAAGGCTGCGGGAAGTATAGCGTTCATTTAGCGATTACACTGCTAAACGCGCATCGCGGTGGAAAGCTGCCAGCCGCTAGCTTCCAGCTGCCAGAAGTATATCGTTCATTACAATGATTAACGCTACCGAAGACGAATCTTCCAGTAACCAGCAGCCTGAGGTCGGTAGCCACTAAGTATATCTCATTGTAAAGATCACCGCTGCCAAAGCAGAATCCTCTGGCAGCTTACTAAAAGTATATCGTTTGTTATAACGATATACGCTACCAAAGCAGAATCTTCTGGCAGCTAGAGGCTAGAAGCCAGCAGCTTAATTAAAGATAGTGCTCATAGCAGGCTTTGGCTATACGCGCGATGGTGTCTTCGGCTTTCTTTTCGTCTTTTAGCATGGAGACGTATACCACCAGGGCTATATGTTTGCCATTGGGAAGTGTTATGATACCTACATCGTTAATGGCGCCTTGTACACCTTCGGCATTCGGGCCATCGGTGCCGGTTTTGTGAGCAACCACGGTGCCTGCCGGTAAGAGTTCTTTTATGCGATGCATGCCGGTTGGGGTTTCTACCATCCACTTCCACAGGTGGTCGTTGTTTACTTTGGACAACGCTTTTTGTTTATAGAATATATCCAGTAGTTGTACCATCGCGGTGGGTTCACACCAGTTGGTAAATTGTACGTTCCAGTCGCGGTGCATTTCTTCTTCGGTGGCAACGATCGCTATATTTTTTACACCGAGTCCGTGTACATAGCGTTCTATATTTTTAGGACCGCCCAGCATCCTGAACAACATATCGCAGGTGTTGTTATCGCTTAGTGATACGGTGTTCATTATCAGTTCACTTAGCGGTACATCTGCATTTCCCTGCGGATATTTTTTAGCCATCGGGCTCCACGTGTTCGGGAGCATATCTTCTTTACGGATATGTACTTTCTGATCGAGTGATAACTTTCCTTTGTCTACTTCACTCAGCACAGCCATGGCGAGCGGGAATTTGTAAACACTCTGCATGGGGAAATGCTGTTTACCATGTATGCTCAGTGTATCGCGGTTCTCCAGGTGAAGCAACGCTATGCCTACCCGCGCATCGGCAGACTTAACAATCTGCTCCAACTCAGCACGTAATGACTGCTGCTGTGCGGCAACTTCAATGATGAGAGACAATAAAAAAATACCGGAAAGGATAAAGCGATGGAGGGTTCGCATGTATAGTTTGGGTTAAGAGATTTGGTATTGCAAGTTCTTAAAATATACCACACCTCAAAACCCAAACGACACAATTTGAATGTACTTCGTTAAAATAACAGATATACCGGTTATACCACCTGCGACATAAGCCATGCCAGGGCATGATCTTCATCGTTGAAATGCTTCATAAGCAAGTTGCTCTGCGGATAGTTGTGGGCTTCCTGCATAGACATCTTGCCAAATGTATCATCGGGCACAACGAATGCTGCTACCCGCATTCCATCTTTAATTACCTGCGGAAACCATACCTCCTTGATATACTCCTGTCCTCCTTCCGGGTATACACTGATCTCGCGCAGGTTAACCAAGCACTTTTTAAGGTTATAGTGACGTATCATCTCAAACTCATACGCAATTACCTCTACCAGCTCATCGTAATTAATAAACCCTTTAAACGTTACTTGCAAACATGCAGCCTCTGCGTTGTGAACGGCTGTCACGTAGCTTCTGATAAAATCTACCATATATTTTTGCTTTGGTTACGATGCGGGTCTGCACGGCAAAAGAACTACAGACGAAGCCAGATAATCCTTTCTTACTTGCTTTCCTGAACGACACTGCGAAGAGAATTCTTACCGGGGGGTAATAGAAAAAAGAAACGCTCCCGCCTTACAAAGGATTAACGCGTCAAAATTGAAAAGGAATTGATGCAAAGTAAATCCCTCCGATGTGGTAATTCTATGAGGAAGCATATACCTACTTTATCAACCGATGAAGGCAGGATAAAGGCATCCCATCTGCAATAACAATAAAAAAGGTTGGCTCGTTACCGAAGGCCAACCTTTTCAATTTCAAATAATAAAATCTCTACTTATCCCACCACACTTTTATATCATGTGTGTCGCCTCCTATCCGGGCAACGGCCGCATCATAGTTTGCTTTATTGAGATTGTTCTCTGAGTTCGGGTAGCCGTACCGTACGGGTATCTGTTTGCTTTCATTAACAGCGTATGGAGTAGGTTCAAGCGCTGGGTATCCCGTTCTGCGCCACTCCGCCCAGGCCTCTAACCCATTCGGGAAGAGTGCAAGCCAACGCTGTGTGCCGATACGGGCTAACATACCATCTTCATCCTGCGAATCGAATGACACATCTGTCTGCGCTATATATTCCTGGTACGATGTGTCATCATATACACCCCATTGTTCGAATGAAGCTTTGATTGCATCATTGTATAATGACTTGGCATCTCCCGATATCCAATCGTTCAGCACAGCTTCCGATTCTGCCAGTAACATGCGTGATGCTGTCACGATATATCCCGGAAATGTTCTAGACAGCATTTTAGCGCTCGGGCGGGAGTAATCATTTTGATTCACCCAGTTGGTTAGTGAATCACGGTTAAGTCCATACGGTATACCCACATATTTACCGGCATCTGTGGTTGCAGCAAATCCGCTGATGCGCGGATCATTCAACGCTTCAAGCTCATCGATGAGTATATCACTGATCGCATAATCATCGCGTCCATCGAATACCGTGTTCCATGGATTTCTGAAATTATTATCGTCCAGAAATACATATATAGCATTATCTGCGTTTACACGGATGTGGCCGGCAACATCGTTGTATGCTGAAACAAATTCGGTCTTCGCTGTTTCCGGTGCTGCTTTCGACAAGCGTAACGCCATGAGCATACGCAACGAGTTGGCAAACATTTTCCAACGGCTTGCATCCCCACCAAAGAGTATATCTCCCTGCACGGCATTTCCATTGTCAAACTGCGCACTGGCTTCTTTCAGTTCTTTGAAGAAATCAGTATATATACTTTCCTGCGTATCGTATGCAGGCTGAAGATTTTTCAGCAATGCCTGTGAATATGGTATATCTCCCCACTGATCGGTTATCAGCCAGTAGAAATATACTTTCAGGATGCGTGCTACAGCAATCTGGTTGTTATTGGAACCATACTGTGCCATAGTAGCCTTTGTTGTTTCATCTGTATTATACCCGATGATGGTCTCCAGGTTTTCCAATGGACCGAGGTAATAGTCGTTCCACGATAGTGATGTTGTTGAGTATAAAGAGTTCTCCGGGTACTGACTTTGAGACATGTATTGAACAAACAATGTCGACTCAACCTGGTATGCACCGATGCTGCCGGCAACATCGGTAAGTGCGCTCGTTAACAAGGCAGCCGGTACGGGAAGCTTGGATGCGTTGGGATCTGCATTGGTATCGCCAAAATCACTGCAACCGCTGGCTGCTGTAACCAACGCCAGTGCACACGCTACCCTCTGTATATTGATTCGTATATAGTTCATGATTCAGTTTCTTTTAAATATTAAAAGGATGCTTTAAGACCTAACCCCAACGAGCGTGTTCCCGGCTGCTGACCGCTTTCGGTAAAGCGTTGTGAAAGTTCTGATACATCGAAGTTCCGGTTCGCCAGGTATATCAGCCACGGGTTACGCGCCACGAGTGAAACGCTGAGGCTTTGTACTACCTTCTTGTTCTTCAACGGAATGTTATAGCCCAGACTTACTTCGCGGAGCTTTACATACGACGCATCGAACAATGAATTGTTAACGATCGAATTATTGCCGAACTGGTGGAAGTAGTCGTAAGCGCTTACATAGCGTTCAATCGGGTTACCATTGGTATCCACACCTTTTACATGTACACCGCCTCCTGCACTAACATCATCGCGTACGTTCATGCCTTTGTCGTTGGTGGCTGCTGTTGCTTCATATAGTCCTGAATACTCACCCCAGTAATTGGACAACGAAAAATATTTACCCCCCTTCTGAAAATCGATGGACACATTCAACTGAAAATTTTTGTAGGTCACCGTATTGAACATACCACCTGTGAAATCAGGAAGACCCGATCCAAAGTATACATTCTCATCGTATACATAGGTGCCGTCATCGTTCAGCACCGGTTGCCCGTCTTTATAGCGAATGCCGTTGCCGCGCAATTGTCCCCACGCGTTGCTTCCACCGTCTGCGTTGGTTTTGTTATAGACACCTACATAGTCGTAAGCATCGCGGGTGGTGTAGCCATCACTCACAGCTCTTATAGCATCTACGCCCTCCGTAAGTTTAATAACATGCGATGTATTCCGCGCTACGTTAAACGTTACATCCCATGTGAGATTTTCGGTATATACCGGTACAACGTTCAGTTGCAATTCAATACCGCTGCGGTTTACCTGACCGGCATTAATTACTTTAGAACCATAGCCACTGGTACCCGATACGCTCACGGTAAGTATCTCGTTCTTCCGTATTTCCTTATAGTATGTCGCACTCAATCCCACGCGACTTTCAAAGAACTTCAGGTCAAAACCACCTTCATAGGATGTGGATTTTGCCGGTTGTATGGCAGGGTTCGTTAACACATCCGATACATTGGTGAGTATATTTCCATTGTACTTGATATTCTCTACTCCGTAGGTTTGCATCAGGCTATAGGGATCAAGGTCTGATCCGATCTGCGCCCAGTTCGCACGAATTTTACCCAGCGATAGTATAGATTGATTGTTCAGCAATTCGCTGAAGATAAACGATGTTCCCACCGATGGATAGAAATAAGAGTTGTTATTCGCAGGAAGTGCAGAACTCCAGTCGTTACGTGCCGTAACGTCTACGTAGAGAAGATCTTTATACCCGAACGATGTGCGTGCATATACACTTCGCACAATCTTCAGCGACCGGTCATTCGAAAAATTTACCGTGCCTTTGGAATTGGAGATAGCAAACAGATCAGGTACCAACAGACCCGCTGTTGTTTCCATTAATGCTTCGCTATAAGTATTGCGTCTGATATTACCACCGATGTTCGCAGTGATGTCCCAGTTGTTAAATTGATTCTCATAGGTAACAACGCCTTCGTAATTCTCTTCCAGCTTTTCTGTTAGTCCGGTTGCGTATGCGGCTTTGAGACTTGATTGACGCGCGCTCTGCTGGAGTATCGATGGCGTTTTATATTCATAATGCGTATGCATTTGATCTCTTCGTATAAATCCCTGAACTTTAAAATGATCATTCATTTTATAGGTAAGGTTGATATCACCAAATAACTGATCTTTCGTTTTATTGTTATTCACCTTGTCCAGGTACGAATAGAAGTTATACCAGAAGTTACCCTTATTAAAATCAGTATCATCATAGTTGGTTGTTTCAGTCGGGTTGGTATGGTTCCAGCTGGCGAGTGCACCGGTGGGTGTACGGAAGTCACGGAGCTCGCGCATGATATTCATATCAACGTCTCTGTGAAACCACTGCTGAAAAGATCCTGCTCCGGTATAATTTCCATAGTCATCATTAAATGTTCCTTTCAAATCCTCGTGTGAGTAGTTCAGGTTCACACCTACAACAAAATGTTTGCTGAGGTCAACCGAACTGTTCATGGAGAGATATCTTCTCGTAAGCGAGGAGTTGGGAATTACACCGGTACGATGAAGATCGGTATAGGACAAGTTAACGGTATAGCCATCGCCTGCTTTGGATACAGCGATGTTGTTATTGAGGCTTACACCGGTCTCATAAAAATCGCGTACATTATTTTTCTGCGGAGTAAATTTAGCGGTCTTGAAAGAGTATTTAGAACCCGGATACCAGGCATACCAGGGTATATATTCGGAGCCATCCATTTTAGGCCCCCACGATGCATCATCTGCATAATCGGGATATTGCTTGCCATCGAACACAGCCCAGTCAGCAGGATGTACACCAGGATTATACTTAAAAGTAAGAAAATCAGAACTTCCTCCACCACCATATACATTCTGATACTTCGGGAGTATATTTACTTTCTCGAAAGTAGTAGTGCTTCCGATAACCACACCTATACCCGATCCCTTCTTTCCTTTTTTACTCGTGATCATTACCACCCCGCCATCTCCGCGTTGTCCGTAGAGCGCTGTTGCATTAGGACCTTTAAGTATGGAAATAGACTCAACATTATCCATGTTGATGAGGCTGGGGTCAACCGCAGTACCATCGAGTATATATAGCGGACCGCGGTCGTTCAACGATGCTGCACCACGAATACGAATAGATGCTGTTGATCCTAACTTGGAACCCGCCTGTCCCACCACCTGCACACCGGCAAATTTACCGGCCAGTGTATTATTAAGATCAGTATCACGCGTTACGCGAAGTTTGTCTCCTCCTACTTGTTGCGTAGCGTACGTAAGTGTCTTCTGATTGCGTTCTATACCCAATGCAGTAACTACTACTTCGGTAAGCTGCCTGGCATCGTGCCCCATCTTTACATCAACCACAGTATTACTGCCCACAGCAATTTCCTGCGTTTGCAAACCTATAAAGGAAAATACGAGCGTACTTCCTTCCGGTACTGAAAGCGCAAAGTTACCATCAGCATCGGTAGCGGTTCCGAGCATGGTTCCTTTCACAATAACATTTACTCCCGGCAAAGCAGAATTATCCTCTGCAGCAGTCACCTTACCGGAGACCGTTTTTCCCTGCGCAAAAATGTCTAAACTTGCCCCGAGCAGGACAAGAAGAAACAGTAAAGCTTTCTTCATATTTTAATGTTTAGGATTAAACACTAAAGTTGAGAAAGCGGCCGCGAAGGATAAATCGCTCTACTGCGGTAATTTAAAAGTCAATATATACCCTCTTTAATCTGAAACAGTGAGCGCAAACGTTTCTTTTTTTTGATTGAAGTTGAAACGAATACCTGCACGCTTCGGTATATTTATACTATATATCGGATGACNNCCTCCACCTGCTCACGCAAATGTGAAACGAGCAATGGTAAATCTTTCTTACCACCACCGGCAGCAATCATACTTTCAAAATGCGAACGTATCAATTCTGCCAACGGTAAAGATGCTCCTGCTGCCGCAGCGGTCTCTTGCGCAAGACGCAAATCTTTATTGGCAAGCTGTATAGCAAAACCATTCGGGTTGTCTTCCTCTTTCGCTACCAGCGCACCATATATTTTGAATACGGGAGCTCCGTAAATCGTATTGAGCATGGTGTCGAGCAGTATATTTTTATCGATACCGGTCTTCTCGGCCATCAGCATTACTTCGCTGAGTAACTCCACCGTGGTAAAGATCATGAAGTTCATGATCACTTTTACCGTATGGGCAATCGAGGCATCACTACCAAAATCGAATGTACGTTGACTAACTGATTCCAACACCGGTTTAACTTTCTCCTTCGCAGATTCATCTCCGGAAAGAAGTATAAATAACTGCCGTGCTGCCGCTGCGGGCGGGCGACCCATTACCGGTGATGCCAGGTATATAGCACCACGTTGTGCATGTTTCTCTGCCAGTTGTTGTGAGGTTTCTGCCTTAATCGTACTCATCGACAGATGTATACTTCCTTTCTTCAACGCAGGAAGTATCTCTTCTGATACCTGGTTCAATGCGGAATCATCGCTCAGCATTGTTATGATGATGTCTGCTGATTTCACGGCATCTGTAATCGTAGCGACAGCCTCCCCTCCCAATGAAACAAGGTCTTGTATTTTTTCAGGCGAGCGATTATATAATTTGACCTTGAAACCTTTATCGCTGGTGATAATATTCTTTGCAATCGGGTAGCCCATGTTGCCTAGTCCGATGCATGCTATGGTTATACTCATGTTTTTTAAAAATTACAGGATCCAACTATATACTTATCGGTTCACCAGTTTCAACGATCCCTCGCTATACCGGTTGCCTACGTTGGGATATTCATCTACCAATGCTTCGAGCGTTTCGATATCAGACGGAGTTAACACAACCTCGGTTGCCTTTGCATTGTCTTCGAGGTACTTTCTCCTTTTTGTTCCGGGTATAGGTATAATATCATCGCCTTTCGCCAGCACCCATGCGAGTGCCAGTTGTGCCGGAGTGCATTGCTTATCGGCAGCAATCGCAGCGAAACGTTCGGCCAGTTTTTGATTGTTGTCCCAATGCTGCTCATCAAAGCGAGGCAATGATCTGCGGAAGTCAGTTGACGACAATGAATCTTTGTCAACGGTATTCGTCATGAGTCCGCGGGCCAGCGGACTATATGGCACCAATGTTATACCCAACTCACGACATACCGGGAGATTTTCTTTCTCAACATCACGTGTCAGCAGCGAGTATTCACTTTGTAATGCAACAATAGGATGCACCGCATTTGCCTTGCGTATAGAAGCTGCCGATGCTTCTGATAAACCGAGGTAACGAACTTTACCTTCCTTTACCAGCTCAGCCATAGCACCTACCATTTCTTCTACGGGTATCGTTGCATCGATACGGTGCGCATAGTATAGATCGATCACATCGATTTTCAGTCGCTTCAGACTTCCTTCTATAGCGGTGCGCATGTGTGCAGGCGAACCGTCAAAGTATGTAGAGCGATCTTCGCGCATGCGGAATCCAAATTTCGTTGCAATAAAAATCTTGTCCCGGTTCGGTACGAGCACCTGCGAGATGAGTTCTTCATTGGTATAGGGGCCATATATATCAGCTGTGTCCCAAAAATTAATACCGAGGTCGAGTGCACGATGTAATGTCGCTACAGACTCTTTATCATCCGTAGAGCCGTATGCAAAGCTCATCCCCATGCACCCGAGTCCTATAGCCGAAAGTTTTTCGTTTGTCTTGCCTAATTTTCTGTACTTCATACAAAATTGGTTTTAACGTTTAACAATAACCGGAGTTCCTTATGCCATGTTGCAGAACAGCATTGAATGGAAAGCAAAGGAATCAGCCCCGATCTTTTACTCTTAACGATGACAAATGTATTGCATTCGCTTTCCCGCGAGATTGTAATATTCAAACTATTCACTATAAAATTCAAACAGCCCGGGTGTGTTGAGGTGTTGATGTGCCGGGTGTTGATGTTAAGGAATTGTTGCTGGTTAGAACTTTTTATGGAGTTACGTCATCTGTATTCAATATCTTTAGGCGTTAAATAATTATACATTTGAAACGATCGGTTATTGGTGTGGTGCTCGGGTTGCTGATGGTGGCCCCTGCGTGTATGGCTCAGAAACAACTGGTATTGCTGAAGGGCGAGAAAGTGTTGCTACGCCTTTATATCGGTGATGAGATTCTTTATAAAGTAAAAGGAAGTGATACGCGCAGACGAAGCTATGTAAGCAATGTATATGATACGGCCGTGCTGGCACATACTGAAGTAGTGCCGTTCCATTCTATTGAACGTATATATTTCGAGCAACGGAATTTCCGAAATGTAGTGGGTGGTTTGCTGGTGATTGGCGGTGTTGGATATTTTTTGGTGGACCAGCTCAACGTTTCGGTGATAAACGGTGATCCTTCACTGAATCAGGATGTAACAAAAGCGTCTATCGCAATGGTAGCGGTTGGCTTACCGATGATGCTGATTCATAAAAAATCTCAACGCATTGGTGGTCGTTACAGACTATTGTTAGCGGAAGAAGGTTCTCCTTTTTATAAAGAAGATATTCGCAGGATGAATATGATTTTGGAGAACTAACCAGACGTCATTTCGAGCGTGCGCTCTTGCTATAGAATGCGCTTGTACCGCGAGAAACACCATAGCTCGCTCGAGGTGACGGTATAACTACAGGCTCTCTGTAACTTTTGAATAATGCATATATAGTTCCTCTGCCAGCTCTTGTGCTACAGCCCTGGC
>DJFR01000220.1:652-10305 GCA_002432545.1 Flammeovirgaceae bacterium UBA5867 | reverse complement strand
ATTCTATACCCTTCGGTACAGAGCTTAACGAAACATCAGTGCATCATGGCCCTAGAAGAAAAATATTCAGCAAAGAGCGACTGCATAGAAGTCAAAAAATCAGCATGCACCCGGTATATAATAGGTGATTGAAGCCACTCATATATAGGAGCGTTTGATTTTCTGAAAAGACGAAGTGCCTTTCGAAGTTCCCATCCGTTGATATCCAGGAGCTCATTAATCGGTAATTCAATAACATCGCGTTGCTCGTCAATGCTCAAATAAAAATCTTTAGCGTGTACATAAACGAAGCGGACATCATAATCACTATTTGGTGATGCAAATCCCCATGCTCTGCTGCCAGACTCACACGCATATAAAATAGTGACCTGATGCGTTTGTTCCATCTCTTTAAGTTTTTGCAGGATGATGTTGTTCATAAAAGTAAGTTAATATGGTATATCTGTAATTGCCTCACAGATATACCGGTGTTGTGTTATGGGAGAGCGTTTCTAATCTTGTCACTGATTGCAAATTTCTTCCCGATAAAAGCCTTCTCAACGCGGATGCCGTTAACAATAGCATCGTTAAACTCGTCAAGTTGAGTAGCCGGAACCCATAGCTCCTGATAATGAATGAGTCCTACTGTTTGAATCTGAAACTGCTTGAAGTAGTGCTCCGGTATTTCGAAAGCCGTAACAAAACCAACCTCATCAGAATCCTCATCACGCATATTCCATCGCTCAGCAATTTCGGCAGCATACTCAAAATTTAAAACAGGATAAAATATAGGTTGCCAGTATAACCGTGGCGGATAACGTTTCATGCCAGAGTCAATGATCAACTCAAGTTCGTTAGCCCCAACTGGTCTGTATAAAGTAATGTTAGTTTTCATTTAAGTTAATTTTTTAAACAGCATTTCGTTTAGAAAGCTGCTATAGTTAGTATTCATCGGAAGCTCCGTGTCGCATATTAAAACTCTTCGGTCTATATCGACCTCCGTTTGTTTGATCGGATCATACGATCTCCTTATCGTGTTGCTATAATAAAATCCTATACCTCTTTTTTGCCAGGCAGGGAGATCGTTGTAGTTGATGCCTTGCTGGTATAGCAAATCATTTTTATCACCGATTGATAATCCGCTGAGCTTATTGGTGACAACGGATGATGATAATCCCTGATCTCGGAGTTTCCAATAGCAGTATGCATTTAGCGCATTTCGATTAGCATCTTCAGCGCGCCACCGGAAATAGTCGATTACCAATTTATCATTGGGTAATGGAATGATCCGGCAATCAAACGTTGCCACCGTATTTAGTGCCAGCGAGAAACACGCGCTTGCTTCACCTGCAAGAATAGAAGTAAGCTTCCGCGTCTTTCGTCCGAAGCTGTTATCGTCAAGATGAAAGAGTAACGATATCTCATCACTCTCCGTATATCCATATACAATATTGAAACCGCAATTCATGATGTGCTTTGTGGTTTGAATCATTGCATCGCTGAAGCGTATATCAAAAGGACGTTCCAGTTCTAATAACTCTTTTGTTAATTTTGTAAAGCCACGTCCATCGAGCCTTGTCACTATATATAGCTCTGGTATAACAAATTGATCCATGCTCGTTTCAAATGCACGCATTTTTTTATCTAACATTTCAAATTTCATTTGTCCAATCGTTAATCGTGAAACTTTCATTTTCCATTACCACATAGTGTAATTTGTTAAAACCTTCTTCAAGCTTTGGTAATTCCAGAGTTTTGTATTTGGAAATGACACCGGCCGTATTGATACGCTCCCTGCCCTGCCGCTGAGCGTTTCGCTCTATGCATGAGGATAATTGAGATTTGAAGTAATATCCGACTACGGAATAACCTTTTGCTTTTGCCATGGAAATATAGGTTGCTCTGTCTTCGCGCGCTACGTTAGTATTGTCGATAGCAACACATTGTTGAATCGACAGTGCATGTACGAGAAAATGCATCTCCCTTTTTTTGTTCTTATACAAATCCAGACTTATGCGCATATATTTTTGAAATAAATACGCTTTGTAAAAACTACTTTTTCCGCTTGCCGGTATACCGACTAGTAATATCATTTCCATGTTGAGAGAATTGGTAATAAAAAGAAAAGCCCCGTGAAAACGAGGCTTTATATTCTTAATAATTATATCAGTATAATTTTAAGGATGAATAGAACCCCATTCACAGACGCGATGTTCGCCTGCTTGTGTTTCAATATGGAGTTGATTCTGTGTCATGATGCAAATATATTTTTTATTCCCCAAAGTATAGATATACCTCATTAGAAATTTTAATCCACCTCCTGAAACTTCTCATCGCCACACATTCTCACAATTTTTGGCATAAAAGAGCCCAGTACTTCCACCAGGTCTTTCTGTGAATCCATTACCTGGTGTATATTTTTGTAGGCCATTGGTGCTTCATCCAAACCGGAGCCGATTAATTCAACGCCAGCTTCTTTCAGTACTTTGTTTACCTGTCCTGGTAAAATAGTTTGCTTAGCCTTTGTACGCGACATCTGTCGGCCTGCACCATGCGATGCCGAATTTATAGATGCTGCCAAACCTTTACCGCGAACGATAAAGCCCGGGGTTGCCATCGATCCGGGTATAATACCCAGTACATCCTTGCCAGCCGGTGTTGCGCCCTTTCGGTGAACGATGATCTCGTTACCGAGTATATCTTTCTCCTTCCAGGCAAAGTTATGATGGTTCTCAATCATCGCTAAAGGTGTCTCACGCAACCCAATGGCCATACGCTCGTGTATCTGGTGGTGACATGCAGAAGCATAATCACCGGCAAGATTCATCGCCAGCCAGTATTCCTGTCCTGCTTCGGTATCCAGGTCAAGCCATGCGAGATGTTTTGCTTCCTGAGGAAGTTTACACACATCCATTGCTATATCTGTATAATGACGCGCAATGTTGGCACCAAGTCCACGCGAGCCGGAGTGCGATAATAAGGCTACATATTGTCCTACAGGCAAGTTGAATTCATTGATCGGACTCAGAATCTCAACGATGCCAAATTCGACAAAATGATTTCCCCCACCAGAGGAACCGATTTGTTGCCATGCGCGGTCTTTCATTTCCCGCACGATGTTAAGCTCGCTGAATTCTTTTCGCTCGAAGATTGCGTGATCTTTTGGCTTTTTAAATGTAGCTGTACCAAACATGGTGTTTTGGACGAGCATCTTCTTCAGATCCTCGCGTTTTGTTTCCAGTGTAGCAGGAGTGATGTTATATATTGTCATACACATTCTGCAACCTATATCCACACCTACACCATACGGTATAACTGCGTTTTTGGTAGCCAATACACCACCGATTGGCAAGCCATAACCCTGATGCGCATCCGGCATCAACGCACCGGCTACTGTTACCGGAAGTCGCATAGCCGTAGCCATCTGGTTCAACGCACCTTGTTCGATAGCATCAGCACCATATATCTCGTACGATTTCCCTGAATCTGCCAATGCAATGGTATTATCCAATGGCTTTAGTAATTCAATGGCCAATGCAGAAAGTTTATCGTGCGTTATAAATGCAGAAGGATTTTCCAGCACNNNGGTTTGAATCCTATCGCGATCAGATCGTTTCCTGTTATGTTCATAATTAATGTTCTATTTCTGTTTGACGAAACAAAATTGAGGAACGAGTACGCAGTGTTTTTGCGTAGTGAAAATAAATCTAAAAATTTTTATAAGAGTGAATGCCGTAGCACTCACTCTTTCAAAGTATATCACTCTTTGCCGGGTACAAAGATATTTCGCAACTGGTCGATTATCTGGTTTCCACCCGATAACGAAATGCTGTTGATCTTGTCGGCAATCTTCTCTACGTATTCCATTTCTTTCAATTTGAATAGCATCGTGTTTTCTTCCATCAGTTTCGCTGTGTTTAATAAACTTCTGGTTGAAGCCGTTTCCTCTCTTCGTGTAATCACGTTGGCTTCCGCTTTCTTCTGTGCAATCAATACCTGATTCATGATATCTTTTACTTCACCTGGTAAGATGATGTCACGTACACCACAGTCTTTAATCACAACACCGAGCGCATCAGCTTTCTCTTTCATGGTTGACAAAACATAAGTCGCGATGGAATCTTTTTTCTCCAGTAATTCATCCAAAGAAAGTGTACCAACAATCTCGCGCAAGGCTAATTGTACCAGAATATAGAGTTGTTTCTCGTAATCCTTCGTTTCGATCAGCGCTTTTACTACATCAGTAACTCTATACTGTGTGTAAAAATTTACTCTTAAAGCAGCTTTGTCTTTTGTTAGGATTTCCTGTCCGGAAATCTCCTGTTGCAACTGACGTAAGTCTGCNNCAAATTTACCATCGATCAGTAAAATTCCTTTTTCGTACGATTCAACTACAAACACACGGATATAGGGCATTACCTCTTTTCGTAAAAGAGTAGGTTTATCAATATCCTCTGTGATCTCGATCTTACTTAAATCAACGCGCACAAAAGAATAGTCAACTAAACCTTTCCAGTAAGCATATCGACCCGCAATTAATACGCTTTTGAAAATCCCGTTCTCGTAATGTAACACGATCTCCAGATCCTTTACATCAATTACAGTTAGTTGCTCTGCCAATGCAGTGTCGCGTAACAGTATATTCAGTTCTATTGATGCATAAAAAGGTTTAGCCATATCGTATATCAGTACATTTCCATTCGGGAGTAACCAGTATACTCCCTCGGTAATTACGCGTTTGTAATTACTATTTTTGAATACCAATCCGATCTTTCCGGTGTTAATTCTAACCCTTTTCATTGTTGTATAAATTATAGTTACTAAAAGTTTTTTTGAAAAGCAGCGTGAGACAAACCATCTCCCGAACACGGAAGTGCAAGTGATGTATAACACGGTTCATTCAGTTTTCAGAACGTGATAGCGATGCTGACGGGTATATATACCGAGAGTAATGGCTACTGCGGTCAGAAAGTAAATGTCGTTGTTAAACGCGCTTACATTTTCAAGGCATTCAGCAGATTGTATAATCACCACGAGAGTAATTATACAGGCTTGCCTGTTGCTGCTTTTTGTTTTGACCTTTTTAGAAGCGGTCGACTTCATCGTCATGGATTTTGAGTCCATTGCTCTACCAATCGAGCGTTCACATTAAAAGTGTGATGGGATTCGAACCCGGTTTATTTGTTGCTCTACCCAGACTGAGCTATCCGTTTAGTAACGGAGAAGGAGTTGAACCTTCGACCCACAAATTGGAGGAAGACAACATCCGGTAAAGCAGCATGTTGACGATGCAAGGCAACGCAACACCATGGAGCCATACAGAAACTCTCATCAGGTCTTTGATCCTTTGTCTCTTCCACGTTTTGATACATCATTACGATCGCATCAAAAATCTTTATCTATAGTATAGATGTGTAACCTCGCCCGGATTCGAACCGGGATTCCCTCTCGGGCCGCAAGGCTATAAATGCGCTTCCTTACTTTACTTCTATAGAGGTATTTCAGTGCAACTGCAAACTCTGTCCTTTACTGCGCGTGGCTGTACCGGAATAATCCCTGCATTCTACGAGACGTTCTTTTACCGTAGGCTTTTCCTTTTAAGCTACGAGGCTGTATTTACTTTATCACTCCGTTGAATGATGATTCAAAATTTTAAAACAGGGCAAAAGACGAAAAGCGTACGTTAAGGTGCTCTACCACTGAGCTATCTGCTAGGTTAGATTAGCAGAGCGGGGCTCGAACCCGCGACCACCCGGGTGAATCCGAAGTAACGCTATTCTACGGCACCTGTTATTTTTTTTTAAATGTCAAAAGGGCAACAAGCCATAAGAGACTGTTAGATTTAAAAGATCGAAGTAACTCTTATGTACGGCACCTTTTACGAAAGAGCTATAGCTGAATGGAAATGTATTTCACCTCGAAGTATTTCCCTTCTACGGCATCTTTCATAAGATCAATATATAAGGAGTAAAAGCGAAGCAGGTATCGGGCATTGCAAAGCCGGGAATCGAACCCGGAACACTTTTCTGTACTTAGACAGATATGTGATTCCTCCCCATATTGGCTGCGAAGTAACCCACCTCTACGACATCCTCATTTATTTTAAATTTCTTTACAAACCTCCCCTTCACAATCGAAGGGGAGGGATAGCCTATAATTCTATTTTCTCTATCTCGGCAAGTGCATGTTCACCGTCTTCCAATGCTGCTAACACATCGAAGATTTTATCAGACCAGCCTGCGATCAGGTATACATCGTCTTGTTGTACATCGATCGGAGTATTTCCATACCCGGCCAAGTCGAACAAATATAGCTTCGCGCGTGGTGCTATTTTTTTATATTGTCTCCACAGCCAAGGTATACTTGATTCAAGTGTTCCTACTGCGGTGTTGCTGTTCCATAGTTGGCAGTCAGTAAATATCATTACTTTATCTACCGCTTTGCCACGGGTGATCAGGTCTTTTATAACCAGGTACCCGTTGGTTGAGTAACCAACTTCACCTTCACGATTATAGAATTCCTGAACGTTAGCCAGTATATTTTTTCGTGATACCTGTATAGTTTTCCAGGTATCACCAAACATACCGGTTTGTACGCGCTCACAACGCGACTGCAATAACATTGCTAACATCAACCCTATATCATAGAGTAATATTTTACTTTTCGCGGAGATAGCTTTTTGCATAGAACCGGATACATCGCAGGCGATCAATACCGAGGTCTCGCTATTAAATCCGCGTATGTTCACCACGCTATGGGAAACAGCTGTTTCAAGTGCATCCAATATCATTGGAGCAAAGTCAGACTGCACTTCCTTTATCTCGCGGTATGCTGCGAGAAAACGGAATGGTAACTGCTTCGATTTTCCAACAGCATGGATATTCGATAATGTATCACATACTTTTTCTATAGTTTGTACTGATACTCCCGCCTCCAGTATATTTCGCAGGTTACGCAGTAACGCCATATATCCTAATTTTCCGCTAGCGATCAATGCTTCCCAAGTCTTGCGGAAAGCAACACGCTTCTCTTTTTCATCGGCAAACTTTTGTTGTCCTAAAGCAGATAACTCGGTTTCCCAAGTATATGGTGTATCAAGTGTTCCTTTCGCTATCTTGTTAAAGAGCTCTTGCTGTACTTCATTCTCCGCTTTCGGGTGAACAATGAACAAGGCATCTTTCAACCTGATCTCGGCAGCGCGATCATATTTGGCAAACTGATATTCATCAAAGCGATTGAATGCATCGGATAAACCGTGCTGTATCTGCTTGGAAAGTTTATTCAGCTTTTTAGTACCAGTGCGCTGGTTTGCTAACTGATAGTATGCTAACAATTCCGTGATTTCATCGGCACGTTGTATAACACCTTTCACAACTTTACGCACTATACCATTACCAGATTGTGTCTTTGCTAACTCAACTGTCAGTACCAGCGGTATACTACGCATATACATTTTGTTACGGGTATAGATAGCAAGTCGCGCAACAAACGCAGGGTCGTTCCTGGCAATCAATGCACGGATGCGATCTATACGGTTATCGGTAGTCTCATAAAACTTGTCACTCAGCGAAGTAGTAACTACAGCGCTATATAGATCGGTACGTTGATCCAATACATAAGCCTGCGCCTGTCCGTAGTTTGTTACAGTTTCTTTTGCTTTGCGAAATACATTGAATTTCATAACCTCTTGCGTTTAATTGATGATTCAAAATTCAGAGGCTACTGCGCAGTCTTTTTGCGTAGTGGATTTTTTTTGCTTTTTTTCTGAAAATTTTTCAAATGCCTGTTAACAGAAATGCGCTTATTCGCTACCGTACCATTGATAATTGTCTGAGAAACAGATACAGACGCTGGACTTTAGAAGATCTGGTGGAGGCTTGCTCCGAGACACTATACGAATATGAAGGTATAGATAAAGGTGTAAGCAAACGTACGGTGCAGATGGATATCCAGATGATGCGCAGCGACAAGCTGGGGTATAATGCTCCTATTATAGTAGAGGAGAAGAAATACTATAGTTATGAAGACCCTGAATATTCTATCACCAACATTCCGTTAACGGATCAGGATTTAGGCAAACTAACGGAGGTGGTAGAGATACTCCGTCAGTTTAAAGGGTTCAGCCATTTTCAGGAACTGAGTGGTATGGTGCAGCGCCTCGAGAATAAAATATATGCAGCTAAAACAAACCAGGAGCCTGTTATTGATTTTGAGAAGAATGATAACCTGAAAGGACTCGAACATATCGATACGCTATACCAGGCTATTATTAAAAAATGTACGGTGGAGTTGTGTTACCAATCTTTCAAGGCCCGCAGCGCGGGTACATTTCATTTTCATCCCTACTATTTAAAGGAGTATAGGAATCGCTGGTTTGTGATTGGTATCAAGAAAAAGAATACACCTATCCTTACGCTGGCGCTCGATCGTATTGTTAGTATAAAAGATTGTGAAGTGCGTTATGTGTCCAAAGACTCTTTTAGTCTGCCGACATTTTTGCATGATGTAATTGGCGTGAGCGTAAATCCGAATGGTCCGGTTGAAAAAGTTCTAATACAGGCCGACCACGAAACCGCTCCATATATAATAACCAAGCCGCTGCATCACTCACAGGAAATTGTAGAGCGTGCACGTAATGGTGTAGTGATTTCACTGAACGTCCAGATTAATTTTGAATTGGAGCGTGAGATCTTAGGCTTTGGTGATCGTGTAAAAGTGCTTGCTCCTGAAAGACTGAAGCGCAGAATTAAATCGATCTTCGAGCAGGCATTGAACCAGTATCAATTCGAATTCAACAATACTGCACTTCAAAGCACGGTTGAGAAACTAACGCACAAAGGCTTTATGATTCTTCGTCATGTATATGGCCGCAAGGAAGTGAATCTCATGAAGACAGAAATTGCGCACTATTTCAGAGATAAAGGATTAGATGATAACACACACGCTGTTCGCAATCTTCTGCAGGAGATACCGGTTTTAAAAGACGCTATATTTAATAGCAATTTGCTGCAGGTGCTGAAAAAGATCAATCCTGATCTCTTTTTGATAAAAGCAATTTACTTTGATAAGACACCAGATGCTAACTGGTATGTTACCTGGCACCAGGATGTTGTGATCAATGTAGCAGCGAAGATTGAGCAGGAAGGATTCTCGGGCTGGACTAAGAAATTCGGAGTGCACGGTGTTTGTCCACCGGAAGAAATTCTGAAGAATACATTTACCATTCGTATTCACCTGGACGATGCCGATGAGACAAACGGGGCGTTAAAAGTTATACCAGGTTCACAGAACAAGCGATTGTCAGATGAGGAAATCAACCTGATTGCACAGAATAGTATACCCTATATATGTGACGTAGAAGCCTGTGGTATTCACATTATGAAGCCACTGTTGCTGCACGCATCTTCAAAAGTGACAAGCCAGAAGCATAGACGTGTTATACATTTAGAGTTTAATACGATGAATTTGCCAGGAGGGTTGGCGTGGGCTGAAAAACAGGATATAGCTATTTAAGCGTTTGGCTGTTTTATGACTCATAATATTTTTTTTTATATAAAATCTAAAAAAAAATATTATGAGTCATAAAGCAACTTCTTAAAAGTAGTTATATATTTGCATCACAATACAGAATAAGAAAATGAAACCCGGAATTAACATATCAAATCTGAATACTT
>DJFR01000220.1:0-559 GCA_002432545.1 Flammeovirgaceae bacterium UBA5867 | reverse complement strand
ATAGCTCAGTTGGTAGAGCAAGGCGCTGTTAACGCCTGGGTCGGTGGATCGTGCCCATCTATGTCCGCAAATATCCGGCAGTTGAGGTATATATCTCAAGAGTTTGTACATGCGTGCAAATGATCTGCCGGATTGCGTAATTAACACCCGCATGTTCCAGGGAGGCGGAGAAGGTATATGTATATATATTATCTCGCGGCAGGTTCAATTCCAGCCGGGTGAGTTTATAACGAGGTGTATTCCCGATCGCCATCGGGATAGGTTCAATTCCTACCACCTCGGGCAAATGAAGTATATATAGTAAAATTGCCGGAGATAAATATATTCCGGTCAAAGCATTAAGGTGATGCTTCTTGCTTTTAACAGGAAGAACACGGATCGATACCGTGTGGCCGGACAAAGAGAATTAAGCTAACTAAGTAGAAGCGTAGCTCTAAAAAGAGCTAAGGACCTGGAGCGTTACCAGGAATTTTCACAAAGGGTATGCAGATCAGAGAGGAGAGTATATCTCTCCGAATCGTGTGCTGCAAGGCCGGTGGCGTGATAGCATAGTCGCAGA
>DJFR01000254.1 GCA_002432545.1 Flammeovirgaceae bacterium UBA5867 | reverse complement strand
AAAGTTACCCTGGAATGTATCGAAGAAGTTATCAGAAGATGTAGTGCGGTTTGCACCCCAGCGATCGGTCTGAGTATACTGTTGTTCACCACCTACAAGCAACGAGAAGAAGTGTGCATCAGCAAAGTCAAAATCATATTGAGCAGTGTTCTGCCAGTTCCAGCGCTTGTTGGTGCGATTAGTATTGGTGGCGGAACCCTTTGGTGTAAATCCATCTCCGTTAAGTGGAGATTGATACCCCTTATCTTCAATCGTAAGGCGATCTATACCATAGGTAGTACGCAGATTTAGTCCCTTAACTACTTCCCAGTTTGCATATACACTTCCCTGAATCTGTCCGCCATTAGAAATAAAATAATCGTTGTCGAGTATAATAGCAGGATTGTAGAAGCCAGATTGTTCGGTGTTACTCATCTTCCCAATGTTACCACCGTCAATACTATAGCTTCCGTCATTCAGGTAAGCGCCAACGTTGGGTGCTGTAACTAAAGGTAAACGGCCAAGACCACCGGTATTAAACGCTTGCCCGGGTAATGAACCTGTATTCGGAGCTTCGTTAATGCTGTTCGAGTAATTCATATTTACTCCTATACGGAAATTGTCATATACTTTATGATCTACATTCAGGCGTGTTACAGTTCTTTCAAACGAGTTGTTTTTGATCATGCCTTCCTGCGAAGTATACCCTACCGACATATAGTATGTTGTAAGGTCAGTTCCTCCGGAGAAATTTATATTATGCGAATGCGAAAATCCGGTTCTATATACAGCATCGTACCAATCGGTATCAATTACATTACCGTTCGCATCGTTCGTAGGGAAGAATGCAGCCGCCTGGTTATTGTTAGCTCGGGCTTCATTCTTGATCGTCATATACTGTTCGGCATTGAGAAGATCAAACAGGCGAACAGGTTCAGACCAGCCAGCCCAACCTTCGTAGTTGATTTTTGATTTTCCTTTAGTACCTCGCTTCGTAGTGATCAGAATTACACCGGCACTTGCACGCGAACCATAGATTGCACTGGCCGAAGCATCTTTCAGAATTTCTATACTTTCAATATCACCCGGGTTTAAGTTTCCAAGTGGGTTGTTGGCTGCAGAGTTTGTAGAGTTATCTCCGGTAAAAGTTGGTATACCATCAATAACAATCAAAGGATAGGAGCTCAGGTTAATAGAGTTAACACCGCGAATGCGTATAACCGGTGCGTTGTTCAATACACCGTTAGGCGTTGTGATATTTACTCCGGCTGCTTTTCCCTGTAATGCCTGATCAAAACTTTGCACGGGTGCAGTTGCAATCTCAGCTCCGTTGATAGAGGCAATCGATCCGGATATTTCTTTTCTGGATTGTGTTCCGTAACCAACTACAACAATTTCGCTTAACTGTGTAATGTCCATGGCAAGCGGAACATTGATAACGGTTTGTTCNNTCCGAACCTTGAATTTGGATTGAATAGTTACCATCAGCATCGGTGGCCACACCAACGGTGGTGCCTTTTAAGATAACGTTAACGCCCGGTAGAGAACTTCCATCTTCGGCAGACGTGACTTTCCCGGAAACGGTTCTTCCCTGCGCCACTAATTGCAATGAAATAGCGCATGAGAAGATCAAGAGTAGAATCTTCCTCATAAGTTTTAGTTTAGGTTAATATCCCCCAAAATAAGTTAGATACTTATGAAATAAAATAGCGAGGCTTTGACTAGAGGGAAATGCTTCAATGGTTTGCGTAGTGTATTTCAGAATTTTATTCTGAATTGGTAGAAGGCGGCCGGACGGCTCGGTTTAAAAAGTAAGTTTTTAAAGTAAAATGATAGCTTAAATTTTTTGGAATAAAATGCAAGAATTTACGCTGGCGAATAAAAAATTAACTGATTTACGGATTAGGCGCCTTAAAAAGGATCCACAAAATCAAAGAAAGATGTGCATAAATAAATTCAGTGGAGAAATATAGGGCAACATGCAATGAAGAGAGATATAAAACAAAAAGGCATCTCGATGAGAGATGCCTTTTAATGTCTTCGTAGGAAAATGATCTTAAGCTTGTGCGATCGGTTCTACCGATACATAAGACTTGTCTTCTCTTCCTTTTTTGAAAACCACAACACCATTTGTAAGAGCAAACAATGTATGATCTTTTCCGATGCCAACGTTCTTACCTGGGTGGTGTTTTGTACCACGCTGACGAACGATGATGTTTCCGGAAATTACTTTCTGACCACCGAAGATCTTAATGCCAAGTCGTTTGCTTTCCGATTCGCGGCCGTTCTTTACTTTACCTTCACCTTTTTTATGTGCCATGGTATTTCTGTGTCGTTAAAGTGTTAATGATTAACCAATGCTTTCAATTTGCACCTTGGTGAACTGCTGACGGTGACCATTCTTCACCTGATAGCCTTTTCTTCTTTTCTTTTTGAAGACAATCACCTTGTTGCCTTTTACGTGTTCAAGTATCTTACCTGATACTTTTAAACCACTTACAGTAGGGGCGCCAATTTGAATATCTCCACCGTTATCAACGAGAAGGATTCTGTCGAAGCTTACAGAAGCTCCTACTTCGCCTTCCATCTTTGGGGCATAGATATATTGGTCTTTAGCCACTTTGAACTGTTTACCTGCAATGTCTACAATCGCGTACATAGCTTTTTAAAATTGGATTGCAAAGGTAAAAAAAGAATCGGGATATCAACCTACACGGTTCAATAAATTTCCGACTTCGTTCGAAAACGATTGGTCGAAAATTTTAAAAAAAAATACTTCTCGAATATTAACTCAAATCATACACGAAAATGACGTTCCTAAGCGGTTATTTTACAGGAACTTATCTGTCCACATTGCATCAACAAGTTATCCACATTCGTTGAAATCAGCTTAAAATCCATGTTTTGATTTTTAGAATCGTTCTATTTCATTTGTACACTTAGTGCTGACCAAAAGAGACAGGCGTTCCGTTTGTATCTTAACAAAGCAAAAAGATTTATTGGACAATTCAGGGTATGAGCGAAAGCTGATGCCCATTATATATTTTGGTTTAACCCTAACTTCATTAACGCCATGAGCCAGTCAGAAGAACTTATACTGAAAGAGAACAAAGATCGCTTTGTGCTCTTTCCCATTCAACACCACGATATATGGAAGTTCTATAAACAGGCTGAAGCCAGTTTTTGGACTGCCGAAGAAATAGATCTTAGTCACGATCTCCGTGATTGGGAAACTCTGAATGATGGCGAAAGACATTTTATTACTCATGTACTTGCCTTCTTTGCTGCAAGCGATGGTATAGTAAATGAAAACCTGGCAGAGCACTTTGTATCTGAAGTGCAGTATACGGAAGCAAAGTTTTTCTATGGCTTTCAGATTACAATTGAAAACATTCACTCCGAAACATATTCTCTTCTGATCGATACGTATGTAAAAGATGCAAAAGAGAAGGATAAACTCTTTCACGCCGTTGAGACAATGGATTGTGTAAAGAAGAAAGCTGACTGGGCACTGCGTTGGATCGACCAGGGTAATTTCCAGGAAAGATTAATTGCCTTTGCTGCCGTTGAAGGTATATTCTTTTCGGGTTCTTTCTGCTCTATCTTCTGGCTGAAGAAGCGTGGACTGATGCCGGGACTGAGCTTCTCTAACGAGTTGATCTCCCGTGATGAAGGTCTGCACTGTGATTTTGCCTGCCATATATATACACAGCATGTGGTGAACAAACTTCCTGAACAAACCGTTATCGACATCATTAAAGATGCCGTTGAGATCGAGAAGGAATTTGTGACCGATGCATTGCCGGTAAACCTGATCGGTATGAATGCAGCACAGATGCGTCAGTATATAGAATTCGTTGCTGATCGTTTGCTGAACGAACTTGTTGGCAAGAAAATTTACAACGCTACTAATCCATTTGACTTTATGGATATGATTTCACTGAGAGGAAAAACAAACTTCTTCGAGAAACGTGTAGCGGAGTATCAGAAAGCCGGAGTGATGAAGAGCACTGAAAAAGAAAGCGCTCCGAAGTTTTCCCTTAACGAGGATTTTTAATTACATTCAAACACTTTTTTAACTTCNNTTCCGCGATGCTTGTACTAAAACGTGACGGACACAGAGAATCAGTTAAGTTCGACAAAATCACCGCTCGTATTGAGAAACTCTGTTACGGATTGGATCCGAAGTTCGTCAATCCTGTAGAAGTGGCCATGAAGGTGATCAATGGCCTCTATGATGGTGTATCTACACAGGAGCTTGATAATCTGGCTGCAGAGATTGCAGCTACTTTGACTACCAAACATCCTGACTTTGCCAAGTTGGCCGCACGTATAGCTGTGTCCAATTTACACAAGGTGACAAGCAAGTCGTTTTCAAATACCATGAAGCGACTGTATACGTATGTAGACCCGAAGACAGGTCAGAATGCTCCTCTCATTTCTAAAGAAACTTATAAAGTAATAAAGGAACATGCTGCCGAGCTGGATGCTGCGATCATTTACGACCGCGACTTCAGTTACGACTACTTCGGTTTTAAAACGCTGGAGCGTTCATACCTCATGAAGGTAGAAGGTAAAACTGTGGAACGCCCGCAGCATATGCTGATGCGTGTAGCTGTGGGTATACATGGTGAAGATATACAGGCTGCCATTGAGACCTATAATTTACTTTCTGAAAAGTGGTTCACGCATGCAACACCTACATTGTTCAATGCAGGTACACCGAAACCACAATTATCATCATGCTTCCTGCTCACGATGAAGGATGACAGCATCGATGGTATATATGATACATTAAAGCAGTGCGCAAAGATTTCTCAGTCCGCAGGGGGTATTGGTCTGAGCATTCACAACGTACGCGCTAAGGGTTCTTATATTAAAGGAACCGGAGGAACATCAAACGGTGTTGTTCCGATGCTCCGTAATTTCGACATGACTGCACGTTATGTTGACCAGGGTGGAGGTAAACGCAAGGGAAGTTTTGCTATATACCTCGAACCTTGGCATGCTGATGTTTTTGAATTCCTGGATCTGAAGAAGAACCATGGTAAGGAAGAAATGCGTGCACGCGATCTGTTCTACGCTATGTGGATTCCGGATCTGTTCATGCAACGTGTAGAGAACAACGAAATGTGGTCACTCTTCTGCCCGAACGAAGCTCCCGGATTAGCAGAAGTATGGGGTGAAGATTTCGAACGTCTCTACGAGAAATACGAAAAAGAAGGAAAGTTCCGCAAGCAGATAAAAGCGCAGGATCTCTGGTTCGAAATTCTGGAATCACAGATTGAGACAGGAACACCGTATATACTATATAAGGACGCTGCCAATAAGAAATCAAACCAGAAAAATCTGGGTACTATCAAGTCAAGTAACTTGTGTACCGAGATCATCGAATATACTTCACCGGATGAAGTAGCGGTTTGTAACCTGGCATCTATAGCACTGCCAAAGTTTGTAACAGAAGACGGTAAATTTGATCATCAGAAACTTTATGAAATTACAAAAGTTGCTACCCGCAACCTCAATAAAGTAATTGATGTTAATTACTATCCTGTAATTGAAGCGAAGAACTCCAACATGCGCCACAGACCAATTGGTTTGGGTGTACAAGGATTGGCAGATGCATTTATTATGCTGCGTATGCCTTTCGATTCAGAAGAGGCACGCCAACTGAATGCGGATATATTTGAGACTATATATTTCGGTGCGATGGAAGCTTCTATGGAGCTGTCCAAAGTGAATGGACCATACGAAACATTCAAAGGCTCTCCGGTATCAAAAGGAATCTTCCAGTTTGATATGTGGGGTGTAACACCAACCAGCGGCCGCTGGAACTGGGAACAATTAAAACAGGATGTTAAGAAGCACGGTGTACGCAATTCATTGCTTGTTGCTCCGATGCCTACTGCATCTACTTCACAAATTCTTGGTAACAACGAGTGCTTCGAGCCATATACTTCGAACATTTATACCCGCAGAACATTGTCTGGTGAATTCATCATCGCGAACAAACACCTGATGAAAGACCTGATGACACTCGGTTTGTGGAGTGAAACAATGAGACAAAAACTCATTGCTGCGAACGGATCAATTCAAAGTATACCAGAAATTCCGCAGAACATTAAAGACATCTATAAAACAGTTTGGGAGATTTCGCAGAAGGCTATCATCGATATGTCTGCTGACCGCGGAGCCTATATCTGTCAGTCTCAAAGTCTGAATATACACTTAACGAATCCGAACTTTGGTAAACTCACTTCTATGCACTTCTATGCATGGAAGAAAGGACTGAAGACTGGTATGTATTACCTGCGTACAAATGCTGCAGCCGATGCTATCAAGTTCACACTTGATAAGTCAGCACTTCAGCAACCAGCCGCAGTTGAGGCTACAGCAAATGCAGAGCAACATGCTGCAGTGGCGGAACCAGTAGCAGTACTCGCAGGCCAGACTTCCGATGCACAGCAAACTACATTGCAGTACGAACAGAAAATGTCTGACATGATGTGTTCGCTGGATAACCCGGATGCATGTGAAGCGTGCGGAAGTTAATTAAACGTGACGTTTAAACTCTAAATACAAGAGCCCGGTCAAATTGATCGGGCTCTGTTGTTTTATGCCGGTAGTAAAATTCTTACAAGCTATATCAGCTGATGGTAGTAGCTACTGAAATAGACAGTAGCCCAACCGTTATTTTTCCAGGAATATAAATTCGATTCTTTTGTTTAACGCTTTTCCTTCCGGTGTCTTGTTCGATGCTACCGGTTTGGAGGTGCCATAGCCATGGTATGTAATTCTGTTTTTGGCAATGCCTTTACCAAAAAGATAGGTTGCAATGGCTTTTGCCTGGTTGGCAGTAGAAACCTTTACAGACGGATTGGTGTGCGCGCCAATATCAATTTTAATGTGCGGGTTTGCTTCAAGATATGCTACAAGTCTGTCGAGTTCTGAGAATGATGCTGCGGCCAGCACAGTTTTGCCAGGCTCAAATACTATATTATTCAACAATACGGATTGACCGCGTTCTACCGGAACAACAATGAGGTCGTGTGTAATGCGTACTTCGTTCGTTTCATTTACTACATCGATCGTTTCATATACCGGGTAGTAATCGGGTACAACAGCACTGAGTGTATATCGATCCTTTAGCGGGAATCGTAATTCATATTCACTCGTCAATGAATCGACCACGGCAGCCACAGATGAAACACCTTCGACCTTCACATCGGCTTTTATGCCAGTAGCCAGTACGTTGCCTGTCTTTTTATCAATGATCCTTCCGGTAACAATCGCCATCTTTTCAGCATCAGCCTGCAAGTCGAATGTTATCTCTTCATAACCATCCATACTCTTCAGATCTACTACATCCGGAAGTGACTCAAAGTGCTGGGCGCTTACCTGCACATAATAGATCGTACCGTGGTTTAATTTGATTGTATAGGTGCCTTTCACCGGATCGATCACGGCAGAATCAATCTCTTCGCCATCTACTATAATCTTTGCTTTGGCAGATGCCGGTATAGTTTGATCGGTGTTCTTGATGAGCAGTTTGCCTTTTAACAGCACGAATGAAACCGGCTCTTCTTCGAGATCAATTTTTACTTCGCGATATTCTTTATCACGGCTGGCATCAAGCGTATAAGGCTTCGCTCCGTATTGGTACAGCTCTGCTGCAAGAGTATACGTTTTACCAAAAGGGATCTTTACTTCGAATGTTGCTGAATCTTTATTGGCAGCATTTTCAACAGGCTTACCATCCACCAGTATCTCCACGTCCTTACCTTTCAGCACGCGTTTTGTTTTTGCGTTTACAACTTTGCCGGTCACTAAAACATACGGACGGTCTTCAAACAATTTTACTTCGAAGATGTCTCCCTTACCGGTTGAGTTCGTTGTTGATGAGTAGTATCCCCAGGCGCCATTTACGTTGGTCCTTAAAGATGTTTCATTACCTGCCGTGTTAATGGTATCGTTCAAGGCAACCGGTGCAGACCAGGTAGTCCATTCAGTGTCCAATCGTTTTACAACAAATATATCGCTGCCTTTATCTTTGCGTGATGCAGTATAGTATAACGTTTTGTTATCGATGAGCAGATGTGGCGACTGAATTTTTCCTTTTATACCTTCGGCAACAACAGCATCTTTCCAACTGCCGGTCTCGTTTTTTTCAAGTATATATAGTTTACTTCCTTTCCGGTATATCAATGTTTTTCCGTCAGAACTTAGTGTAGCATCACTGGATGCTTTGATGTTTAGTTTTTGTGGAGCAGACCACACATCATTTTGTCTGGATGATAACGAGAGTCCTTCATCTGTATGCAGCAACAATGTATTGCCATCGGCAGTGAGGGCGAGCGCATAATTATACTGTCCTAAATTTAATGAAGCGGAGCGCTCTGCGGTTGACCATGTGCCATCCGATTGCAACGAGCTAATCCAGATGTCAGCACTTTTTTTGGCACCGTATCCATTTTGAGGATGATCTTTACGGCTGAAAAAAATTGTTTTCCGGTCAGGAGAAATTACCGGACTCACTTCATCATACGCTGAATTGATTCCACTGCCCAGATTTTTGGGAATAAAAGTAGATTGGGCCTGCGCAGATAAAACAAAGAGCAGCGCACAAATAAATGCCGGGAGTTTCATGAAGTGAAAAAATTTAAGGGAAATAAGTCTATCCGTGTTAAAAATAGACTACCCTGCTCACTCTCGAAAATCTATGTAATAAAATGTCGGCTTTTTATCTGAAAGTGTTATAACACGGTGCTTAATTATCTTTTTTCTTCCCCTTTGCTGCGGCTACTTTGTTTTTGCCAGCCTCACTCATTGCAAAGCTTCGTGTCATAGTTTTGATGTGTTCAGCCTTACGGAAACGTAAAACACTCCAGTCTTCGTCAATAGCCACCATTCTTACACCTTCCCAACCCAGCTTGCCCGGCTCACTCCAGCCATTGTCGCGATTGAATTCGCATTTGTACTTTTTGGAAGAGCCTTTGGGATAAGCAAACCACAGCACGCCATCATCAATCATTAATGGTGATACCTTTTTCGTGAGATCATCCACCTCCTTCTGTCGGGTAACAAAGGCCAGGAAGAATTCAACACCTTTTGCTCCGGCAAGCGATGTTTTAATCGTAGCGAGATCCTGCATATCATTCATATCTTTTTTAAAACTCTCCGAAGCATTGATCACATGAATGGCCTTCTGGTTTTTATAGTTCAGCTTTTTGAAGATAGGATTCATGCAGGTAAAGTTTAGATAATCAAAGTTACACGAGAAAAATAGCTATATTTCATTTCTTCGGGAATTATATAAGATTGAAAAATTATTAAGACAACCGAATTTTCTAATCTTCAACTTTTTCAATTTTATAATCCACACAGATATACCTTGAATTTTCCAGGTAATATTTAGTTTCATGATTTCATTTTGATACTTGATATATGAAAGAAAAACTCCGCAGTCAGGGCTGGTTTGGCAAGACCGGTAAAGATGGTTTTATCTATCGCGCCTGGATGAAAAATCAGGGCATTCCTGATTATGAACTTCGTGGTAAACCTGTTATCGGCATATGCAATACCTGGTCTGAACTCACGCCCTGCAATGCGCACTTTCGTGAACTTGCAGAATCTGTAAAGCGAGGTATATCTGAAGCTGGAGGATTTCCGGTAGAGTTTCCCGTGATGTCGTTGGGGGAAACGCTGATCAAGCCTACTGCGATGCTATACCGGAACCTGGCCAGCATGGATGTTGAAGAATCTATACGGGCCAATCCTATAGATGGTGTTGTGTTACTCTGCGGATGTGATAAGACAACCCCTTCGCTGGTGATGGGTGCGTGCAGTGTAAACATTCCGACACTCGTTGTTTCAGGCGGACCAATGCTTACCGGTAAATACCAGGGACGCGACATCAGTACAAGTGACGTATGGCGCTTTAATGATGCTGTGCGTGCAGGCGATATGTCGCAGGAAGAATTGACTGTAGCAGAAGCATGCATGTGCCGAAGCCGCGGGCATTGTGCTGTGATGGGTACGGCATCTACCATGGCGTGCATGGTGGAATCACTTGGATTGTCGTTACCTGAAAATGCTGCTATACCCGCTGCCGATTCGCGTAGAAAAGTAGTGGCACAATTGTCGGGTAGCCGTATCGTTGACATGGTGCGCGAGAACCTTCGACTATCCGATATATTAACGCGCAAAGCTTTTGAAAATGCTATCATGGTGAATGCTGCCATTGGGGGCTCAACCAATTTTATTATACACTTGCTTGCTATAGCCGGTAGAATTGGTGTAGAGCTTTCGCTGGAAGACTTCGATCGCTTGTCAGCCAACATACCGCTGCTGGTTAATCTTCAGCCTTCCGGAAATTATTTTATGGAAGACTTTTACTATGCCGGTGGCTTGCAGGCTGTGATGCGCGAACTGGATAGTTATCTTCATCGTGATAGTATAACGGTAAATGGCAGAACACAACAACAGAATTATCAGCAGGCAGCATGCTTTGATCCAAAGGTAATTGGTACCGTCAATGCGCCAGTCAATCCGCTATCGGGTGTTGCTATTGTAAAAGGCAATTTGTGCGAACATGGTGCGGTAATAAAACCTTCTGCTGCCAGTGTAAAACTAATGACCCATACGGGTAAAGCTGTAGTGTTTGAAGATATAGAAGACTATAAAAGCAGAATTGATAATCCTGATCTGGATGTAGATGAGAATAGTATACTTGTTTTGAAGAATGTGGGGCCGATCGGTTATCCGGGTATGCCAGAGGTGGGCAACATGGCGATTCCAAAAAAACTTCTGGAGCAGGGTATACATGATATGGTGCGTATATCTGACGGACGCATGAGCGGCACCGGATTCGGTACGGTAGTTCTGCATGCATCTCCAGAGGCTGCACTCGGTGGTAATTTTGCCGTAGTACAGGATGGTGATGTGATTTCACTGGATGTTGCTAACCGGTCGCTTACACTTCATGTATCCGATGAAGAGCTGGCTGCCCGGAGAGCAGCCTGGAAACCGCGACATAAGAAATATACCCGTGGCTATGTGCAGCTATACCAGCAACATGTTGAACAGGCACACCTGGGTGCTGATATGGATTATCTGAGAGGCGGATCTGGCAGTGAAGTAACACGTGATTCACATTAACTATATATACTATGTTTAACAACCAGGTTGCTATTGTTACCGGTGCAGGTCAGGGTATAGGGCTGGCTATATGCAGACAGCTTGCGATGGCAGGTGTGCGTGTTATTCTGAATGATATAGAAGAAGGCCTTGCTCGTGAAGCAGCTGAGGGGATAAAAAAGGAACATGGTGTATGTATACCATTTGCAGGCGATGCCTCCGATGTGTCTTTTATAGAAGACATGGTCGATGAGGCTGTAAAACAATTCGGAAGTATAGATATAGTTATTGCCAATGCAGGCATTACACTCTTTGGAGAGTTTCTCAATTATACACCCGAAGATCTTCATACGGTGATGAACGTAAACCTGGCAGGAAGTTTCTTCCTCGCGCAGGCGGCTGCACGCAAAATGAAAGCACAACAAACAGGAGGAAGAATTTTATTCATGTCATCGGTTACAGGGCATCAGGCGCATAAAAATCTGACGGCTTATGGCATGACAAAGGCTGCCCTGGAAATGCTTGCAAAAACTTTAGTAATAGAATTGTCGGAGTATAAAATTACCGTTAACGCATTGGCTCCGGGTGCTACATTAACAGAACGTACGGTTCATGATGCCACGTATGAAAGTACATGGTCGCGCATCACACCAACCGGAAGACCGGCAACGACAGAGGACATTGCACATGCGGCTTTGTTTCTGGTATCACCACAAGCTGGTCACATTACAGGACAATCGCTGATTATTGATGGTGGCTGGACATCGGTGAGCCCATCGCCCTATTAATATATAGGTATAAAAAAAAGAAGACTCCTGTAAGGAGTCTTCCGTATTCATTTTCACTTTTCCTTGCAGCTTTATCTGTTCAGGTGTAAGAATGTAAATATCAGCTTTCGTTGATGATTTACGGATTCTTGCAAATGGAAATGAACTGCACTATCATGTAAAAAGACTGTGCCTTCCAGATTGACGCATTTACGGGCATTTCCGGTTGGGGAGTGTAGAGTATATCGGTATTGCTGAGAAATTAATTCCTCCATGTATTGCTGGTATCTGTTTTTTAAAATAACCGCGGACTAAAACACGTTATTTATGAATACATATTCAAAATCGGCTTCGGAATATTATGGACATACACGTGAAGATGGTAATGGTGATTTCAATGAAAGCAATAGCAATGAAAAGCAAACCATTAACAAATCAGTTGTTCATATGAAAAAAGGAACAGCAGCTTCAAGGCTTGTAGCCAGAAAGCGATCAGCTGCTAAAAAATTGAAGACGTTATCACATGCAATAAACTAACAGTATAAAGCCATCGTTCGATGGCTTTAATTTTTTTTATGCACAAACATGTATTTATTCTTTTTTGAAATTGAACGTACTGATATCGCTCCTGAATTTTGAACTATATAATTTGGCCAGCGAATTCTTTTCATCATACCGGTATGTCAAGTCGCAAATACGCCACAGCAAGTAGTAATGACTGCGCTCCTCCGGGTTAAAATTATCTTTGCGCTTCATAAAGTGATATGCCACCTCGCCTAGCTCCCTGCGTTCCAGGTTATATAAAAAGTTATTCAGCAATCGTTGTTCTTCATTGTAGGTTGCTGTATAGGGTGATACGATGTTACGAAAAATGTTGTGATCTTTTGCTGTTAATGAATACATCAACGCTATACCAATTCGACTAATGACAAAAGCATTATCAGGATATTTCTTTAGCATCTGCAGAGCATAGTATAGTGTGAGATCAAGCTTGCCTGCACGCAACGCACTCTGTATAATTTGCAGCTCCGACAGTGCTATACTGATGGATGGATTTGTCTGTATATCCGAAGTATATAGTACATCTTCATAGCGGGCTGCATTTATATAAGCTTGTCTTCGCTTTAAATCAGGGTGTGTTAAAAGCGAATCGTAAGAGAAGACATTTGTACTTCCTTTACGTGCAGCATTGTATACTCCAGGTTTTTCATTGAGCCAATAGCTTTGAAATGGATACTGCGGACTGTCGAACGGGAGAAAGAAATCAACACCTATTTCGTATTTCGGTTTCTGTCCTTCTTTCAGTAATTCGAGTAATTCCAACGCGCCTGTTTTTTGATAACCAGCCTTGCTTAAATATACCAGGCCAAGCGAGTCTGCGAGTGTTTCTGCGCCTCGGGAATAACGCATCACCTGGTAAGCTGTGTTCCTATACTCTTCGAACTCTTCGATGTCTATCTCATCATTATATCCGAATACCTGCTTGGTAAGCTTTTTAGATTTTGCCTGGAGCTTTGCAGTTCTTTCTAATAGTATCTTTTCACGTATATGTCCTAATTCATCGTGCGCAAGTTCATGCGCCAATACAAAAGCGAGTTGATCTTCTTTGTTGATCGCGGCTATCAACCCGACATTTACTATAAATATACCTTTACCATGACAACTCGCCGACCGTGCTGCGTTGTCTGCTATAAATGCATAACGCTTTACCTGCTCATGTAAACCATTAGCACGAACAATTCTTTCGAGTACGGCATTTACAAATTGCTGCAGCGTATCATCCACCAGAAAATATCCTTGTTTGATACTTTTACGAAGAGCTGTGAGTCGCTCGATATTGATGGATTGTACTACCGGATCGCGTTGGTAATCCTTAAAGACTGTTGTGGATTCAATCTCAAACATATCATCCAGTCTTTGGAGCATTTCCTTAGACTGAGGTGATGATACTTTTCGGATTTTATAATTATGCTGATACTGCGCTGTACAGGTAATGGTGATAACTGTGAGCAGAGCATAAACGGAAATAGACTTGTGCCAGAAATTGTTAACGCTACCCATGTGGTGAATCAAAAAATGTTAAGACAGTCCATTTGAAATCATCATGCTAAAGATGTGACTTCTAAGAAACTTCAGCCAGAGACTTGTGATGAATTTTATTTCAGGAAGGATGATAGGAAACGGCACGCTACAAAATGTAGAAAATAGCTTTCATTGGCGTACAACATTTCATGGATAACAGTATAACGAAAGAAGCCATCATAGTGATGGCTTCTTCTAAGTGTGGGAGCTGAGGGGTTCGNNCGGGATGCTCTGTTAGCCCAGCAAGAGCGTTTGAATTTTCTTTTTACTCTTCCAGGCCTTTACTTGTCGCTCACGTTGGTACGCCAGTTCTTTTGTCGGATATTCTTCAGTGTATACGACTTTCCAATCTTTATACTTTGCTGTGAATCCATCATGGTTTGATAGGTGCCTGGCAAATCTTTCTTCTATAGTTTGTGTGGTGTGGCCGATATAGAATTTATCAGCCTGATTAGAGTACATGATATAAAAAATAGCTTTCATAATGCATAACGAAAAAGCCATCGAATACCGATGGCTTTCTTAAGTGTGGGAGCTGAGGGGTTCGNNCTGAACCAGCTGAGCTAAGCTCCCGTTTGGGATTGCAAATGTAGTAGAGTTTTCTTTTTCTGCAAAAAAAAGATAAGACAGGCCAAATATTTTTTAAAGAATTTTGAAGATTCACCCCGATAGGCTGCATCAACTCGTTGATTGATAATGCTTCATGATTAAAAACAGGCAGTACGATAGTGTACTTTTTTGAATTAATTATCTTGCAGATAAGTCCTGAACCTATGATTAAGCCCACCTGGCTCTGTTGCTTCGTTGTATTTTCTGTGTTGCAGTCATGCTTTCCACACAGGTCTCCGGCTCCGGAAAAAAAACAGCAGGAATCTTCCAGTCATTATGTAAAGAAGACCTATCACACGAATGGCGCGCTACATAAAGAAATTGTGTACGAGTATGGAATCCAGCAAGGTATCTCGAAGGAGTATTATAAGTCTGGTAAGATTTTTCAGGAAGTGATCTATGAGAATAACATGCGCGAAGGTGTTGCCAGAAGATATTTTGAATCCGGAATTGTTAGTCAGGAAACTCCGTATCATCATGATCAGATGCATGGCGTTCAAAAACGTTACAGGAGGAGTGGCGATCTGATGGCAGAGGTACCTTACTATGACGGACATCTTTGTACCGGTTTGAAAGAGTATACCATTGATGGGAAACTGAAACAACGTTATCCTCTTATTGAAGTAACTACGATCGACCAGATAAAAAGCGATGCAACCTATACACTCAAGCTAAAGATGTCGGACGATAGCAAAGGTGTTGAATACTTTGTAGGAGAATTGTCCAACGATAAATATATAGGCAGGGAGGCCGCTCTTGTTACTGATGTTGAAAATGGTGTTGGTGAAATTAAAATTTCATTACCCCGTGGCTCATTTGTGAATGAGGAGGTTACTATAATTGCCAAAATAAAAACATCTCAAAGCAATTACTATATAACACAAAGTAAACTACATCTCTCCATTGAGAATCGATATTGACGGATGTACTCTGAAAGTATATATACAATAAATCCCGAAGTGGCAGCCTCGGGATTTATCATTATACTGGTTGATAATTTTTGTTATGGCGTTGGTGCCTTTTCAATACGCAGGGAGTTGATCCATGCTGCAATTTTCAATGCTTCTGTTTTTGGTACTTGCGGCATAGGAGCCATTGGGGTTTCATGCTCCGGCCAGTTCTTCGGTTCCGGATTGTATATAAGCTGTACGATGCGCTCGTTGCTATATTTGCGTTTCGCTATATCTGCGAAAGCAGGTCCCACCTGGCGTTTATTCACGGCATGGCAAGCAGTGCATGTGTTCTTTACCAGCAGTGGTTCGATCTCTGCATAGGTTGGTGCTTTCTTGCTGCTGGCTGTAGTTGCTGCTGTTGTTTTAGCAGGCGTTGTTTTTGTTGTAGCCGTTGTAGATCTTTTCGTGCTCAATTCACTAACCGGTAATTTTGCTCCTGCAGGAATGTTGTTCAGGGTATAGTATGCTGTTGAATGCAACACTGGCAGGTTGCTGTCTTTTGAACGTATACCCGGTACGCTGATTTCGTGCAGGTAATATTGACGAAGGTTGTCGATAACAATGCGCACCCGNNGAGTGGTATTTATAGATATAGCTTCTGCCTGCATACGATGAAAGATCTTCTGCTTTGCTCTTCTCTATTGGCATGGTAAATTCAATTTCAAAACCATCGGGCATAGCGCGAACCGTTTTCATTTCCATCGGAACTTTGCCCATCCAGAGCAGACGTTGCAAACCGGAGTTGGTTGTTCCGGCAGAACCCCAGCCGCGATTCGTTTCACCAACATACATCGAGCCATCGTGTCCCCAGTTCATACGCAGTACACCGGATTGAAAACCAGAACGGAAATCAAACGCTACACCTTGAAATTCTCCGTTCACTTTTTCCATTACAACGCGCATCACTTTACTTTGTCCCTGATCGCCAACAAAGATCTGTCCTGCAAACGGGCCAAATTTACCGGCTGTCTCATCGCGTATTATTTCAGAGTTAGATATACCCAGCACACCGTGTGGCAACCATACTGCCGGTATACGTGTTTCCGGAAACTGCTCCTTGAATTTGTAAAGTAAATTTGGATTCTTTTCGTCTGCTATATTTTCAGGCTTTACATGTTGACCGTTCTTTTTTATTCTGCGCTCATCAATGCTGGCGAAGAACTGTTCTGATGTAAGCTTAACAGGCGAGTTCGGTAAACTTGTCCAGCGTAAGCCGGCAGGGTGGCCGGTAAAGCTACCTTTCGTTACGTGAAATATACCACCCGATCCCATAAAATCTCCCTGGTTGTCGTCATAGAAAAATTCACCATCAATCATTCCAAGTCCACAAGGCGAACGCATACCGGTAGCCCAGGGCTCCAATGTACCATCCGGATGTATCTTCATAGTCCAGCCTCTCCACGGTCTGCGACTTTCACCGCGCCACCATTCTTCATCACCAAAAGCAACGTTACCCGTTACAAAGAAGCTTCCATCCGGAGCGATCTTCGGTCCGAAAGAATATTCATGATAGTGGCCGGATATAGGCCATGCATATATAGTCTCATAGACATCTGCTTTGCCATCGCCATTGGTATCTACCAGTTTGGTAAGTTCACCACGCTGCGCAGCATAGAGTGCCTGATCTTTATAGGCAAGTCCTAAAGGCTCATGTAAACCCGAAGCGAATAATGTATAAGTAGGAGATCCTCCTTCAGCGAGTGCTGCATTTTCAATAACCCACACATCACCTCTGCGGGTTGATACGGCAATTCTTCCATCCGGTAATGTTGCTACACCACCAACTTCAAGCAATACACCTTCCGGAGCGGGTATTGTGATGATCTTATAGTAATCATCTTCCGAAGGAATTCGTTGTGCATCTGCATATAGCGTGCTTACGAGTAAAGCAGCGGCTATAAAATATATCTTTATAAAGTTCTTCATGTCAATTCAGTGCTTTATCGGTTACCAGATGATTGTATATTTAACATTGCTTCCATCAACAGCTACTACCAATTCTTTTTTACCATTTACATCGCGTATGGTAGCCGGTGCAGAAGTTTGTATATAGTATTGTTTATCATCAATTGCATACGATCCGTTTGGATTTTTCGTGATGCTTGAGCCTTCTGCCAGTTTATAGTACAGACCGGTTTTGGTGCCGCGGTTCTTGATAGCAACTTCGTGTGTGATGCTACGCGCGTTATCTTCCGGATATACTTTGTCTTCTACATCAAGTCCCTGGTAGGTATATTTAAATATAGGTCTGCGGGTTGCGTCTTCAATGGTATAGCCTTTCGAGCGGAACTCGCCATCTTTTCCGGTTGTCGGGAATGCTTCGTTGGTATTTGCCAGGAACGCGAGCGGTTGTCCTATAAATAAATACTGCACAGCGCCTAACGGACGGAAAGATCCATCACCGCGATCGTGCCACATCGGTGTAGCATTTACAAACTCGCCACGCCATACGCACGCGAGATTACCCGAGCCGAGATCGTATACATAGTTAATCTTGGCAGGTTCGCCTACACCTATAGTATGTGTAAGTCGCTGGCGTCTGTCTCTTTTAAAGTCTATAAATGCACGCAGTAATCTGGGCTCAGCACCTGCTGTAATAATTATAGGAGATGTAGGATCTTCATCCGGAGGAAAAGAATTATAGGCATTTAATGTTACCGGGTAAGAGTTGGCAGTTTGTGCTGTTAAGCCAAGGCGTGGAGGCATCCATGAAGCCGTTTTGAAATTGGCAATCTCGAATGGATACGTACCGGCTTTAAGAGCAAGGGTAGCACGATTTCTTCCACCACCATCCGGACGTTGCTCATCGATCAGTCGCTGATTGTTTATCGAGAACGTTATACCTCCGGTATAGCTGATGTCGAAATAATATGTCTCATCTTCTGGTACGGTTATCTTACCGGTATAGATAATCCCGTACATATTTTCATCGTCAAGTACTTCTGCTGATAATTCTGATGTTGCAGCTGCCTTTACAGGTTTTAATGTAGCGAAGTCATCTACTTCACTGAACGTTCCTTTAAACGCTTTATAGTTTATATCGCTCAGTGAAACTTTCGTTTCTTTCATAAGCTTATAGCGAACATTACGGAATGCAACCGGACCATGATCGCCCTGGATCATCAACGGGCCAGTAGCCTTCTCGTTGTTTTCAATCGGGCCACCGGTAGGTAGCGGTACTTCTACGTTGTCGTGAATCTTTACGCCATTCAATTCGACAGATACGAAACGTGCATTGGCAATTTTCTTTCCGGAGGCATCGAACTTCGGTGCACGAAAAGATATACTCATCTTCTGCCAGAGTCCCGGTGCTTTCGCAGGATTACTCAGGGGAGCTTTGCCCATGTAAATTTTAGAAGGCTCGCTTTCCCAGTTCCGGTATATACCTCCTATATCTGAGAAGGAGGGACTTTTCACGCCCCAGCTATCGAGTAGCTGCACTTCATAACGACCTTGCAGATAAACACCGGAGTTAGATCCTTTCGGTAACATTACTTCCAGTTCCAGTTCTATATCGCCATGTTCGAATGCAGAAACGAGATTATCTTTTTTCGATTCATCGTTCATGTTCAGCAACACGCCCGTGCCTGCTGTAAAGGTTACAGCCTGTGGCGTTTTAGGAGCAGCTTCTTCTTTTGATTTCTTTTTTTTCTTTCCGGTTTCGGCCGGTGCTTTTTCGGGTTCATGGTGAATGTCGATTGTTGGGTCGATCGTAACATCACCTACGATCTGCCAGTTGCCTGCCTGTGGCTTGAAGGCAGACATGTCTTGCAGGGGCAGATTTTTCATCGGAGTATCCTGCGCATACGCTGCGGATACACTGACCATGGCTATAACAACCATGAGGACTTTTCTATGCATTTGCATTTGGGTTATGGTTAAAGAAGAATTCGAATTTCAAAGTAATCATTGGTTTCACAAAGTTCTTTTATAGGAAGTATGCGACTTTATCGTGGCACCGGTTTTTTCAGGTAAAAAAGACACGCTCATGGTATTGCACCCTTAATGCTTTCCTAAACTTTTTCAATATTTTTAATGTATGCCGTGGCTTTCGTGTAATTTTTTCAATCTGCGGAAGTAGCTTTACTTTTAAGTTTTTAAACGTGTCTTATGAGTCTTTTGGAAAGAATAAAATCACTTTCGCAGGCGTACAGTGATCAGGTGGTGGAGTATCGCAGGTATTTACATGCAAACCCTGAATTGTCTTATCAGGAATTTAATACGGTAAAGTATGTTGATGAAAAACTCCGTTCGTTTGGAATAAATAAAATTGAAAGTCTTGCTACTACCGGATTGGTTGCTGAAGTGAAAGGTAAAAATCCGGATAAGAAAACTATTGCGTTGCGTGCCGACATGGATGCGTTGCCGATTGTTGAAGCAAACAATGTTCCCTATAAATCCAAGAATGAAGGTGTGATGCATGCCTGTGGACATGATGTGCATACATCATCGTTGCTCGGCACTGCAAAGATTCTTCATGATGTGCGGGATCAGTTTGAAGGTACAGTGCGTTTTTTATTTCAGCCGGGTGAAGAAAAAAATCCGGGCGGTGCGTCCTATATGATTAAAGATGGTGCATTGGAAAATCCGAGACCAGCAGGTATTATAGGTCAACATGTATTTCCATTGTTACCTGCGGGGAAGATTGGTTTTCGTGAAGGTATGTATATGGCGAGTGCCGATGAAATTTACCTGCGCGTAGTAGGTAAAGGCGGACACGGTGCTGCTCCTGATCTGGCGATCGATCCGATTGTTATTGCATCGCACATCATTATTGCTTTGCAGCAGATCATCAGTCGTAATGCAAGCCCGAAGCAGCCTACGGTATTAACTTTTGGAAATATTATAGGGAAGGGTGCTACAAACATCATACCCGATGAGGTAAATATAGCAGGTACATTTCGTGCGATGAATGAAGTGTGGCGTGAGTCAGGTCTTGAGAAAATAAAAAAGATGGCCGAAAGTATAGCCGAAGGTATGGGTGGCCGTTGTGAAGTAGATATATCACGCGGATATCCGTATCTTGAAAATAATCCGGAGCTTACCCGCAGACTCAAGGTCGCAGCAGAAGAGTATGTAGGGAAGGAAAATGTATACGATATTGACATAACCCTGGGAGCTGAAGATTTTGCGTACTACTCGCAGATTATACCGGCATCCTTCTATCGTTTAGGTACCAGTAATGTTGAGAAGGGAATCAAATCGTATGTGCATACGCCTACCTTTGATATTGACGAGGATGCTTTGAAGATAGGTCCGGGGCTGATGGCCTGGATGGCGGTGAAGGAACTGGAACTGATATAGTATATACGTTCGAGGTACACTAAAGTATTTATATTCATGGAACTACTTACACCCGGTATAGGACTTATTCTCTGGCTGATCATTTTGTTTATGATGGTGCCGGTGTTGATCTTAACGCTTGTGCATCTGATGAGGCGGAAAATACCGGTGTCCGATAAAGTTTTATGGATTTTTCTGATCGTATGCCTGCCATTTATAGGTGCGGTGGTATACTTCGCCACGTATTATACTACTCATAAATTTCAACGTTAATGGGTTGTACCGGCTTCTATATTAAGCCTGTGTTAAAAATATTATAGAACTATTCTGGTTTCAGAACCTGGTTTATCTTTACGCTCATAGTTAACATTTGGAAACAGCACCATTCCCTGAACAGAATCATAATAATAAAATCTGGAGCAACCTCCGGATTATATCCTATATACTCGGCGCACTGCTGCTGTTTCTGTTAGCGCTCGATCTGCTGGTAACGTCATCGCAGCACCTGGGCGGAAGTGTAGCCGAAACTATCTTGCTGGCAACCTCCAATCCGTTTGCCGGTTTATTTATCGGTTTGCTGATCACCGCCATGTTGCAAAGCAGTTCAACCACATCATCGCTGGTGGTTGCCTTTGTTGCATCTGGCGCCATTACATTGGAGAGTGCTATACCGATTATTATGGGCGCCAATGTTGGTACCACCATTACCGGCATGATTGTGTCGTTAGGCTTTATCAGTCGTAAGAAAGAATTCAGAAGAGCAGTAGCAGCGGGATCATACCATGTGTTCTTTAACCTGCTTACCGTTATTGTACTTTTCCCGCTGGAGTATTATTATAGCTTTCTGTCTTCGATATCATTTCGTATAGCGCAGGTATTTTTTAAACCATCAGCCCAAGTTATACCACAGGAGGCTACCCATTCGTGGGCCGGCTTTTCTCACATAGCCGAGCTTTTACAACGTATCATACCCAATGCATTTATACTGGTGGTGCTTGCATTGGTGATGTTGTTCGGATCGATTCTGATGTTCCGCAGATTAATCTCTGATCTGCTCAAAGCAAAATCTCCGGAGGTTTTCAGTCGCTTCTTTTTTAAAAATCAGATCAAATCTTTTTCGTGGGGTTTACTTACTACGGCTGCTATTCGTTCGAGTACAATTACCACATCAGTTGTTGTACCGATCGTTGCCAAACGTATTACCAGTCTTAAACAGGCAGCCCCTTTTATTATGGGGGCGAACGTAGGTACCACCATAACAGCATTTATAGCAGCGACCTTGAATGCAAATACAGCGAGTGCTATCAGTATAGCCATTGCTCACTTTTTGTTCAACCTCATTGGGGTTATACTTTTCTTCCCTATACCGGTGCTGCGCAGATTGCCGATTGAACTTGCCAGTGGTTTGGGTAAACTTACACTTCAATACAGGCTTATCGGATTTCTGTTCTTGCTGCTTACGTATTTCTTCATTCCGTTCTCGCTGATTTACTTCAACCAGGATTCTATCCGAACGTATCGTCTTACCTATGAAACCCGAAACGTTGATGAGGCGAATCACTATCGTATTGTAGCCCGCATCAATAAGCGAAAGCAGAGTGGCGAGTGGTCGCAGTTTCAAGGGCAGGAGCCTGTCTCGAATGAAGAACCTACACTGATTTACCCGGTGTCGGTAAAGAACACTACATTATTTGTTGGCGATAAAATGTTTTTGCTTGACCGCCCCGGTTTTTGCTGGGACGGTGCCGATGCACAAGGTCGCTATAAGGCATGCATTGATCAGATTGTGAAGAAGATGGAGTTTGCCTCGCATACATTCGATTCGGTATATGTGTGCCGTATAAAGTATCAGGAAGCCAATGACTCCACTACACTTCGTTACTATATCAGCGCCCCGCTGAAGCTCATGCTGCAACGCGAAACTGTAAAACACGACAGCGTGCTTGTAAACACCGAAAAGCTCGTGAAGTTCGAAGAACAGTAGCAACCTAAAGTCCGATCTTCTGTCTATATTGCGTGGACTGATTTTTTTACGCTAAAGGAATATGATTAAGGACTCGGTGTTAAAGTTTTTGAAACTCGATAGCCTGATTCAGAATCTCACAGGCTATGTGGAGACGAAGGCTGAGTTGATGAAGCTTGAGATAAAGGAAGACTTAGCGAAGGGCCTCTCGCGGGTAGCTGTATTTATTGTAGTAGCATTTACCTTTGTATTGTTTATTGTGTTCTTCAGTGTTGCCCTCGCTTTTAAGTTAGCGGAATCCATGGGTACATTTGGAGGCTTTGCTGTTGTTGCAGCGTTTTATCTGCTGTTGGCAATTGTTACGTTCTTATCGCGCGAAACAATTTTCAACAAACTGGAAAAAGAGCTTGGTGAATTAATGACAAAAAAGAAAAAGTAGCACACTATGGAATTGCTGGAGACGAATGATATGAAGAGCGAGTTGCTGAAAAAATCAGCGAAACATCGCCAGGAATTACAGGACGAAGTAAAGTTGATTTCGGAACGTACGGAGAAGGCGCTTACCAATGCATTGATCATTGGCGGTTCGCTAGCTGCCACATATTTTCTGGTGCGGGCATTGGCGGGTGGTTCGAAGAAAAAGAAATCAAGACGTAAGGTAAAAATTGTACAGGCTGCTGCAGCGCCCGAGCGTGTAGTAGAAGCTGAAGTTGTTGCTGAGCCTTCTGCACCCGGTATAGTATCGCAGATCGGTACGGTATTGGCAAGCCAGGCCGTAACACTATTACTCAATGTTGCCAAAGAAAAATTAGCGGATTACCTGCACGAAAAAGCTGAAGAGAAGACCGAAAGTAAAGCATGAATATTATTCAGTCACTGCGCACCAGCAAGCAATCGGGTAAGAAGTCCATTGCTATACTGATTGATCCGGACAAAGTTGAGGAGCCTGCTAACCTCAATCAGCTGATCAACCTGGCCAGTGAGAACTGCGTGGATTTTTTCCTGGTAGGCGGGAGTCTGGTTACAACTACAAATTTATCGGAGGTAGTAAAACAGATCAAGCAGAACGTTACCATACCGGTTATACTCTTCCCCGGTAACTCCATGCAAATCGATTCATCTGCCGATGGTATATTATTCTTATCACTTATCTCAGGAAGAAATCCTGAATTGCTTATCGGGCAACACGTTATAGCTGCACCGGTAATACGCAATACAAAACTGGAAGTTATACCCACAGGCTATATGCTGATAAACTCGGGGCGCACTACCTCGGTAGCCTATATCAGCAACACCATGCCTATACCCGATGATAAATATTCATTGGCCGCCTGCACGGCTATGGCAGGTGAAATGCTCGGGCTGCAAGCTATATATCTCGATGCCGGTAGTGGTGCTGAAAAAGAAATCAGTGCCCGCATGATCGCGGCTGTTCGCAAAGCTGTAAATGTACCTCTCATTGTAGGCGGGGGGATAAATACAACTCAGAAAGCGTTAAAGGCACTCGAAGCCGGAGCCGACATGATTGTAATTGGCAATGCATTGGAGAAAGATCCGGAACTGCTCATTGAAATTGCCGACAAGGTATACGAGTGGAACCAGAGTGCTGCCGGTAAATAAAGAAATAAAAAAGGTGCTCCGTTTCGTGAAGCACCTTTTTCATCAGTATATATATATAGTTTGTTACGATACCAGCTCAACACTGCGTTTGATGAAGTTGGTTAGGTCTGCGCCTGTCAACATATTTTGTGAAAGAAGCGCCAGATCGTACGCCTGCTTGGCAAGTTTAGCTTTAGCGTCATCACCATCCGCTTTCAGAATTTTCTGTGTGATCGGGTGATTGCCGTTTACCGCTACGTTATAATTATCGGGCATCGCTCCCATAAATGCGTAGCCACCACCGCCACCGGTCTTCGCCATGTCTTTCATTCTGCGCATAAACTCGCTCATGGTAACAACTACCGGCAAATCGTCTGGCGACATTGGCTCAATAGCAACGGTAAAGTTTTTATTGTTGATCGCTTTTTCGAAAACCGTTTTGACTTGCTCTATCTCTTCTGTGCTTAATACACTTTCAACCTTCTCATCTTTATCAACAAGTTTATCGGCAGTCTCGCTGTCAACACGTTTCAGTTGTACTTTCTCGAGTTTTTGTTCGAGTGTATTGATAAAGTGACTGTCGAGTACACCGTCCAGCAACAATACATCGTAAGCTTTGTTCTTCGCTCCCTGTATAAAGCTGTCTTGTTTACCCGCATCAGAAGCGTATATATATACCAGGTTGCCATCCTTATCGGTCTGGTTAGGCTTCACCTTTTCTTTATACTCTTCAAACGTAAAATATTGCTTGTCGATGTTCTTGAATAACGAGAAGTCTTTTGCTTTATCATAAAACTTCTCATCGCTGATCATACCATACTTCACGAAGATGTTAATATCGTCCCATTTCTTCTCGAAGTCAGCGCGATCTTTCTTGAATATCTCCTGCAGTTTATCAGCAACTTTTTTCGTGATGTGCTGGCTGATCTTTTTGACATTGGCATCGCTCTGTAAATAACTGCGCGATACGTTCAGCGGAATATCCGGTGAATCCAAAACACCATGCAACAGCATGAGGAAATCGGGCACTACATCTTTTACTTCGTCTGTAATAAATACCTGGCGGGAGTATAACTGAATTTTGTTACGCTGTAACTCGAAGTCGTTCTTTACTTTCGGGAAATATAGCACACCCGTTAAGCTGAATGGATAATCTACATTAAGGTGTATCCAGAAAAGCGGCTCTTCCGAGAACGGATATAATTCTTTGTAGAATTTCAGATAATCTTCATCCTTTAATTCACCCGGAGATTTTGCCCAGATTGGAGCCGGGTTGTTAATGATGCGATCGGTAGTAATTGTTTTCTGCTGAGGCTTACCTTCCGCATCCGTTCCATCATCAACACTTTCGTTCTTCGTTCCGAACTTGATCTCAACCGGAAGAAACTTGCAATATTTTTCAAGTATACCGTTCAGTCTCCACTCATCCAGAAACTCTTCAGAGTCGCTGTTGATATATAGTATAATATCAGTACCACGATCTTTTTTTGTAGTAGTGCTCAGCTCAAACTCCGTTGAACCATCGCACTCCCAGCGGGCAGCTTCATTTTCACCTGCTTTATACGAGCGTGAAATGATTTCCACTTTATCGGCCACCATAAATGCAGAGTAGAACCCAAGACCAAATTTCCCGATGATATCTTTTGCATCACCCTTGTCTTTGAATTTCTCTACAAACTCCGTTGCACCGGAGAAAGCAATCTGGTTGATATACTTTTTGATCTCATCACCCGTCATACCAATACCACGGTCGCTTACGGTGATGGTCTTTTTATCTTTATCGAAACTTACTTCAACACGCAGCTCGCCAAGTTCGCCATTGAACTCACCGATAGAAGAAAGCTTTTTTAATTTTTGAGTTGCGTCTACTGCATTGGATACCAGTTCGCGCAGGAATATCTCATGATCTGAATACAGAAATTTTTTAATGATTGGAAAGATATTCTCGGTGTGAATGGAAATGGTACCTTTTTCACGCGCATCTACTGTTTCTGCCATAGTTGTCAGGTTTTAAACGGTTTTTAAAATAAAAAATCCTCGGAGCCGAGGATTTCAAATGTTATTCCAGAAGAATGATTGTGTCAGGATGGCAGCATTACCGAAGTCTGTCGGAGTCACGCACCAGTTTTTCATCACGCTTGATGAAACGAATGGCAGCCCAGTTACACACCACTGCTACGGCCGGCAGCCATAACCCGAGACCATATCTGCCTCCCTGAAAAGTTTTGATCATGGTTGTTCCGAAGTAAACACCGGCACACAATGCAAGGGCAATGAACAACGAATTAAGTGCACCAAGTTTTATCTGCGTAATTCTGTCTTTGAATTTTCGGATCTCCATAAATGCCAGCGTAGCCGCTGCAACCAGCAGGATTGCCGTTATGAAGTATGGAAAATAAGTAGTGGTGCGCACTCCGTTTTCAATAATAGTATAGTGAAGTGCGTATAGCTCGTGCGATTTACCCGAAGGATCCTGAAAGACCCAGATCGGAAGAAAGATCGCTCCGATTAAACTAATGATGGCGAGTGCCAGAAATACAGTTTGAATTCTTTGCCACATGTTGGGGTTGCGTTAACTTGCTTACTTTGTTATAAGCCTGGCAAAAGTAAAAAGAAAATTTAAACCACCCGGCTTCTGTTAAGATGTATAGCTATTTCTGATTGTGATGTTGCTGTTTT
>DJFR01000171.1 GCA_002432545.1 Flammeovirgaceae bacterium UBA5867 | reverse complement strand
TAACCAGAAGCTAGCAGCCAGCCGTCTTTCCTCGCAGCTCAAAGCTCAGAGCTCGCAGCTTCGCAGCTATAGGTATAAATCAATCCTCCACCACAAATCCTCCAGTAACCAGAAGCTAGCAGCCAGCCTTTCCTCGCAGCTCAAAGCTCAGAGCTCGCAGCTTTTTAATAAAGCGCCACTGCCCGTTTTAATATCGCGCTCACCACTTTCACCGGCACGTCTTTCGTTGGGTCGAGAAGAAGAATTTTCATGCGGGCCCGTTTCTCCTGAATCAGCAACGGGTGGTCTATCTTGTTTCCTTCTACAATGCCGATATAGGGTTGTTTGTACTTTTTGTGTATCCAGAGGTAACAGAACATTTTGTTGTTATAGCAATAGAAAGGCATACCGTATTTCCATTGCTCGGTGATATTCGGATCGAACCGCAGCAGCATGGAACGCAGTGCCAGCATAAAACTTTTTACCGGCTCTTCCTTCCCGTGGAAATATAGATCGATGGCCTTCACAACATTGCAGCTATAACTTAAATGTAAACAAGCCATCGACATAAATAAAAAAGGCGCTGGAGAATTTACTCCGCGCCTTTACTTTTTGTACTGCCCTGTATGGATTACCTGCCGTTTATAGGCATGGTAGTCTTGAAATTAATTTTTTTTACCTCATCGTTCGCGGCCAGTATCTTTTTAAGCTCGTCTTCTTCTTTGGAGGAAGTGTCTACCACACCGCTGATTTTTTCAGCGAGCAGGTCGGAGAAGAACCAGATAGAACCAGCCAGCATAGAGCTGATAAGTACACTGGTAAAAATGGTTGGCAACGCTACATCCCACACTTTATAGTATAGCAGGTTGGTAGCAAATGATGCTACCGCATATACTTTGGATGGTGTAGGCTTATTGTTAAGAATAAACATCAGTATAGCGGCTTCGATGGCGAGGGCAAAGATGAAAGCGTGTACCCAGTTGGCAATCGTGATGTGATACGATGCAATTTCGAAGCTGAGATCGAATACACGTACTGTTTCGAACAGGTACATCGTGTGTATGATCTGAGAAGTTATGACGAGTAAAAGCGTCAGAAATATAAAAATTTCCGAACGCAAAAAGTCAATTGCTTTTTTCATGTAGGTTTGAGGTATTCGAGTTAGTGTAATTATACCCGACAAAGATTACATGCGCGATGCAGACCAGAAATTGACTATGATACCGCGACTTGCGGATGTATGGTATTGATTCGAAATGTCAGATTTCAGAATATACGGCTGTGAATGGTAACCATAAAAGCACGTTTTAATCGACAGAATTATATAAGTCGCGACTAATTACATCCTCCCATAAACCTAAGTATAGGTATAAACCAGTACCCTAACCGTTGTATTATAGTGGTATGAAGAAATCCCGTAAAAAGGTTCACAGCTAATCAAAGCATTACACTGGGATGTACTACGGTTTTTCGCCTGTGGCAATCGGATAATCATTGCGTGACCACTCACTCCATGAACCTACGTATAGTTTCGGACCTTCAATACCAGCCTCCTTCATGGCCAGCAACGTGTGACATGCCGTAACTCCGGAGCCACAATGAACAATAACATGTTCAGGCTTACGATTACCAATTGCCTCTTTATACCGGGCTGCCAGTTCAGCCCCCGGAAGAAATTTACCATCCACACCCAGATTGGCTATATAGGGTATATTAACGGCTCCGGGTATATGACCGGCAACCTGGTCAATCGGTTCACTTTCACCGCGATACCGATAACCTTCGCGTACATCTATCACCAGGTAGTCCGGATTTTTTACAGCCTCTTTCACCGTGGCTATATCTACAACGGGCAGTGCTGACTCCTGCACCGGGTAACGCGCGACATGAGCAGGTACTTCCGGAATATCAGAGGTAATGGGTATACCTGCTTTGGACAATGCATCGAGACCTCCACTTACCACCTGAACATTTTTATGACCAACCGCTTTCAGCATCCACCAGAAACGCGCGGCTGCATTCGCTCCTCCTTTATCATCATATACTACTACATCTGTATCCGGAGATATACCCAATGTTGCCAGAAATGTACCAAAGGTTTTCATATCCGGTAACGGGTGTCGGCCACCATCGGCCGCATTGCCTGTCTTTTCAGAGAGCTGAGTTTCCAGATCTACAAAATGTGCACCGGCAGCATGACCTGCTATATAACGTTGATACGCCTCGGCTCCTCCCCGTGCATCAATCAGAACGGCATCGTGTTTTTGAAGATGAGACAACACATCTTCGGCATGGAGTATATACATAACTTTACGGGTTTAATGGGTTATCAATCTGTGTGCTTACTTCGTTTACTTTCTATAAATTCATCCATGCGCGAGAGTAGTCGCCACCATTCGGAACCATCATCGCGCATCACACGGATGGCACCGGCACGCACCAGAATTTTTCGAAGCTCATCTTCTTCAAATCCGCCTAAATGATTTTTCAATGTCTCAAACGAGCGGTCTGTAAAAGACTTGTGGTTCAAAAAATGCCGCGCAGTCGTCTCAGCCATAAATTCTGTTTTATTGTCTTCCTGCTTCAGCTTTACTTCCTGGTCGAACCGTTGCTTCTGCAGTATATAAGACGTGAATGCGCCTACAATACCGCCCACAACAGTGCCCAGTAAAGCGAGTATAGCGCTTTCCATAGATAGGGTAATTTGGGTCCGTTACTACACTAAAGGAAAATAATTGTAATTGAATTTCCAACAACCGCGATTGTCGTTGTAAAGTCAGTCTATTCCAAGATCGTTAGTAATACTGTGTGTTAGTCGAAGTTCACTCACTGGTATACCGACTGACTCGCTCACAATTCCTATGATAATCATTTCGATATCACGTTTACTGCATAGCGCATTTACATTCATAAATTTCTTGTAGTTCATCGTTAACATCCAATGAATCAAATCACCCACGGAACCTTGCGACAATCGTTTATCGGTTCTAAGAAATGATAACCCAAAAATTCTTTTTATGCTTTTCTGCGCGGGATCAACATCGTGTGGAGTCAGCTCAGGCAACAGCACATCGAAATCATGTGCGATCATTTCCCAGGTATCTTTAAGCTTTATGGACGGAATTAAGTCACCAATCAATCGTTGAGGATAGAAATCATCGCGAGAAATTCCGAACCTGGTCTGAAAGTAAATTCGCAGTCTATAGAACAGGACTTTTGATTTACAAGCCTGCGATGGATTAGTCTGCACTTTGCTATATACGCAGTCAGCAAAATCCTGCAAGGTATATATCTTCGCTGCTTCAGGGTCAGGAATATTAATATCGAAATGTTTTTCAACATTGATCAGCAATTCGACACTATCGAGTCCCATCCCGGTTTTATTTTATACCGTTACTTATTCAACTCCACAAGCTGCAACGCGTGGTAAAAGTTTTTTCGGGTAGCGGCAAGTTTCAGCATGTCGTCTATGTTAATATTCACAGCTTTGTTGGCCCTGGTCTCCAATGATACTATAAAGCTCTGCCACCGCTCGGTAAATTTATCACTCCGCACATCGTTGCGTTTCTTATCGCTCAGCCAGTCGAGTGCAGCTATAGCCCAGGCAAAGCTGAACCGTTCTATATCCATAACCGGCAATGCTTCAGACTTTCGGATTTGATCGGTTATATACTCTTCCAGCACTTTGCTTTCAACATCCAGCAAGGTTAACGCGAAGATCGCGTGCTCACAGTAGCTCGCGTTGTACTTCATAAGTTGAATGAGATCTTCCTCCAGTTCTTTTTTACCTGCAAGACCAATAATCCAGGCTGCAACTTTGGATGGACGCCACGATGATTTGAGCATGATGGAAAGTTGAGAGTTGTCCAATTCCAGCGAAAGCTGTCTCAGATCTCTGAAAAGATCAGGAGCTTTTTCAGGATCTCTGATGAAATTGGCATTCATCAGCAACAGGTAGTATGGTTCAACATACTTTGGATGAAAAGTATAATCGATCATCGCCATAGCGAATCTATATACCAATATCGAGAGCAGGCGCGAGAACCACAAAAATTTCCTGCTGATTTTCTGGTAGGTGTGTCCGAAACTATACCTAATTTTTCTTCCGACCTTTACTTTCGGTCACCGGTTTTTCGGGTATAAAGTCCTTCGGGGAGCATCCCATTTCCTGCGCCAGTTTGTTGAGGTGGTTAAGATTATATTTACTGGCAGAATCCGGACTTTCGATCTGCCCTATAAATCCGCGGGAAGCGTTCAGAAACATAGCTATATCATCCTGGGTCAGGTTTCTCTTCAGGCGCAACGCTTTAACCTTATCAATTACCTCTATTTCGAATTTGGATTTTTTTGCCATGATTCTTTTGCCACCAACGAAAGCTGCGCGCTAAATATAGTTTCGGTAGTATATAGCGCACTATTTACTCTTCGCTCTCGCAACAGCCTGATGTACAGCAGCAAAGAGGGCGATGCGTTGCTGGTTGAGTTTGATTCCTAAAGCAGAAGTCTTTTCGGGTATATTGTTGGTAATCATCCAGCGCATCACTTTTATTTTATACTTCGGAAAATTCTTATCAATCTTCTCCTTGATAACCTTTGTAAAAATCTCGAATACTATAAATCCGATCACGATGGAAAGTATCCATTCGAGGTTGCTGAATGTAGCCTTATCTACAACCGTTCTTTTGGCCGTTAAACCCCACAGGTTTTTCAGACTGCGCGTTTCAAAGAACTTCGACACGAGACTCGTTGCCGACATACCAATAAGAAAACCTAAAAAATTACCCGTGAGCTGATCGTACAGGTATCGCAGTATCACTTTGCCACTCAAAAACTTTTTCATACGCTATTAAGATGCCATACATACGCAGAAACATAAAGAGGTAATTCATATCAGAACCAGTGGCAGCCTCACACCCCTCACTACTTTCTACATCCCTCCGTGTAAATATTATCCATGATTAGAGGAATCGCTGGTAAATTTGAATTAACCGAAATAACTCAACCTATGAAACGGATAACCTTACTCTGTATCAGTACAATGCTGGCTTCGACTGCTATATATGCACAGTCGTTTAACGCCAGACCGCAAGGCACACAAAAACCTCCACTCCATGGCAAACACTGGATGGCCATCACCGGTAAACCTCTGGCTGCCACTGCTGGTGCCATGACCTTTCAAAAAGGTGGCAACGCTGTGGATGCAGCCTGTGCTATGCTTGCTGCCACCTGCACCATGTGGGATGTACTGAGTTGGGGCGGAGAAACTCAGGCACTTATATACAATCCGAAGACCGGTAAAGTAATCGCGATCAACGCACTGGGCGTTGCACCTACCGGGGCTACACCGGAGTTCTATAAAGGTAAAGGCATGCAATATCCTCCGGAGTACGGTCCGCTTGCTGCTGTAACCCCTGGTACACCTGGTGGACTCTGCACCATGTTAGCGGAGTACGGAACGATGAGTCTGAAAGATGTACTGGCTCCTGCGATGCAAATGGCGGAAGGTTACCCGATAGAAGCGCAGACTGCCAACAGCATTGAACGAAACAAAGCGCTGATCAAAGAATGGCCGTACTCCAAAGCGGTTTTCCTCCCACACCTCGGTAAAGATCGCGAAGCACCGGTAGCCGGTGAAGTGTTTAGACAAGCGGATTTGCTGCAGACTTTACAAAAGCTGGTGGAAGCTGAACAGCAGGCGTTGAAGAAAGGAAAGAATCGCAAGGAAGCTATATATGCTGCCTACGATCGATTTTACAAAGGAGATATAGCGAAAGAATTTGTACGCGGCTGCAAAGAACAAGGCGGTCTCATAACAGAACAAGACCTCGCTACCTGGAAAGTAAAGATTGAAGAACCTTCCGCCATAAACTATAAGGGCATCGAGGTATATAAATTACAACAGTGGACACAAGGTCCGGCTATGTTGCAGACTCTTAACATATTGGAGAACTTCGACTTGAAGTCGATGGGTTATAACTCCGCTAAATATATACATACCCTATACCAGAGCATGAACCTCGCTTTCGCGGATCGTGATTTTTACTATGGCGATCCGGCCTTTGCTCCGGAAGAACCAATAAAAGGTTTGCTCTCAAAAGAGTATGCAAAAGCGCGTGCTAAGGAAATTAACTGGGAACGTAACAACGCGAAGGCTGCCCCAGGCGATCCATATCCGTATGAAGGTAAAGTAAACCCGTTTGCAGACCTGATGAAGAACTGGAACCAGGCAAGTCTCTCGCACGAAGACAATACTATAACAGAAGATTACCTGGGTGATTTCAGGATGGGCACTACATCGGTGGAAGCTGCAGATAAAGATGGATGGGTTGTATCGATTACGCCAAGCGGTGGCTGGGTACCGGCATGTATAGCAGGCAAGACGGGTGTTGGTATGAGTCAGCGGATGCAATCATTCGTATTGGATGCCAAACAAAATCCATTCAATGTACTCGAGCCGGGCAAACGTCCGCGGGTAACATTAACACCGGGTATGGCTTTGAAGAATGGCAAACCTTTTCTGTCATTTGCCGTGCAAGGTGGCGACAGTCAGGATCAGGATTTACTGCAATGCTTTTTGAATGTGGTTGAATTCGGCATGACAATACAGGAAGCTGTGGAAGCTGCCAACATTGTCAGTTACCAGATGCGCTCTTCATTCGGCAATCACGATAGTAAAGCAGGTTCGGTGATGTTGAATACGCAGACACCAAACTATGTTATGAAAGAATTACGCCAGATGGGCTATAGCATCGGACTGGATGAACGCACAGCAGGTCCCATCAACGCTATATATTTCGACTGGGAACACGGAACGTTCTGGGGAGGATCGAGTAATCATGGGGAAGACTATGGCATTGGCTGGTGACGTAGGAAGGAAGCTGCGAGTTTTTAGCTGCGAGCTTCGAGACCTGCTAGTTGCGGCTTCTGGCCTCAGGATAAACAGTGTCGCCTGTAACCGATGTATATAGTAAAAAAAATCCAATTGCGCTTCGAGATATATACCTCTTACGCAATTGGATTTTGTTTTATATCCGGATGGTCGATCGTAGCCGCAGGAATCGGTAAAGATTAACCATTAACGTGTAACGATCAACGACTAAGTCGCCCAGGTCTTTCCGTTACCTGCTTCCGCCAATGGAAGACATCCTTTATACGATCCGGGTACTGCTACGTATTGCAATACTTGTGTTGCTCCTACTTCAGATGTAAAGAAGCCGAGCATGGTGAGTTCTTTGGTAGTCATGATAAAAGGTCTGTAAGCCGGAGCTTTGTCACTCTTATCTTTTACTACTTCATCATGCAGTTTCTTCACGAATGCAGTTTGTGTTTCCGGAGATAGTTCGATGAACGGATCACCGTGTTCTTTCTCAGCTGCTTCGTTAAATGCTTTCAGGCTGGTCAGGTATTTATCCTGTTCTTCTTTAGTATATACATCCTTCAGCATCAGGTCTATAAAACCCGGTACGCCCACTTCTTTCGCGCCCGGAGTATCGGTTTTCGGAATGATGATGTCTGCAACCTGACCGATAAGTATACCTTGATCTTCGGATACGAAAACAGGTTTCCAGTCAATGGTTGGTTTAGCGGTACATCCCTTGAGCACACCCATGATGGCGGGAGCGGAAATTACTCCTCCCATGATCCACGCGGTGCGTCTTAATGCTTCTCTGCGATCCATACTATATAAGTTTTTTGATCTGTTGAATTAATGTTTTTAAATACGCATCAGAGGTTCTGCTTCTTCAGTTCGCTTACGGCATGGTCTACTGCGCGTGCAGTAAGTGCCATATAGGTAAGTGAAGGGTTCTGACAAGCAGCAGAAGTCATAGCCGATCCATCGGTAACATATACGTTCTTGCAGGCATGCACCTGGTTGAACTTGTTCAGTACTGATGTCTTCGGATCTTTACCCATGCGGGCTGTACCCATTTCATGTATACCTAAACCTATACCAATCTTATTGTCGTAAGTACCAACGTTTTTATAGCCTGCTGCCTCAAGCATCTCTGCTGCATCAGCCGCCATATCCTTACGCATTTTATACTCGTTGTCTTTCAGGTCAGCATCGAAGGTAAGCGTTGGCAAGCCATACTTATCTTTCTTCTCTTTGTTGAGTGTTACCTTGTTATCGTGGTAAGGCAATATCTCACCGAAACCACCCATACCAATAGTCCATCCACCTGGTTTACCAACGGCATCTTTCAGTTCTGCCCCAAGACTTAATTCTGCAACGAGGCTCTGCCATCCCTGGCGACTTGCACCGCCCTGGTAGCCGAAACCACGCAGGTAATCGCGCTTGTCGCTGCCTACGTTACGGTAACGAGGTATATAAAAACCATTCGCTCTTCTTCCGAAGTAGTATTTATCTTCAAAGCCGTCCACGGTAGCAAATGCACCAACACTCAGGTGGTGGTCCATTATGTTGTGACCAAGCTCACCGCTGTCATTACCAAAACCATTCTGGAAACGATTCGAGATCGAGTTCATCATGATAAAGGTTGAACCAAATGTAGAAGCACAAAGGAAAATTACTTTTGCATAGAACTCCACTTGTTCACCTGTCTCAGCGTCAAGCACTTTAACACCTGTGGCTTTACCTTTCGCTTCATCGTAGATCAACTCATGAACGATAGAATTCGGGCGAAGCGTCATGTTACCAGTCTTCTCTGCAGCAGGCAATGTTGATGACACACTGCTGAAGTATCCGCCATACGGACATCCGCGGGCGCACAGGTTTCTGAATTGACAGGTACCACGTTGCGGGCTGTGCGGTAGGGGTGCCGTTGCGTGGGCCGTACGACCAATGGTCAATGCACGACCACCAAATTTACTGGATACTTTATCTTTCAGGTCAAGCTCAACACAGTTCAATTCCATTGGCGGTAAGAACTTACCATCAGGAAGTTGTGCGAGTCCATCTTTATTTCCACTTACACCAATATAGCTCTCTACATAGTCATACCATGGAGCGAGATCAGCGTAACGAATCGGCCAGTCAACAGCAACACCATCTTTAGCGTTGGCCTCAAAGTCCATCGGGCTCCAGCGGTAACTCTGGCGTCCCCACATAATAGAGCGACCACCTACGTGATATCCGCGCATCCAATCGAAGCGCTTTACTTCTGTGTATGGGTTCTCGAGGTCGTTCACAAACCAGTGCTTGGTATCCTGACGAACAGTATATCCGGTTCTGGCCTGAACACCTTGTTGTTTCAAATCTTCCTGAGTAGGCTTTCCGGCATACGGCAGATCCCACGGATCTTTTGTGGCTGTCGGATAATCCGGGTGCTTCACCATTCTTCCACGCTCCAGTACCAATGTTTTTAATCCCTTTTCGGTGAGCTCCTTGGCAGCCCAACCACCACTGATACCTGTGCCTACCACAATAGCATCGTACGTGTTCTTCTTCTCAGCTTCTGTATTGAGATTCATGATCGGTTTAAGATTTTTCCAAAAATATACTATTCAATCGATTTCTTCTGCAAATTATACCAACGGCAAAATATTATTATCTGCCGTACCTTAACCATTTTGTGATAAGTGGTTCGTAATCAGCTCTGTTTTAGTTTACGATTTCAGCAAGTTCAAGCCAGCGCAGAGTCTTGGTATCGATATCATCGGTCAGTTTTTGCATTTTTTGCCCCCACTCCTGCAGTTGTTTATGATCGGTACTTCCGGAGTTGATCAATGCTGAAAGCTCTTCTTTCTGTTTCTCCAACACTTCGATCTCTCCCTGAAGTTTTTCATACTCCTGCTTCTCTTTAAAAGATGCCTTGCGTTTCTCTGTAGCAACAACAACAGGTGCTTCTTCTTTTACGGCAGGCTTGGATACTTTCGGTGATGCCCCGATCGCCTCCTGCTCTTCAACCCAGTCGCGATAGTCTGAATAGTTACCGTTGAAGAGACGAATGTTACCATCACCTTCGAATACAAAGAGTTGATTCACGAGGTGATCCATGAAGTAACGATCGTGCGATACCAGCAACAAACACCCGCTGAATTTATCGAGGAAGTCTTCCAGTACATTTAAAGTATCGATGTCAAAGTCGTTGGTTGGTTCATCGAGTATCAGGAAGTTAGGGTTTGTTACCAGAAGCTTTAATAACTGNNNNGAAACCTGCGAACCATCAGAGAGTGTAATGAATTCAGCAATGGATTTTACTTCTTCGATCAACCTATTGTTGGGATTGAGCGTGATCGACTCCTGCGTAAAATATCCATACTTGGTAGTAACACCGGGATTGATCTCACCGGAATCCGGTTTGAGCTTTCCGGTAAGCATATCGAGGAATGTAGATTTACCCACACCATTTTTACCCACCACACCAATGCGATCGTTCTTCTTGAACACGTACGAGAAGTCGTTTACGATTGGCAGTGCTCCGTATTTTTTAGTGATGTGTTCTACTTCGAGGATCTTCCCTCCTTGTCTGGCTTCCTTAATATCCAGTTCAAGTTTTTCTTTACGTAAATCCTGTGAAGCCTTCTCTTGCAGATCGTAAAATGCTTCGATACGATATTTAGCTTTGGTACCGCGCGCCTTCGGTTGTCTGCGCATCCAGTCGAGTTCTTTCTTTAAAAGGTTCTTCGCTTTTGATACTTCGGCTTTCAGAATCTCTTCACGCTGATCTTTCTTTTCAAGGTAGTAAGCATAGTTACCTTTATATCGATAGAGCTGGCCGCGATCAAGTTCAATGATCTCGGTGGCGACATTATCAAGAAAGTAACGGTCGTGCGTTACCATGATGAGCGTGATGTTGGCACCCGACAAATAATTCTCCAGCCACTCGATCGCAGA
>DJFR01000188.1:6723-12711 GCA_002432545.1 Flammeovirgaceae bacterium UBA5867 | reverse complement strand
GGGTCCGTTGCAGTAGGTGGAAACTGGAATAACTCCGGAACATTTTCGGCCGCTGCCAGCGCAGTTACATTTACCGGAACCTCTCCGCAGACCTTAACAGGTGCAACCACATTCAACAACGTTACCCGTGCGAATGGCGGATCACTTACCGTAAACAATGACATTGTAGTGAATGGCAGTCTTACGCTTACCAGCGGTAACATTGCTACCGGCAGCAACAAGGTGCGCGTTACCAATACTACAGGTCAATCTGTTTCAGGAAGCGCATCTTCCTTCGTTGATGGTATACTGGCTATCAGTTATCCGAACACAGCAGGAGCAAGCCGTATATTCCCGATCGGAAAAGGAAGTATATATCGTCCGGTCTCCATTCAGCAGACCGCTGCGTCTACCGCACCCGTTGTAAGTGTGGAGATGGTTAATTCACCGCCATCGGGAAGTTATCCATCAACTATTGAAGGACTTTCTCCGGCACGCTACTATGCCATAACGCTCGTATCAGGTACGATGAATTCACCCACAGTTGAAATAGGTTTCAATACCAATGCACCAACCGATGAACCTATTGCTGTACCGGGCAATGCACGCATCGTGCGGGCTACGGCTTCTACCGGGCCATGGACCGATGAAGGCGGTGCTGGTGTATATTCACCGGCTTCACCTTCGGGCTACGCTACATCGGGTGTTACATCATTTGCTAACCCCACTTATTTTGCGCTCGGTTTCAAGAACCAGGTATTGCCAATAACATTGAAGTCATTCGATGCGGAATTAAAAGGAGATGTTGTATTGCTCAACTGGGTAACCTATACCGAGATCAACAACGCATACTTCACGATCGAGCGTAGTGCAGATGGTGTTCACTATGATTCTATTGGTTTTGAAGAAGGCGCGGGATATAGTGCAGTCATGTTGTCCTATAAACAGACGGATTATCGTCCGTTGCATGGAGTATCTTATTACCGCCTGAAGCAGACAGACTTTGATGGGAAATATAGCTACTCGAAAGTTGTACGGATTGAGAATATAAACAGCAAAGGTTCATCGATGATTGTATACCCGAATCCTTCGCGATTATCAGATAAACTGATGATACGTGTTACCAACGATGATGCAACGGATACATACCTGGTAATTACACATGTATCGGGCAGAACAATTTTTGCGGACTATGTAGCGCTGAATGAAGATCTGGAAGTAAACCTGTATAAACTTGGTAAAGGTTACACACTGGAGCGCGGTGTCTACTTTATCAGCATTACATCCGGAGGATTCAAAGAAACGCAGAAGCTGATTATACACTAACCGAAGCGCTTCGAATAAATATATAGTATAAAACCAATAAGTATATAAAGAACCGGAATGTATACCTGTACATTCCGGCTTTTTTTGATACTATCGGTTCCCTCTTCTTTCACGTGCAGCTTTTACAGCCTTCTTTTGCATGTCGCGTTTTTTGGTTTGATATTGTTCGAATTGCTCCGGAGTAAGCACGGTTTTCAACTCGCCATCTTTAGCATCGTCTATCGACTTTACTTCTTTGAATTTTGATTTCCGACTCCCTTCCTGCGAACGAACCGTTTGTGCCTGTTGCGCATATTTCAGATTGATCTCATGCACTTTTGTTTCCTGCTCGGCCGAGATGTTCAGTTCGTCCTTCATCCATTGTGTCCATTTTGTGGCGCGTTCTTCCGCTGTCAGCGGTGTTCGTTCTTCTGTCTGTGCGTGTACAGCTACCGTGGTGAACAATAAGCACACCTGTAGCAGAATTAATCTGCCTATACTTCTTTTTGACATACGTAATTAATTATAATGTTTATACTTTATGGGCTTTGACTGTCCATCGGATTAAAAGTTTAATCACGGTGAGAAATTTTTTTATGATTAATCTGTAAACTGTAAATTCAATTATTAAACCAGTATAAACTCCTGTTGGCAAGGTTATTTTTGAAAGGAAGTAAACAGGTTCGAAATGGCAAAGACAACTGCAGGTATATTGCTTTACCGTTATCACAAGGGCGTACCGGAAGTTTTTCTTGTACATCCGGGTGGCCCTTTCTGGGCAAGAAAAGATGTAGGTGCGTGGTCTGTGCCCAAAGGTGAACTGAATGAAAACGAAGATGCGCTGTTAGGTGCCAAACGGGAATTCGAAGAAGAAACCAGTATAAAAGTTGATGGTGAATTTATAGCCCTGGAGCCGGTGAAGGGAAGCAATGGTAAGACTATATGCATTTTTGCCTTGCAGCAGGATGCCGATCCTTCCCTGGTAAAGTCTAATTTGTTCTCTATGGAATGGCCGGCCAAATCCGGTAAATTTCGTGAGTTCCCGGAAGTTGATCGGGGTGACTGGTTTTCGCTTGAAGAGGCTGTTGTAAAGATCAACAAACACCAGGTTCCTGTTTTGCAGGAGTTGAAAGAGCGACTGGGTTAAGTATATATAGAATTGATCCTGCTATAAATTTTGCGGCTTGAATTTCCGTTTATAGCTTTTTGATTTTCCGGAGATCATAAAAACACCGTCTCCCCGGTAGTGAACCGTTGTTGGATATTTGGGTAATGATGGTACATGCGCTTTCACAACTTCAAGTATAAAGAAGCTATATTTCCGCAGCAAGCTCGTGTCTGCTACTTTACATTCGAAATTTGCGTAGCACTCTTTAATGAGAGGCGCCTTTACTTTGGCGGCAGGTTCTGCTGTAAGATTGAACTTTTCAAATTTATCCACTTCACTACCGGAGCAATTGCCAATGCCAATCACTTCATTTATAATCTCTGCCGTAGGAATGTTAATGACGCACTCCCGGCTTTTACGAATCAGTTCATAACTATAATTAGCGCTGGTGATGAAGCATCCAATGCGTGAAGGAGAAAACTCCATTACCGTGTGCCAGCCCATGGCCATGATGTTGTTCACACCTTTCCAATGTGAACTCACCAACACAATTGGGCCTGGCTCCAGATACCTGCGAATCTGCCACACCGGAAAGTCTTTCTTTTTATAAATCTTCATGGAACGATTTCTTTTTTTAGTTACAGATATATACTATAAAGAATCGTACCGGGAATGCGTGCTACTTGTAGCTATATATTTTGTATTTCAATATACTGTATCCTCCGTCCGGTTGTTTCTGAAACCGTAAGGTAGCCGATGGCTGCGGGGGGGCATATCCAAAACCATAATCACCACCACCGGTTCCTTCATCGCCATTGAGGTATCGGATCACTTGCCATTTTCCATTTACAAATTCTCCTTCTTCGATTGATTCAACATCCAGTCGTAACGCTTTATCGGTAATGCGCTCGGGTATAAACGTGAGCAGGTAGTCTTTGCCGATTACAATAAATTCATCTTTGCCGGTATGTATAATTATGCCACCGGCTATAGCAGGAGGTGGTGGCGGTGGCAGCCCCGGTATATTTGTAAAATTAGACTGGCGGCCAAGTTCTGCTTTTATAGTATAGCCGCCCAGTTTCAGGTGTTGGATACGTTGCACGGTGTCAACCAGTATACCAGCCATTGTGCCCTTGCCCTGGTGTTGAATGATGAGTTCTTTAACCTGTTGCAGCGTAGCGTACGTCTGGGTAATCGGATCGTACGCTGCCGGATAATCATCTATACCAAAAGGCGCAAAGCCAAATATATCATGTTGTCCAAATGCCCAGAAGGCTTCGTGTGCCGAGCGTTCCCCCGGGCGCACCTCCGGAATAAAGAACGCATTCCCCGGCCGATGATAGTGTGCAACGGTATAGCGCATATCGGGTACATATATATCCGGTACAATCAAGTCGATAGCCGGGGCAGCTGCACGCCATATATCCAGCGTATGCGGAGTTGGTCCGCCACTGGGATATTTACCCGGCCATGCACCACCAATGCCCGGTTGTTTGATCCATGCATTTACATACATGGGTAGCGGGTATGCCTCTTTTCCGGCAGCGGCTATTTTACCTATATATTTCGCGTAGTGGTATACGGTAAATAATTCTTCCGTCAGGTAGGAGAGTGTCTTCCAGTTTTTATCATCGAAAATACTTTTGCCAAAAACATCCTCCCAGTTACCTTTTAATTTATACCCGCGTAGTTTCAATACACTATCAAGTTCGGGCTGCAATTTTCCTTTGTGTGCAGCGATATAGTCTGCCAGATCTTTCGGTATAGATGCCTGGTATGCTTTGTTTGCAGCATCACAATAGTCGCGGGGTGTATTAAAGAGTCCGGCTTCATTTTGTACTTGCACCATAATAACAGTCTGCTGTTTTTCATCGATGCTGCGGATGTGCTGCATCATGGCGCGAAAGGCTTTGGCGTCTGCCGCAACCGTTGCGTCACCAAAAGCAGAAAGGTGTTGTAACGTGTTACCCCTGGCGTCTTTTGCCCGCGGATACTTTTGAGTATTGTTCTTTACCCACGCTGGTGCATACATCGAGTAGCCGTTCTTCCATGAAGCAAACCATAGTATAACCAGGTGCAGGTCTTCTTTGCGCGCACCCATAATCATACTATCGAGTAACGTAAAATCAAATTTACCTTCGGTCGGTTCAACCAGGTCCCAATAGGCAGCGGCAATTACTGTGTTGAGATTTTTTGCCTTCATGTTTTTCCAGATGGGCCGCATATAGGTTGCACCCGATGTGCTGGAGTTGTGCAGTTCTCCACCTAATATCAGAAAAGGCTTGCCCTTAACAATAAGCTGTGTAGTGGCTTCTGTTTTTACAAGATGAGGAGCCACTACAGACTGCGCGTGTGCTTGTATGGTAATGACCAGGAGACTTAGAAGTGTGAGGTATCTTTTCATTTGTCCAATAGTTTGAGACCAACAGTTACATGACTATTGCAAATATACAGGCAGACACTCTTAACAATGACGTAGTTCAATAAGCTTACCCTGATCCCTACATTTTTTTTGGATTAACAATATGATCAGGATTATGCGATCGTAAGAATACCACAGGATTTATACTTGTCGATGAAGATTTTAAGAATACTAGTCAATCCGATCCATGAAAGGCGGTATGCTGTGATCAATGCTTCCGCATACATCTTGTTTTCAAAACAGGCAGGTATTAACTTCACACAATGCCTGCTCTTAAAACCATTTTGATAATTGATGATGATATAGATGATCAGGAGATATTAATAACCGCAATTCAGGAACTTGACGCAGCGATACTCTGCAGTACAGCTTTGAATGGTAAAGATGCGTTGGATAAATTGATGTCGAAGGAAGTAGTGCCCCGGTTGATTTTCCTTGACTTGAACATGCCTGCGATGAATGGTTTTCAGTTCCTGGAGCATGTCCGGTGCAGCCATGAGCTGAGCCAGATCCCGGTCGTTGTTTTCTCTACCTCCTCGAATCCTGCCGATGTGCAACAGACAAAAAAACTTGGTGCTATTGATTTCTTTACCAAGCCCACAAGCTTTCTGAAGTTGAAGCAACTATTAATTCCGAGGCTTGAGTTTATCAAGTAGGAGCAAGGTATAATTTTTTTTATCAGCCAGCGTGGCCTGGCCTTACGTGAAGAACTACATGCAATGGAAAATGCTCTTCGGAAAATAGAGGAAACAGAACAGCGCTTCAGAAATCTTTTGAAGGAGGCACCTGTTTCCACTGCCTTGCTCACGGGCCCTGATCTGATCATTGAAATCGCTAATGATATATCACTTGATCTCTGGGGCCGCGATACTTCTATCATTGGAAAAAGATTGCTGGAGGCCATGCCGGAGATGGAATGGCAACCTGCCTATAAAGAGCTGCTGAAAGTGTATTCCACCGGAGCTACGTATGAGGGCAAAGAGGTGGTTGCCTATCTGACAAAGAACGATATACTCGAAAAGGTATATGTAAACTTTACGTATAAGGCGATCTTTGATACTGATGGAAAAGTTACCGGTGTGCTGGCTATCGGTTATGATGTAACCGAGCAGGTTATAGCACGCGAACGCATTAAGGATGCAGAAGAGCGCGCACGGCTTGCCATCGAATCAGC
>DJFR01000188.1:0-6635 GCA_002432545.1 Flammeovirgaceae bacterium UBA5867 | reverse complement strand
TTCACCAGGATGGAAGTATACACTGGATTCGCCTGAATGGAAAAGTTTATTACAACGATGAAAAGAAACCGATACGACTGATCGGCACTGCGCTGGATATAACGGAACAAAAGCTTTCGCAGAAGTTGCTTGTGGAAAGTGAACAGCGGTTCCGAACGTTGATTACTGAGACTTCCATGGTAGCCATGGGGCTATATATAGGGCCCGAGATCAGGATTCAGTATGTAAATGATGTGATGATGCGTTACTGGGGAAAGGACGCATCGGTTATCGGCAAGACGCTGGAAGAAGCTATACCGGAGCTGAAGGGACAACCTTTTCTCCAACGACTTCAAAACGTATATGCTACCGGTGAAACATATGAGGGCAAGGAAGATATAGCGCGGCTGGTTGTGGATGGTAAAGCCCAGGATTTTTATTTTAACTATATCTATAAGGCACTGCGCGATTCGGAAGGGAGAATCTATGGTATTCATCATATAACCATTGATGTAACGGAGGCGGTGCTCGCCAAGAAAGAGTTAACGGAAAGAGAAATGAATTTCCGTACGCTCATAATGCAGGCACCGGTAGGTATTTGTATTGTTAGAAATAATCCGGTAGTGGCAGAAGTCGTGAATGATGTGTTTCTGCAGCTCATTGGTAAAACGAGAACCGAATTAAATAACAAACCTTATTGGGATGCGCTGGACGGAATAAAAGATATATATGAGCCTATTATTGCCTATGTATTTAAAACCGGAGTTCCATTTATAGGCAGGGAACAGGCCGTAACGTTGCATCGTAACGGCAGGGAACAGAAACTGTTTATAGACTTTGTTTGTGAACCGCTGCGCGAAACCAACAACGTAGTGAACAAGGTAATTATTCTTGCCATTGAAGTGACTGATAAAGTATTGGCAAGAAAGAAGATCGAAGAGTCGCGCGACTACCTCAGCTCCATTATGGAGTCGCTGCCACAGATGGCATGGGCTGCCAATGCTACAGGCGATGTTACCTATGTAAACAAGCAATGGAAAGACTATACGGGATTGAAGAGTGAGCTTGATCATTCATGGTCATCGTTACTACACCCTAAGGATGCCGAGTTGTTCATTATACATTGGAATATTGCTTTGCGGAAGGGAACAACGTTTGAACAGGAAGTACGCTATAAGAAATATACCGGTGAATTTCGCTGGCATTTTATACGGGCAGTGCCCATTGTTAATTCAGCCAACCAGGTAGCCAAGTGGGTTGGTACCTGTACTGATATACATGATCAGAAACTTTCGCTGGAAGGACTTGAGATCAAGATCAGCGAACGAACGCGTGACCTGCAACGATCAAATTTAGAGCTGCAGCAATTTGCATATATAGCATCACACGATCTGCAGGAACCGCTTCGTAAAATAGCAACCTTCACCGAACTACTGGGCAATAACCTGGGTGGAGATATTGATGCAAAATCAAAGTCGTATCTCGGGAAAATAACAGCTTCAGCCAAGCGCATGCTGGCACTTATACAAGGTGTACTGAACTTTTCGCAGCTATCGAAAGACGAAGAGTTTTTTGCTATGGTTGATCTGAATGAAGTTGTAGCCGAAGTAAAAAGTGATTTCGAATTGACCATTGCCGAGAAAGGCGCGCGTATACATGCCGATCATTTACCGGTTATACCCGGCATCCGGTTGCAGTTAATGCAGTTGTTCTCGAACCTCCTGAGTAATGCGTTAAAATTTTCGGTACCCGGAAAATATCCCGACATATTTATAAAAGTCTGCGATCTCGCATTAAGCGAGGTTAGCGAGTACCCTGCGTTAAATCCGAGACGCACCTATATTTGCCTGGAGTTTAAAGACAATGGTATAGGATTCTCGCAGGAATATGCCGAACAGGTCTTTGTAATTTTTCAGCGGCTTAACGACCGGCAATCGTATTCCGGAACAGGCATAGGTCTGGCGTTGTGTAAACGTATTGTACTCAATCATAAAGGAGAAATCTATGCGCGATCGACACCCGAAGAAGGCTCGTCATTCTATATCATTTTGCCCAAGGAAATGGATGAAGAGTAGGGAGCTGCAGGAGTGGTGTTTGTATAAATCATTGTGTCTGTTGGTATAAATCATAAATTTTATAGTTGTTTTAAATGACAGTGCTATATTTTTGCATAGTTCTTTGCTAGATTCAATAGTTTATTTTTTCATTCGATATAACCAAACATGCTGAAACGAGTAACAATCTTTGCAATGGTGGCGATGATCATGATCACCGCATGTCAGAAGAAAAACGTAGTGCGTACACTTACTGTCAAAAACAGTCTGGATATAGATCGTCCTGCATCAACAGTATCCATACCGTTGGATACTGTAAGAGAACTGGCAGCGAAGTATGGTGCGGATCACCTGGTAGTTAAAGATCATGATCAGCCGTTGGTAACACAACTCATCGACAGAGCAGGTGATGGTATACCGGACGAATTACTTTTTCAAACCGACATCAAAGCTGGTGAAGAAAGGAGTTTTACGATCGAGGCGGTGGAGGAAGCACCTGCTAAATCTGCACCGGCTAACACAACCTACTCGCGACTTGTTCCGGAACGCATTGATGATTACGCATGGGAGAATGATCGCGTAGCGTTTCGCACCTATGGTCCGAAGGCACAGCAGATAACCGAATCAGGTAAACCGGGAGGAACGCTGACCAGTGGTATGGACTGTTGGTTCAAGCGTGTAGCCTATCCGGTAATTGACAAGTGGTATAAAAAGAATCTTGATACTGCCGGGTACTATCATATCGATCACGGTGAAGGATATGATCCCTATCACGTAGGCAATAGCCGCGGTTGTGGTGGTATAGGTATATGGGCGCAGGACTCGCTTTATGTATCGAAGAATTTTGTCAGCTATAAAACGATAGCAAACGGTCCGATACGAACAGTCTTTGAATTAACGTATGCTCCGTGGAGTACCAATGGTATTACTATTAATGAAAAGAAAATTATCAGCCTCGACCTGGGCAGTAACCTGAGCCGCTACGAAGTACATATACAAAGTGATAAACCATTGCCAAATGTTACAACCGGAATTACACTGCACGATCAGAAGGGAGAGGTCGAAAAAGATTCAGTGGCAGGATGGGTGCGCTATTGGGAACCTATAGATGATTCTGAATTAGGAACAGGTATCGTAATCGCGCCATCGCAGCTTACAGCGTTAAAGGAATATCGCACAACGGTAAAAGATCAAAGCCATGTGCTGGTAGTAGCGAAGCCCGAAAATATAGTGGTATACTATGCCGGCTTCGGCTGGACGAAGAGCGGGCAATATACTTCGGCCGCAGACTGGGATCAGTACCTGGCGAACTTTTCAAAAAGTATAGCGTCACCGTTAACGGTGCATTTTAAATAGAGTACAGGCATAGGCCATGATATATATAGTCTGTTATCGGGCAGAGATGCGAATGGTACTGACTTACACTTTAGAGTAAATCCTGAGTAATTTTTAATTTTTTGAATACGCATGCTGGTAGCAAACCAAGTACGAAGAGTAGCGATAGTAGGGTATAACCGCATTCCTTTTGCAAGACAGAATACATTCTACGCAGAAGCAGGTAACAAGGATATGATGGTAGCTGCGATGCAAGGATTAATAGACCGGTATAAATTGCAGGGCTTGTTGTTGGGCGAAGTGGCAGGGGGTGCTGTGATAAAACATAGCTGGGAGATAAACCTGATGCGAGAGTGTGTCATGGCAACGTCACTCAATCCGGCTACACCTGCATGCGATATACAGCAAGCTTGTGACACCGGTATAGAAACCGCGGTATATATCGCTAACAAAATTGCACTCGGTCAGATCGATGTTGGTATAGCAGGAGGAGTGGATTCAACCAGCAATGTGCCATTGGTATTGAATGAACGACTGCGAAGTATATTACTGTCAACACGCAGGGCAAAAACGATGGGAGCGAGACTCAGTCAGTTTCTGAAGATACGGTTAAAAGATCTGGCTCCCGTTGCCCCGATGAATATTGAACCGCGTACAGGTTTATCAATGGGCGGTCATACCGAGATCACGGCGCATTACTATGGTATATCGCGCGAAGAGCAAGATGCATTTGCGTTAGCGAGTCACCAGAAAATGGCAAAGGCTTACGATGAAGGTTTCTTCCACGACATGATAACATCTTACGCAGGCGTGTCTCGCGATAATAATCTACGAACAGATACCAGCATGGAAAAACTGGCTAAGCTGAAACCAGCTTTTGATAAAGAAAAGGGTACACTTACAGCCGGAAATTCTTCACCTCTCACAGACGGTGCGTCTTGTATCCTGCTTGCGAGTGAAGCATGGGCGCGCCAGCAGGGACTTCCTATACTTGCCTATATAACTTTTGCAGAGCTTGCCGCCATCGAGTATATCAATAACCGGCATAACCTGTTAATGTCACCGGTATATGCATCAACCCGCATGCTGAAAAAAGCCGGACTCACTTTGCAAGACTTCGATTACTACGAAATACATGAAGCCTTCGCTGCACAGGTATTGGCAACACTTAAAATATGGGAGAGTAAAGAGTTGAGTGCGCAGTTTGGTTTAGATGCACCGTTGGGCCGCATCGATCGGAGCAAGCTCAATGTTAAAGGCAGCAGTCTGGCAGCCGGTCACCCCTTTGCTGCTACCGGTGGCCGCGTGTTGGCAACCATGGCGAAACTGCTTCACGAAAAAGGGAGTGGTCGCGGATTTATTTCCGTGTGTGCAGCCGGTGGTCAGGGCATTACAGCTATACTCGAGAAATAAAAATGTTGCTACATATATATCAGTGTGGCAGAACTTCTGAGCGATAAATTTTGAAGGTCGCTGGGGGGAAAACGCACTTGAATTGTCTTAAAGCAGAATGGGCATCTGCACACGTTAGAAATTGAGCAAAAGAGATGATTATTGCTTTATAACGATGCAGTTTGATCAATAAAGGAAATCAAAAAACAACGACAGAAGGTTTATTTGAGCCCTTTTATTGAATAAGATGGAACTTATAGAGCTTGTAAGACGTTTGCATAGACATTAAAAAATATGTTAAAAAATTTTTATCCTTGCATTAAAACAACATAAAGGAACTTCTAGTAATTTTAGACCCCAAAACGAAATCGTTCGAAAAATATTATACAATAAAAATTAGCTACGTACGACTATCAACGGAAAATCGTTCGTAACAGGTTCGTATAACTTTCGTCAAGCTCATGAGTAAACCATTACAAAAAAAAGTAGCCAACTATACCACCGCAAAGGAGGCACGGTTAAAAGGCATATACCCTTATTTCAGACCGATTGAATCCGCGCAGAGTACGGAAGTTATTATTGAGGGGAAACGGGTATTAATGTTTGGCTCAAACTCATACCTCGGCCTTACGAACCATCCCTATATTAAAGAGGCTGCACAAAAAGCAATCAGTAAATATGGAACGGGTTGTGCCGGCTCCCGATTTTTGAACGGTACACTCGATATACACATCGAGCTTGAAAAAAGAATTGCTGCCTTTACCGGTAAAGAAGATGCCTTGATCTTCAGTACGGGTTTCCAGGTTAACCTGGGCGTAATGGCATCGCTCACCGGACGTAACGATTACCTGATATTAGACGAATACGATCACGCTTCCATCTATGATGGTACACGCCTTTCTTTCTCGCGTGTTATCAAATATGCTCACAACGACATGCAGGATCTGCAAAAGAAGTTGAGTGTGTTGCCAGAAGAATCCATCAAGCTTATTGTAGTAGATGGTATATTCAGCATGGAAGGTGATATAGCCAAGCTGCCTGAGATCATAACAATAGCAGATCAGTTCGGTGCAACCATTGTGGTTGACGATGCGCATAGCCTTGGCGTTATAGGTCAGAAAGGTGCAGGTACTGCTTCTCACTTTGACCTGACTGAAAAAGTAGACATCATTACCGGCACGTTCAGTAAATCACTGGCATCACTTGGTGGCTTTGTTTCTGCGGATGCCGATACCATCGAATTTTTAAAGCACCATGCCCGCTCATTGATATTCAGCGCCAGCATGACTCCTTCTTCTGCCGCGAGTGTACTTGCTGCATTAGACCTTATCGAAACAGAACCGGAGCACATGGACAATCTCTGGAAGAATACAAACTATGCCATGCACCTGCTGCATGAAGAAGGTTTGGATATAGGTGCTACCGAGAGTCCGATCATTCCGATCTATGTACGCGATAACAACAAAACTTTCATGGTAACAAGTATGCTTCAGCAAGAAGGTGTATTTGTTAACCCGGTTGTATCGCCTGCAGTACCAGCGGATTCATCACTACTTCGCTTTTCGCTCATGGCAACACACACGTTCGGCCAGATTGAAGAGGCTGTCGAAAAAATTTCGAGAGTCTTCAAGCGTGTGGGCATTGCCAATATAAAAGAGCCCATTAAATGAAACGTGTCCTTCCTGCCAGCAGCAAAAAAGACATAAAGGCTTTTATTGATTTTCAGCATGACCTTTATGCCGATGACCCCTGCTATGTTCCGGAACTATTCATCGCACAGCGCGATCTGCTTACACCCGGCAAGCATCCCTTTCACGAACATTCTGAAGTACAGCTTTTCTTAGCCTATAACAACGATAAGATTGTAGGAAGAAT
>DJFR01000121.1:6034-21478 GCA_002432545.1 Flammeovirgaceae bacterium UBA5867 | reverse complement strand
GAGAGTGAGATAGTATAGATCTTTCTTATCCGAGTAATCCGCCTTGCGAATGAGTACTTCAAACCTTTCATCCGAGCCCAAGCTTATTGTGTTATAGTTTTTTCACTTGTGTGGCATTCAGACCCCTTACCGTACTCTCAGTCTCGAATGATACCATGTCGCTCTCTTTTATCATAACAGCTAATGCGTTCGCATGCACAAAAATGCTTTCCTGCGTATTGAGATCTTTTATAAATCCGTAACCCTTTGCCAGGTTAAAATAGGTTACGCGACCTTTTCGCACAGGGTTGACCGTGGCTCCGGCTATATTTCGTGAGCCGAGCACAATATCATCACGCTTTATCACATGCTTGCGGTTTGGATCTGGAGGTACAGAAGAGATATTACCGTTCTCATCTACATAGGCCATCATCTCTTCCAGCGATTGTCCTGATTTGGAATTGGCCTTTCGTTCTATCTTGCGTTCTTCTTTTTCTTTTCTTTTTTGTTGTTTCTTTTTTTCTTTTTCTCTCTTGCTGAATGTTCCATGCATAAGGTATATAGTTGTTACAGTTATTATTTATGTTGTTAGAATTGTTTCAATATTTAAATAGTTCGTCTTGCTCAGTCTGTAGTATTTAGGGCAATGGCAAGCGTGACGAATGTTCTGCCGATACAGGGAAATATGCGTTTGTGCTATACCCGATCAGGAGTATCTCATTCATTGCTTAATAAAGCTTTTTTAGCGTTGAAAGTGCTTTATTAAATTTCTTCAAAATAACTTATCGGATGTGCGAAGCTATTGGATTGGAACTGGTAAGATCAGATGAATAGATCGATAAAGCTTTATAAAGGTACGAATAAAATGTGATTACTGATCAGAAAGTTTTTAGCCACGCTCGTTTGCAACAGAATTAATTCACGCACAGTCAAAATTATAAGGCCGGGGTGTCGCAGCATATTTTCTGGAACATTGTCAACACGATACGATATATATCTATAGCGAATCTGTTGTTTTCGAAACATTAATTGCGATAGTGTGGAACTAGAAGTGTGTCAACGATGGGACAATGCACTACCCATTCGTGCGAGCGAAGTATGAATATCCGAAGGAATAAATTTTTATACTCTCTCAGGCAAACAATAATGTTATGTTAAAACAATTAGCTGGAGCTGCACTGCTTGCAATGATGGTTGTTGCCAGTGCCTGTGATGATGACGATGAAGACGATAACAGCGACCTTTCACAACAAGATCAGAATTTTGTTACGATGGCTTCTTACGGAAACAGAGCTGAAGTAGAACTGGGATCGCTGGCCGCATCCAAAGGGACTTCGGAGGCTGTGAGGATGTTTGGATCGATGATGGTGAGTGAACATCAAAAAGCATTGGATGACCTGGAAGATATAGCAGACGACTTTGATGCTGATTTTCCTACCGGCCTGGATGCCGAACACCAGGAGAAAAAAGAATTGCTCATGGCATTGTCTGGATATTCATTTGATACCGCCTACATGCACGGCCAGGTGAAAGATCACCAGAAAACGGAGGCGTTGTTTGAGACAGAAGCAGCCAACGGTGATGAGCAGCGATTGATCAACTATGCTAACAACTTGTTGCCACATATACGCATGCATCTTCATAAGGCTGATAGTATTGTAACGGTAATCGAGGATGAGCATGAAGGCGACTGACACAGATCTGTGTTGCAGCTGAAAGAACAACCGTTGATATACCTATATTAATTATCCATTTAAAAAGTGTAGTCTATGTTTTACCACGTAAAAGATTTACAATTCAATGCACGTGTATCAGCACCTGATCCGCGTTTTGCTAACTTATTATTACAACAGTTTGGCGGACCTAACGGAGAACTGAAAGCAGCGATGCAATACTTCGTTCAGGCTTTTGCTGCCAAAGAACCATATCCGGATAAGTATGATTTACTTATGGATATAGCCACAGAAGAGTTCAGTCACCTCGAGATTGTAGGCGCTACCATACAAATGTTGCTCTCCGGTGTAAATGGAAAACTCAAGGATGCAGCCGATGAATCTGAAATTATGCAACTGCTGAATGGTAAAGCAGCCAAGGAGAATGTTATTCACGAAGCCATGACCAATCCGCACTTTGTACTGGAAAGTGCAGGAAGTCCGGTGCTTACGGATAGTCGCGGTATACCGTGGAGCGGTACGTATGTAAATGCCAACGGTGATCTGACGGTAGATCTTCGTTCTGATATAGCGGCTGAGTCGCGTGCTAAAATAGTATATGAGTACCTGATGAAATTTACAGATGATCCTTACGTAAAGGAAACGCTTACGTTCCTGATGACACGTGAGGTGGCTCACTTCCAGATGTTCCAGGCAGCGCTTGAAACTATACAGCCTAATTTCCCTCCGGGAGTTTTACAGGCTGATCCCCGCTATAGCAATACCTATTTCAATATGTCAAGCGGCTCCGAAGCACGCGGACCATGGAATGAAGGAACGAGTCCGGAGCTTGGTGAATCGTGGCGCTATATAGAAGATCCGATCGCACATGTAGAAGCCACAAACGGTTTGCTCAAACAAGATATAGCCGGTACAGATCGTACAGATGCACTCATCCGTAAGATCAACAAAGATCTGAGTAAAGAACGCAGCGAGGAGATCAACGTAGCGACAACGACTGGCGAAAATCAATGGAGCTCGTATGTACTAAGTGGAGAAAGTGAAGATGGCACAACATCAAGAAGTAATCCAAAAAAATCGAGATAATGAGGCACAGCAGGATCGGTTGGTAGTTCACTACTATACNNCTATACCGATCCGCTTTGTTGCTGGAGCTGGGCGTTTGAAAAAACATGGCAGCAATTCCAGGAGAATTTCCGTGATAAGATTTCCGCGCAGTATATATTGTGCGGAATGATACCGGATTGGAAAACCTATAACGATCCGATGAACAATGTAACGCGCCCGTTGCAAATGGCTCCTGTATGGATGCATGCCAGTCAGGTGAGTCATACACCTATAGATTATGCTATATGGCATGAAGATCCGCCTGCGTCTTCGTATCCATCTTGTATCGCTGTAAAATGTGCCGCGCTGCAATCTGCTGAACTTGAGAAACTATATCTCGGTAAAGTGCGTGAAGCGGTGATGATACGAAAAATGAATATAGCGCGCGAAGACGTGTTACTCACATTGGCGCATGAGCTGGCTGAAGTTGCCGAAGATTTTGATGTTAAAAAGTTTACGAATGACCTGGCGCAAGGCAAAGGCAAAGACGCGTTTCGATCGGATCTGCAAAAAGCAGCCTTCCATAAAATAGGACGATACCCAACCTTAACCATGACACCTTCCGAAGGGAAAGGTATTATCATTGTTGGCTATAGACCCTATAACGTATTGATTGAAGCAGTTTCGCGTTTCAACCTATAATTTCCACCGGGAAAGTAAACTGTATAGTCAAACGTAAACCACTATATATACCGGACGTATACTACTTTTGATATTCTGGTATTTTATGTGGAGTGCCTACGTTGTTCAATACATGGCGGAGAAATTTTTTCAGTTCTTCGTATTTCTCGGGCTTGGTTAGGAAATATGTAGCTCCGAGGTCGGTTGCCATTTGTTTGTCGCGTTGTGCGGAAGAAGTAGAGTAAATGATCACCGGTATATTTGAAAGCCGGTCGTCATTCTTCAATGCTTTGAGACATTCCCAGCCGTTCACAGCGGGCATGTTAATGTCAAGAAATATAATATTCGGATTTTCAATTTCAGATGACTGCAGACTCGATAATGCTTCTGAGCCGTCTGCGGCACTGTAAAATAATACCGTTGGATCAACTTCATGCACCGCTTCGCTGAAGAGTTCAGTGTCATCCAGGTCATCATCTGCTAACAGAATACTTGTTCTCATTTTTTACAAGACTGTGTGATAGACTTCCATCGGTAATTCTATCGCAAACTTAGCGCCTTTATCTTTTTCTCCAAAAGCAGTAATGGTACCGTTGTGTCGCTGCACAATCTTTTTGCATAATGCCAATCCAAGTCCTGTGCCCTCAAACTTGTCTTTTGGATTCAGCCTGGAGAAGGTATCAAATATTCTTTCAGCGTTTGCTTGTTCAAATCCTATACCGTTATCTTCAATCGTCAGGTGCAGGTATTTTTTACCGGCTTTTTCTGTAACGTTACCGTCAATGTTTATCCTGGGTAAAGCGTCTGATCTTGAAAACTTCAGTGCGTTGTTAATGAGATTCAGGAATAACTGATAAAGCAGGAACCGACTTCCCTGAATAGCAGGAAGATCAACACTGGTAATCGTTGCCTGTTTATGCTCGACAACAACTTCCAGATCGCTCTGTATATCCTGCAGTAAAGTATTAAGATCTACTTCGCCCGACATTTCTGCTGATGCATTAATGGTTGAATAGGAGAGAACGCCTTCAATCATAGCCGCCATGCGCGATGCCGATGAAAGGATCTTGTCTATATAGCTCTTTGCCTTATCATTCGCATCGCTCAATTCACCTTCCAGCCTATAGGCGAACGTCTTTATTTTTCGTACGGGTTCTTTCAGATCATGACTGGCAACATGGGCAAACTGAAGCAGGTCTTCGTTAGACTGCTTCAACGCAAAATTAGCTTCGTTGAGTTCTTTCGTTCGTTCGGCTACACGTAACTCGAGTGCAGTCATCAATGATTTCTGAATGGTTATATCCGTCAGAAAAGCTACCCCGTTTTCCTTCGAGCCTTCGAGCAATGCATACCCGGCCAGTACATGAATGCGATTGCCATCCGGTCTTAGCAACTCAATTTCATACGGTTCAATGAACATCTTTCCTGCTACTGCCTTCTTTACATTTTCATGATGGAGATGTATATATTCAGGCACCGTCCCATTCATCCAGTTATAGTGTCCATCTATTATTTCCTGTTGTGTATAGCCCACCAGGTCCGCGAAGGCATCATTGCATTCATATACCTTCCCGTTCAGATTCCAGAAGGCAATGGGCAGCATGTTCGATTCGTAAAATCGTCTGAACTTCGCTTCACTTTCTTTGAGGGCTTTCTCGGTAATTTTCAGATCAGTTATATATCGCGTAGTACCGGCCACAGCTTCTACATTACCGTGATTGTCCAACACCGGGACAAATATATAGTCATAGATGCGCCTGCCAAGTGTAGCATGCGGAAAGGACACTTCGCCACGAATCGGTTTTTGTGTAGCCACTACCTGGTCGATTTCGCGCTCGTGCATCTCGGCATGCCACGGTTCATATCCGTTCTCCAATAAACCTTTTCCGATCGATTTTTCCCAAGTACTGCTCCACATTTTCAGCAGCGCATCATTGGCATAGGTAAATCTATACTGAAGATCGAATACATAGATCAGGTCGGGTGTACTGCCGGTAATAGTTTCGTATAGTCGTTTACGTTTCTCGGCTTCATCTTTGGCAACGCGAAGCGCTTCTTCCGTTTGCTTGCGTTCTGTTATATCGCTGGCGGTGCCATACCATTCAACTATTTCATGATGTTCATTCAGAATCGGAATAGCACGCGAGAACACCCAGCCGACTGATCCATCAACCTGCAACACCTGGTGCTCCAGCTGAAATACACTCTTCGTATCAATAGCTTTCCGGATTCCTTCGAGTACGCGCGACTGATCTGTAGGATGTATATATTTGGACAACCAATCGCGTATAGGCCTTCCGGTATCCTCCATGAAATTTTGTCCATCCAATGTTCGCATCTCAAGCCAGTCCGGACTCATCCTATAAATGACATTGGAGGATGCCCGTATCAGCGCGCGCAGGTGCTGGTCGCTTGCCTGTAAAGCTCCTTCTGCCTGCCTGCGTTCTTTTACTTCACGAAACCATTCGATAATGATACCGGCTGTATGCGATAACAGTTCTATGGCTCTGCGATCTTCTGCTGTCGGGTGCTGTGGTTGAGTATAAAATATAGCGAAAGTTGCCAGCGATATACTTTGTGTTGAAACGATGGGAGCAAACCAGCATGCTTTTAAGCCCCTAGCCAGTACGTTGTTTTTGAAATCGACAGGCAGCGGAGCATATTCTATATCTGGCACCACGACTTCCACTTTTTCAGATGCAGATTTCTCCCATATAGTTCTGGGTACTTCAGGTGCGGATCCTTCTGAGAAATAATTTCCTTCCTTATCGATCATCAGGATCGAAGCGAATATGCGGTGGGTTGCATGTTGTTCAATGGCGGAGGTGATGACGTGCAGTACATGCAGGAGTTCACCATCGTGCATGGTCAATTCAAGCGCACGGTTTTGAGCTTTCAGAAGAAACTCATTGCGTTTGAGTGCATCTTCAGCCAGCTTTCGTTGTGTAATATCCCTGGTTACAGCCAGCTGCGAAAATGTACCATCTCCATTGGGAAGCGGTACCGCGTGGGTCTCCATAAATCTTCGTGTACCCCCGAGACCGATTATTTCAAACTGCCAGTTAAGACTTTCGCCCTTGCAGATGCGGTCGTGATGTTCAATCCAGTGGGCTCTATAGTCTGGCGCGATAACGTCAAAAATACTAGCTCCTTCAATTTTTGTAAAGGATGGCGCTTCTACCATGATCAAACCTGCCTGATTCATAAAAGTTAAGCTTCCGTCAGGCGCAACGATCTTAATACATTCCGGAGTAGCATCCATGATGGCACGAAGCCGCACGTCACTGGTCTTTATCAATTCACTGCTGTCGCGTTGCATCTGATAGATCGGTAAGTATAGATTCGGAAGAGATCAGAGTAAATATACATTGGGAAAATCATACTATACTTAATTTTCCAATGGGTTCTGATTCCCTGCATTTCTACAAAGGTGTACGGGTTCAGCTATAAAAAATTATGCCAGCACTGTGAATGTTCCTAATCGTGAAGTTATGGGGCGATATAGCAACGCAAAGGGAAAATATAGTTTGCGTTTGGTGTTATGATACTCCGGGTAAATCCGGAGTATCATGCTGTCACTGCCAAGTATTATATAGTATATTTCAGGAGGGAAGTCCGACCATCCGGTCAGACTATTTCAGCTTTTGATTGAAGAAGTCAACCGTACGTTTCCAGGCCAGCTCGGCTGCAGCTTTATCATACCGCGGGGTTGTGTCATTGTGAAAACCGTGGTTTGCATTGGCATACATATAGGCGGTATACTCTTTCTTATTTTCTTTTAGCGATTTTTCATACGCAGGCCATCCTTCATTCACCCGCGTGTCCAACTCCGCATAATGCAAGAGGAGTGGAGCTTTGATTTTCGGAACATCTTCAGCAGCGGGCTGGCCGCCATAGAATGGAACAGCCGCAGCCAGATCCGGAATGCGTACAGCCATCATGTTGGATATCCATCCGCCAAAGCAAAAACCAACAACACCAACTTTACCAGTGCAGTCTTTATGTGCTTTCAGATAATCGAATGCAGCTATAAAATCTTCCAGCATTTCATTTCGGTCGCGTTTACTTTGCAGTTCTCGTCCCTGGTCATCCGTGCCGGGATAACCACCCAGCGGAGTAAGCATATCCGGGGCGATGGAAATAAAGCCTGCCAGTGCAGCTCTTCGCGCAACATCATCAATATGCGGATTGAGACCTCTGTTCTCATGCACCACAACAATGCCTGGTAATTTTCCTTTGGCATCCACTGGTTTTGATAACAGCGCTTTAATGGTGCCGGCACCTTTGGGAGAAGGGTAATTAATATACTCTGATTTTAATCGCGGATCATTTGCCTGAATCTGGATGCCACCTTTATAGTCAGGCATAAGAAAGCTCATCAGGGAAGCAACAGTCAACCCGCCAACAGCGTATGTCGAAAGCTTCTGCACGAAGTCGCGCCTGTCAATCCGGTTGTGCGCATAGTCGTCATATAGGTCAAACACTTCCTGCCTGATGTCTTCTTTTTTGATCTCGTTCATACGTATATAGTTTTATATTATTGAAAGATTGGAACATTGTAAACTTGGAAGATTACCTAATATATACCACCATTTCAATTTTAGAATCTTTCAATCTTTGAATTTATTAATCTTTCAATCTTTCCTGAACTCTCCGAAGTGCCAGAGTATTCCCGAAGGATCGTGCAGGAAGCATTCGCGTCCCCAGTCGAGTTCACGTACCGGTACAAGTCTTACATCTTTATACCGCGTTGTGAGATCTAATGCCAATAGTTCATTCCAATGGCGCTTCACATCATCAACTTCCAGGAAGATCATGGTGTTATCAACCCAGTCGCGCACATAAGCGTCCTGTAAATAGAATCCCATGCCATCGGTTTTAAAATAGGACAGGTTGTGCGTTAATATACTCTCTTCAAATCCCAGGTCTTTATAGAAACTGCGGGAGATGCTAAAGTCTTTTGAACCAATGAAAGGTCGGATGGATTTGGCGTTGTGTTTCATTTTCGTTTCATCATTAACGGCAAAGTAATTTACCAATCTTTTGCGATCTGTAAAATGATTGTTTTGTTAATGAAGACTGATCACCCGCGTGATTCTCCAGTGTCCTTTTTCACGATGCCACAGGTGAACGAATTTTGCAAAGTGGCCGCTGCCTGTATCATTTTTACCATGAAACCGGTGATAGCCCATCTCTACGGCACCATAACCGGGAATAGGATATACTTCAATACTTCCGGCCTGTAGCTCGCGCGTTACTTTTCCGCATATATTCTTTTTGAGTGCTTCGATCAATGCTTTCTTGGAAGTCATAAGACCTCCCTGGTCGTGATAGAATTCGAGGTCTTCCGATATCAGGTCTTCCTGCTTATCGAGCCTGCAGTTGTTGTAGGAATCTTCCCAGACACTATCCATATAAACAATGGTATCGTACAATGTTGCTGACTTGTTTGCGAACGCATGTGTCTGTGCGGAGGTCGTGTGTATGATTGATGAGCATGCGATCATCGTTACCAGGCTCATCAGGATCTTAATGGATTTTACAGGTTTCATAGGGAGTTGATATGTGAATTAGTGTTTGAAGATATATACCAAGTATATGCCAATGCCGGTATAGGCCCTCGTCGGTATTTTAGGAGGTTTAAGTATTACAGGATGTTCAGAAATGAATAGCGTTTGTGCAGGAATGAACATACCCTGGTTGAAAAGACTGGCACACCAGAGAAATATAGCATGCGATGTAGTTCATGTGGTCGGGATTGAAATATACTTGCCGGATTTCCCTGTGAATCTTGGAAGTATATTTCAATCCCACGTCAGAGTGTTTCGTGTCAGATGTGCTTCTGCCGCTAAAGCAACTGTGCCTTGCGATAACAGTTGACGAAATTTATATTTGAGTTCGTTCAACGAATGGAGCAGATGCATTTTCTCAAAGACTTGTTTCGTAAGTACCGGTACATTGGCTTGTATGGATTGTCTTTTGCCATACTCGTTTTTTTGCTCAAGTGGTTGCAATGGAATTTTCTGATCGTTGATTACTCACTCGATATTTATATTGGTCTCATTGCTGTGCTCTTCACGGTTCTGGGTATATGGATTGCCATGCAATTTGCCAAGGGACCAAAGCCGGTCGCTGTGGCGCAGCAGAAGGAGGATATTGCTGAAACAAAACCCGACATTGATCAGGCTGAACTGGAGAAACTGAAACTCACGCCACGTGAATATGAAGTACTGCTGCTGATGGTAAAAGGACATAGCAATGCTGAAATAGCGGAGAGTTTATTTCTCTCACTAAGCACGGTGAAGACACATGCATCAAACCTCTTTGTAAAAATGGATGTAGCGAGTCGCACGAAGGCCATTGAAAAAGCCAAGCGCCTGCGACTCACACCCTAACAAACCGGTACTTTTGGATGAAAGAATGCAGGAATGGCAGTTTCATACTTTAGTATGAATGGCTGGTAGGCATACCGTTGTAGTTTCGGGTATTCAAATTTCAACACATATGAAGCGCAACATTATCATTTTCGGACTTATTCTCGGCATCATCATGACTACGAACATGGTGTATATGGCCAACATGTGTTACACCAATCCGGATTTTAAAAGCAATGACGTTGTTGGCTATGCCGCCATGGTCATTATGTTTTCGCTGATCTTTTTTGGTGTGCGGAACTATCGTAATAAAGAATTGAATGGTCGGATTTCGTTTGGAAAAGCTTTCAAGACCGGTGCATGGATTGCACTGGTGGGTTCTACAATGTATGTAGGGGTGTGGTTGTTTTATTACTACCTGGTGATTCCTGATTTTCTGGATAAATATATTCCGCATGTGCTAACCGATGCTACACGCAAAGGTGCAACAGCAATGGAGCTGGCAGAAAAAACAAAAGACATGGAAAACTTTCGCGAGCTATATAAAAATCCGCTGTTCGTAGTGCTTATCAGTTACGCGGAAGTGTTGCCGATCGGACTGTTGGTGGCACTGGTAAGTGCATTGGCATTGAAGAAAAAATCAAATACGACTACACCTGTCAACAGTTGATCTTTAATTTCGGGAAATAAAAAAAGTTGCAGGAGTTTTACCCTGCAACTTTTCTACTTCATAAAAGTATAGTTTCAATTATTGAGCGTCTTCAACAACTTCCTGCACGCTTTCTTCAACGCTTGCAGTTTCAGCATTTTCTTTTGCTGGCTTCACTTTCTTTACAGACTTGTCAACAATTTTTTCCAGTGCACCAATGGCTTCCTGCAGTGGCTTTAATTTTACCAACAATTCTGCCTCTTCTTCTTTCAGTTTTCGAAGCGCGTCAATAACGGGACTCTCTTTTGCAATTTCCTTCGCCATAAAAATTCTTTTTGTTTTTTTATTGTAAAAATCTTTCCAGATGCAGGCATAAACGCTCATTCTGGAAAAACGGGTTGCTAAGATACAATCAAAATTGATAGTTGATTATGGATTCGCTATGGAAAACTTGCAGGAATTATGGCGATAAACTTAAGCCTGTAACGCAGAGCCTTTTGGCTGTTTTCTCTTCTACTGCAAGATGAAGTTCTTGTTTCGTCTGACGAACTGCAGATATAGTCTGGGCTTATATTTCTTCGAATTTATCGGTCCCTTTTATTCTTTCGAGCTCCGTGCCCACGGGCAGTTCCAGGTAGTTGATAATGGCCGTGTCATAATTAGCAATGGTATTCAAATCATAGAAAGCCCAATGGTCTGCATCGTCTACATAATCCTGATCTTCCGTACCGGAAAGAAATCGCCAGCCGCTATCAACATCGTTGAATGGTTCATCGCGATACATATAGTCAACCAATTCACCGTCTACCATTATTTTATCCGTAGCCATGCCTGCGCCTAACGATCTTTTCAGGAGTTGTTTTATTTCTTCTTTTTTTAATTTGAATTTTTTGGGTTTCATAGCGCAATAGTTTATACCAAGCTTATCTGTTGAACAAATAAAGATTATCGTTTTTTCCAGCCACAAAGAGGGAAATAAGATATACTGTTTGGGAAACAATATAGGTTCTTTTACAACATACTCCGTATTTCCTTCATCGCCGATTTATCATTGCATTTTTCGAGTGTGATCGTGTCGCACTGATTGAATTCAGCGAAAGCCTTTATCGCATCATAAACTTTTTTGATCATGACTTTGGAAAGCCTGATTGATTCGAAATGAAGGTTGTGAATAATCAGTGAGCGTTGTTTGCGATCGGCTTTGGAATCCATGCGCGCTATAAATGTATCGCCCGTCAGTATGGGCAGCGAAAAATATCCGTACTTGCGCCTGGCTTTGGGTACAAAGCATTCTACCTGGTAATCGAAATCGAAGAAGTCTCTTAACCGGTGACGGTATACATTAACGATATCAAACGGAGACAATATAAATGTATCTTCCGATAGCGTGATCTTTTTCTTTTTATACTCCGGCAGCATATATAGTGGTGAGGCTTTGATATCTGCCACCGACACGGGACAAACTTCACCTTCGTCTACCATTTTTTGTATTTCTGTTTTTATGGTGTGGTTAACATAACGCGCACTGAAGGCAATCTCTTTGAGCGATGCGATACCAAGCGCTTTCAGTGAACGCCTGATAACGTGCCTTGCAAATTCTTCATCGGTGGGCATCGTTGTATCCAGATCGGCAGGGAGTATATTTTCAGGGAGATCATATACCTTTTGAAAATTTTCTTTTCGGGTGGTGATCAGTCTTCCATCGAGATATAGCCGTTCAAGCGCAACCTTCGAAGGTCGCCAGTCCCACCAGCCGGAGCTTTTGGTTGTGCGGTCATTTTCGAAGTCGCGTGCCATCAGCGGGCCTTCGCGTGAAATACGATCCAACGTTTTTCGCATCAGGTTAGCCTCAGCCTGTGTCAACGCTTTTCTTCTCGATTGAAAGCTTGCTTTTACCGGCAGTGAGAAACGAAAATCCTGTATAGGTATATATCCCGCTGCATACGTCCAGAATTCGAAAACCTGTCCGTCTGCCTGAAGTTCTTCCAGCCATTGCAGTTTATAGTCAGGTATGCGCGCGGCCAGTGCGTGGTGATGTGCGCGTTCAACAATATAGTTTGTATCGATCTGCACAAATCCGAGATGCCCGATGAGTTTATGCACGGCTTCTTTGCCTTTGCCAAACTGCGCGCGTTTGGACAGGCCTGCTGCATGAAGAATGATTTTGCGGGCTTGAGATTTAGTGAGCGTGATTTTGTCCATGAGATGAAATAAACAAATTTTGATTTGGAATGGAAAATTCTCCGGTGCGGATTTACGATTAAAATGCTTTATAAAAATGTTCTCCCAATCCGGAAGACAGAATCATTAAACCATACAAACTATGCTGGATGGAAACGACCAGCAACGATCGCGTTCGTATATAGGTTATGGCAAAGATGGCCCCACCCACAAGCGTGAAAATTGTAACGATGCTGCTGGCAAAATATATATGCGCAAATGAAAACAGCAGTATGTTCACTGCGAGCAGCAATACCGGGCTGCGAAATATAGTGCCGTACCGATAGAAGAAGAACTCCCGGAAAATAATTTCCTGCGGAACAGCCGAGAGCAACGGGTACATCAGAATCATGTAGAGCAACTTCCTGTTTTCCGTAAGATCTGCAAGAAGACGGCCGTCATTCACATAGAAGTATATAAACAGGTATACGGAAAGACTTACCGCGATAAACAGGAACAGAATTATTTTCCAGTTAGCCTTTATACTGAAACGATCCGAATTAACTGGCTTCCGTATCAGTAATATACCACAACAATAGACCAGCAATGTAAGGAGTGGTATAATTTTGTGAACAGGTATAACATCCCACACATATAACACCGGTATTACAATAAACAGTATGATGAGTTCTGGTATATAATACCAGCGGAATTTCGCGGTTTCAGGAGGCAGGTTCATCACAAATAATGATTGTCAAAATATGAGTTGATCTTACCAACGGCAGGGGAGGGTATATGGTTTTAAGCGGCAGCGTTTATATTCAATGATCAGTTTGAAATCATGATAGCCTCTTTGTTATACTTGGCCCGGTAATCCAGGGGCGACAGGCCCGTTATTTTTTTGAATACTTCCCGGAAAGCTTTGTCATCCGAGTAACCTACTTCATTCATGACTTCAAATATACTTTTCCGGCCTTTCTCAAGGGCTTTCTTGGCAACCTCTATTTTTACACGCTGTAAATATTCTACGGGAGTATTGCCCGTGGCTTTGATAAAACGCCTGTCGAAATTGCGTCTGCTTACGGCAAGCCGGGAGGCCAGGTCTTCGAATGAAATCTTTTCGCCCAGGTTTTCTTCGATATAGGTTTGTGCTTTGCCTATGAGTTCATCACCGTGATTCTTCTGTGTCTGAAAAATGAAGAAGGGCGATTGGGATGTTCGCTCAATATCAATCTGGAATATTTTGGAACAATATATAGCCGTTTGGCGGTCAAAGTATTTTTCAACGAGGAAAAGGATCAGGTTCAGAAAAGAATATGCACCACCGTTGGTATATATACCTTTCTCTACCGTGAGAAGNNNGCATTCCAATGTGTAGAGCAGTTTTTACCTTCGAGTAAACCCGTGGCTGCCAGTAAAAATGCACCGGTGCAAATACTGGCAACTTCAGCGCCCGATTTATATTGTTCTTTGATCCAGCGGATCAACTCTTTGTTCTCGGTGAGCATGCGATCGTATTCGTGCGACAGAGAAGGTATAATGATCAGATCTGTTTTCTTTACCTCTTTGATATTTATAGGGTGAACCGAAAAGAAACCAACATCCAGTTTCAATTCACTTACAAAGCCTGCTAAACGTACTTCCATTAGTGGCTTGTTGCCCATGCGTTGCCAATAGTCATTGGCGCGCGTCAGGATTTCGAACGAACCGGTTATGCTGCTGAGGTTCGCATAACCTTCGGGAATGACGATAATCACTTGCTTCATGGAGTAAAACGTTTAGATAAAGATGCGTGATTATTTTGTCCAAATCAACCCACTATAAAGTCCATTTTACACCCGAAGCCCGCGCTGATCAGACAATACATTTGTTTATATAAATCGTCAACCAAAACGAGTAATGCGAAAGACAATGGTCTGTTTTTTATTCGCTGTTGTGAGCATGGTCTCCTGTAACACTACGAATGAATCGAAAAGTATAGATAACCCAAACGATATAACTATGGCTACATCCGATTTTACCACCACCGTACTTGTTGACCAGACTCCGCGTGAAGCATTTGATGCTATCAATAATGTTCGCGGATGGTGGTCTGAAGAAGTTGAAGGAACAACCGACAGGCTACACGCTGAATTCGATTATCACTACCAGGATGTTCATCGCAGCAAAATGAAAGTGATCGAATTCATCCCGGATAAAAAAGTGGTCTGGCTTGTTGTGGACAATCATTTCAATTTCACCAAAGACTCAACCGAATGGAAGAATACAAAAATCAGTTTTGAAGTTTCTTCTGCGAAAGACAATCAAACAGAAATAAAGTTTACGCATATAGGGCTGGGGCCTGCATACGAATGTTATGATATATGCCGTGATGCATGGAGTAACTATATAAATAACAGTCTGCGCAATTTGATAGCAACCGGTAAAGGTGAACCGAATCCGAAAGAAGGCGGCTTCAATCAGCAACTGATCGATGACTATGCAGACGGTAAACAGCAAGCGAAATGAAAGAACGTGATTATACGATAAGCCTGGTGGTGAATACATCTCCGCGCCAAGCATTCAATAGCATTAATAGTGTTACGAAGTGGTGGACTGAAAATCTCGAAGGCGGTTCACAAAAACTGAACGATGAGTTTACGGTTCGCTTTGATGATGTACATGTCTCAAAACAAAAACTGATCGAGTTCATCCCTGATAAGAAAGTAACGTGGCTTGTTACGGAAAGTAAACTCAATTTTATTAAAGATGTACACGAGTGGACGGATACTCAAATCAGTTTTGAAATATTCAATCGCGATAGCAAAACTGAAATTCAGTTTACGCACAAGGGTTTGGTTCCGGAAGCAGAGTGTTACAAAGATTGCTCGACCGCCTGGAG
>DJFR01000121.1:0-6024 GCA_002432545.1 Flammeovirgaceae bacterium UBA5867 | reverse complement strand
CAGCAGGTTGCTGCACGATTCAACGAACTCGCACAGGGAGAAAAATGGTTTGAGATACAGGATGAATTATTTGATGACCATGTGAGAAGTGTAGAGCCTGCGAATTCTCCGTACTTGCCCAATGCAGAAGGTAAAGCAGTTGTTCGTAAAAAAGCAGAGGATTGGGTAAAGCGAATTACGGCAGCTCATACATTAACGACTACGGAGCCGATTGTGTCAAACAATCATTTTGTTGTAGGCCGTGTAATGGACACAACCGTAGAGGGCTTCGGACGAGTGCTGATAAACGAGATTATGCTATACGAAGTGCAGGATGGCAAGATCGTTTTGGAGCAATTTTTCTATTAAAAAAGAAAGCGGGTAAATATTCCCGCTTTTTTTTTAATTTATTTGTCCCTTCCGCAAACGTATTTACAGGTTAAATTGCACGATTACTCCCTAAAAACCGGTACCCTCTGCGTTGTATAAGAAAAAACGATGTGACCCCGGCAAGTTTCATGTCTCTAAGGGTAGACCTTAAATACTTAGTGAAGTCAGTTTACCGCCATGAAATCAAATGTATACCTCAATCAAACAATCGTAACACGAGCAGCATTCAGTGGACGCTGCGATTTACGATTTTCAATAATCCCGGCATTGCTCCGGGAGTGTATGATTGCATCAAGACTTTTTTTATTCCCGGAGTTTAGCCGGCAAGCTTGTGCAATCGTTACATGCAGCATCCAAAAATAAGATACTTGTCTGTAAAATCATCTTTGTATACATTAGCGCCCCGATGAGACAATCTATTGTTAGATTTTTTCTACTGTACACGTTCCTGTTGAGCGGATTTAGCCAACTGGATGTTCGTGCAGGTCATGATGATACTCGTCATGCCTCATCCGAAATTTCTGAAAAATCAGAAGAGACTATAGTTGACAACGCGCAACTTATAGCATCTCTTTTCTATAATGCTCCTTCGTCCGATAAAAAACATGAAGTCTTTAAGATCGATGTTACGGAAGTAAAAGAGGAGGAAGAAAATGAAGACGAACATGATCTGATCTCTTTCAGAAAACATGTTGATAACTTTCATTACTTCGCGTCTGCTTTTCATGCACTAACGTCCGGGTATATCTCCGGCAGTGATACCAGACTATCGCCAGTCTATAAACATTCTTCTTATACCGCCTCGTGCCGGTACCTCGTATTACTGGTCTTCAGAATATGAATTCAATTTAGCAGGTAACAGATTTACCTGTATATCCACTTCGGATACTATACTTCTGTGTTTTTCATTGTCGTAGGCAATTGAAAGCATCGGTGTGTGTTCTGTCATGCTACACGCAATAGAAGTTCCCAGCGAAAAACTATCGAGAAACAATTATAACTACCATGAAGCAAATTCTAGTGCTTTTGAGCTTGTGCGCATTGTTGTGCTCTACAAGCTGCGAATCTAAAAAAGAAGAAAAGGAAGAAGAGACAAAATTCTTCGTTACCAGCCCTCTCAAGAAAGACACGCTGGTCACCAAAGAATATGTATGTCAGATTCGCTCCATCAGTCACATTGAACTAAGAGCGTTGGAGCGAGGCTACTTAGAAAAGATTTTTGTAGACGAGGGACAGTCTCTGAAGAAAGGACAACTCATGTTCCAGATCATGCCGATGCTATATAAAGCCGAGCTGCAAAAAGCACAAGCTGAAGCTAGTTTCGCGGAGATCGAATACAAGAATACAAAGTCGCTTGCCGATAGCAATGTAGTATCAAAGAACGAGCTCGCATTGGCGAAAGCTAAATTTGATAAAGCAAAAGCAGAGCTGGCATTAGCGCAGGTTCATTTAGGATTTACGGAAATAAGAGCACCTTTCAATGGTATCATGGATCACTTCCAGGTACGATTGGGAAGTTTGGTAGATGAAGGAGATTTACTCACCACGCTATCTGACAACAGCAAGATGTGGGTATACTTCAACGTGCCGGAAGCGGAGTACCTGGATTACAAATCCAAAACGAAGAAGGACAGCCTGATGAAAGTAAAACTGGTGATGGCGAACCAGCAACAGTTTAAATATCCCGGAGTGGTTGAAACGATCGAAGCTGACTTTAACAACGAGACCGGAAATATAGCGTTCAGAGCAACATTCCCGAACCCGGATGCGCTGTTGAGACACGGTGAAACCGGAAATATACTCATGTCAGTACCGCTGGAAGATGCATTGATCATTCCGCAGAAAGCAACCTTCGAGATCCTGGAGAAGAAGTATGTCTTTGTAATTGATAAAGACAACATCGTGAGACAGCGTGAGATCGCTATTGCTGCTGAGATGCCCGATATATATATCGTGAAAGAAGGCGTGAAAGAGAATGATAAAATACTGCTGGAAGGCTTGAGAAAAGTGAAGGACAGTGATAAGATCGCATTCGAATATCAGGATCCTAAAACGGTGATCCCTCACCTGAAAGTATATACCGAATAATGTAAAACATCCTAAAGAGTAAAGAAATGTTTAAGGAATTTATACATAGGCCGGTATTCGCCATCGTGATATCGCTTGTTATCATTTTCATGGGTGTGCTGGCCATTAACACCTTGCCGATATCGCAGTTCCCGGAGATCTCGCCCCCCATGGTAATTGTGCGGGCATCGTATCCCGGTGCAAGTGCAAAAGTATTAACTGAATCTGTACTTATACCTCTGGAGCAAGCCGTGAACGGTGTGCCTGGTATGAAGTATATGACTTCCGATGCCACCAGTGCGGGTGAAGCCAATATCCAGATCGTATTTAACCTCGGTACGAACCCTGACCAGGCGGTGGTAAACGTGAACACACGTATAGCCCAGGTGTTGAACCGACTTCCTATACTCGTGCAACGCGAAGGGGTAATTGTAAACCGTATTGTGCCGAACATGTTGATGTATGTCAACTTGTATAGTAAGGACAAGAACGCGGATATGAAATTCCTCTTCAACTTTGCCGGTGTTAACATGTTGCCGGAATTGCAGCGTATCAATGGTATAGGACAGGCCAGTATATTGGGGAGCCGTCAGTACGCGATGCGTGTATGGCTGAAACCGGATCGCATGCGTGCCTATAATATATCAGCTGATGAAGTGATGGAAGCGTTGGGAGATCAGAGTGTGATTGGTTCGCCCGGAAGGATTGGTCGAAGTGATGGTAAGCGTGCTGAAGCACTTGAATATGTATTGTCGTATCCAGGTCGATTCAACGATCCGGAGCAGTATAAAAATGTTATTATAAAGGCGAATGCAAACGGAGAAATTCTTCGTCTGAAAGATGTAGCGAATGTAGAGTTGGGAAGTGAGTATTACGATATATACTCGAACCTGGATAAGTATCCTTCTGCTGCGATTGTATTGAAGCAGACATATGGAAGTAACGCAAGTGATGTAATAAAAAGTGTAAAGGCTAAACTGGACGAACTCAAGGTAAGTTCATTTCCTCCGGGTATGGATTACCAGATCAGTTATGATGTGTCCAACTTCCTCGATGCTTCTACGGAGAACGTTATACATACACTGCGCGATGCATTTATACTCGTGGCCTTGGTGGTGTTCGTGTTCCTGGGTGACTGGCGTTCAACACTTATTCCGACACTCGCGGTACCTGTATCGTTGGTCGGTGCCTTTATGTTCATGCAGCTCTTCGGGTTGACAATCAACATGATTACGTTGTTCGCGCTTGTACTCGCGATTGGTATAGTGGTCGATGATGCGATTGTGGTGGTCGAGGCAGTACACGCGAAAATGGCGGAAGAACATTTGTCTCCCTATAACGCTGTAAAAAAAGTATTGGGCGAGATCAGCGGTGCCGTTATCGCGATCACGTTGTTGATGACTGCCGTGTTTGTTCCGGTAGCATTTATGACAGGACCCGTAGGTATATTCTACAGACAGTTCTCGATTACGATGGCAACGTCCATTGTTATTTCGGGTGTTGTGGCGCTTACACTGACACCAGTTCTCTGCGCAATGATCCTGAAGAATACACATGGACAACCGAGAAAGCGAAACATTATCAACAGAGGTCTCGATGGTTTCAATAATGGATTTGAAAAACTTACCGGTAAATATGTAGGGCTGCTCAAATTGATTGTAAACAGGAGAGTAGTTACGTTCGGTGTGTTGCTGTTGTTCTGTGCGGGTATATTTGGTATTACGAAGATTCTTCCTTCCGGATTTATACCGAGTGAAGATCAGGGGATGATCTATGCGATTATCCAGACACCTCCGGGTTCTACATTGGAAAGAACCAATGATATAGCACGCAAACTGCAGGCTATAGCAGAGGAAGTAGATGGTATACAATCTGTATCTGCACTGGCTGGTTACGAAGTGTTAACAGAAGGACGCGGATCGAACGCAGGTACCTGTCTTATAAACCTGAAGCCGTGGTCGGAACGCGACCAGACCGTTACGGATATTATTATAGAGCTGGAAGAAAAAGCTAAAGTTATACCGGGAGCAACGATCGAATTCTTTGATCCTCCGGCTGTACCGGGGTACGGTGCTGCAGGTGGTTTCTCGCTGCAACTTCTGGATAAGACAAACACCGGTGACTACAAGGCGCTTGAAAAAGTGAATAATGAATTCATGAGCGAATTGAAAAAACGCAAAGAGATCACCGGTCTGTTTACGTTCTTCAGTGCGAACTATCCGCAGTATGAACTTGAGATTGATAATGAGTTGGCGATGCAGAAAGGAGTTTCGATCGGTAATGCTATGAATACATTGTCAATCATGATCGGAAGTACATACGAACTCGGTTTCATTAAGTACCAGCGTTTCTTCAAAGTGTTTGTGCAGGCATCNNCGTGATGAAATGGTTCCTTTCTCGGCCTTTATGCGAATCAAAAAGTCGCAGGGTGCCAATGAAATTAACCGCTATAATATGTATACCACAGCGGCTATCCGGGGTGGTGCAGCAAAAGGATATAGTAGCGGTGAAGCGATTAAAGCTGTACAGGAAGTAGCGAAAAAGACATTGCCACGGGGTTATGATATAGACTGGGGAGGTTTGTCGAAAGATGAAGTAATGCGAGGTAATGAAGCACTATATATATTCATCGTAGTATTGATCTTCGTATACTTTGTTCTCGCAGCGCAATATGAAAGCTTCCTGCTTCCGCTGGCGGTAATCTGTTCGTTGCCGTGCGGGGTCTTCGGATCGTTCCTCTTGCTCAAGTTCATGGGTCTGGCCAATGATATATATGCGCAGGTCGGGCTTGTGATGCTGGTAGGTTTGCTTGGTAAAAATGCCGTGTTGATTGTGGAGTTCGCGGTTCAGAAACACCGTGAAGGCATGACTGTCCTCGAGGCCGCTATAGAAGGTGCCAAAGTACGTTTCCGTCCTATATTGATGACGTCCTTTGCATTCATTGCCGGTTTAATTCCACTGGTAATGGCTACAGGGCCGGGTGCTATTGGTAACCGTACCATTGGTGGCTCTGCATTAGGAGGTATGCTTTTCGGAACGATCTTCGGGGTAATCATTGTGCCGGGACTATATTTCATATTCGGCAAGCTGGCAGAAGGTCGAAAGCTTATCAAAGATGAACACGACAAACCATTAACCGAGGAAAATGTACACCATGCTTAAGAAAAGAATATCTATATATATAGGGATCATTGGTCTTTCCCTGATATATACCGCGTGCAGCGTGCCATCGTCTTTGGTTCAGCGGAAGGAAAATAAAACAACACCTGCGAGTTACAGTACCAACTCGCAGGACACTGTCAACACCGCGAAGGTTCAGTGGAAAGAATTTTTCACAGATCCGAATCTCGTTGCCCTCATTGATACAGCGCTCCAGAATAACCAGGAGTTGAATATCACCATGATGGAAATTGAGATCTCCCGCAATGAAATAAGAGCCCGTAAAGGGGAGTACTTACCCTTTGTCGGGTTGCGCGGTGGTGCAGCCATCGATAAGGTTGGTAAATATACCAATATAGGTGCCAGCGAAGCGACAACGGACATCAAGCCGGGAAGAGCAACACCGGATCCGTTACCGGATTATTTACT
>DJFR01000084.1:2119-5504 GCA_002432545.1 Flammeovirgaceae bacterium UBA5867 | reverse complement strand
ATCTGGTCGATCGACCCGGTGAATGATGAACTGTCCAAACTGTTTATACACATACGTGATTTTGGTGAAAAACTTTTTGAAGAAAAGAACATCCAGTTTCGCGCCTTCAATGAAGTAAAAGACAAGATCAAGCTTCCGTATGGATTCAGTCGTGAAGCCAACCTGATCTTTAAAGAAGCGATGACCAACGCTTTCAAATATTCGGAGGCCCGTAATGTAGCCTTACAGTTGAGGCGAACCGAAGATCAGGGTTTTGAGATGAGTTTTGAAGACGATGGTGTAGGCTTTTTGACCGGTGATATAGAAAAATCAAACGGTCTTCAAAATATTCGCGAAAGAGCCGACAGGATTCATGGTGTTTTACGTATAACCAGTGTGAAGCATCACGGAACCAAGATTACCTTAAACTTCAAACTAACCAAAACGCTCAAGTATGGCCTTGCCCTTTAAGAAACGTGTCATGATCGTGGAAGACGATCAGGAAATACGAAACAGTTTTAATCTGATCGTAAACAGCTCGCAGAAGTTCATGGTGGTAAATGCCTATGGAAGCTGCGAAGAAGCCATCGATAATCTGAATCGCGATAAGCCTGAGATTGTTTTGATGGATGTGGAGTTACCCGGCATGAACGGTATACAAGGTACCAAGGTGATTAAAGACAAAAGCCCGCATACTGATATCGTGATGGTAACCGTTTATGAAGATAGCGAGCTGGTGTTTGAAGCACTCAAGGCCGGGGCATCCGGGTATATTACCAAGAGTGCCAACTACATGGAGTTACTCGCAGCATTGGAAGAAATCGTAAAAGGAGGCGCACCTATGAGCAGCCGTATAGCACGCATGGTCATCGATAACTTTCACGTTAACCCCAACTCACCGCTCACCAAGCGTGAGACAGAAATTCTGCAGCTTATCTCGGAAGGTAAAACCTATACGCAGATCTCGGAAGAATTGTTCATCTCCAAAGAAACCGCGAAGACGCACATCAAGAATATTTATTCAAAGTTGCAGGTCAACAGTAAATCTGAAGCCATCGCGAAAGCCAATCTTGAAAAACTTATTTAGCACGGCACACATTTTTAATGTCGATGACGTGATATAATGTGACACTGCATCACGAAAAAGTCCGGTGAACAAAAAATTACCGGACTTTTCATTTGTTGTGAGTGAAACTAAATATAAAATCAACCGTATTGGGTGATAGAATTTAATGCGCAACATTGAAACTTTACGACATAATCCTTCCTCATACAAGTAGAAATTTCTTCATAAGTTTAGGTTAATGAAAAAAATTTCAGAAGGATTTGCCCCTCAGACGGAGGGGCTTTTTTATTTCTACCCTTTTACGTTGTGTCTCATTGTCATTTGTAGAAATATATCCCCCGGGCTACACGCAGAACTGTCTCATTTGCGCTAAGCAGTAATGAAAGATCTCTANNACTCACAAGCGTTTGTATATATACTTTGGAAACTGATGTCGTCATGTTTTGTAATGAAGTGAGATTCTAATCATAATTTAACATCAGCGATAACAGAAATTTACTTGTCTCAAGTCCAGATCATCGTTGTTGGTGTGATACTATATATAGTCTTTTATGCAGTTTTACCTTCAATCTTTCTCTCACGCCACTCGCAGTAAAATATAACCCTCCGTACGTTATTTATTGATACCCAATATACCGACTCGGTAGTCATTTATTTCGCATTTCCTTTTGTGAGTTTTGGTATAACATCTCTGCGAACCGCGTGCGGCTTGGGGGGTGGAGTCGATTTATATAACAAACCCAACTTGTATGAGGAAGATTTTACTAGCGTGCTGCTTTTGCCTCTTGCATATAACTGTTGCATGGGCACAAGAGCGAACCGTTACCGGTAAGGTAACAGCGAAAGAAGACGGGACATCCCTGCCCGGAGTAAATGTGGTGGTGAAAGGCACTACCACGGGTACAGTAACCGATGTGGAAGGTAACTATACTCTGCGCGTACCGGCATCCGGTGGTACTTTGATTTTTTCATTCATCGGATTGATCACACAGGAAGTTGATATCGGACAACGTACTGCGGTTGATATGCAGATGTCGCAGGACATTACGCAACTCGGTGAAGTAATTGTAACAGCCGTAGGTATAGAGCGGGAAAAGAAAGCGCTCGGTTACTCGGTTGAGACAGTAGGCGGTAATAAAGTGCAGCAGGTATCAGAACCTGATCCGTTGCGCGCACTCACCGGAAAAGTGCCGGGAGTAAATATTATATCCTCCAGCGGTGCACCCGGAAGTTCTACCCGCATTACCATACGCGGTAACTCTTCGATGCTCAATAGTAACCAGCCGNNAACACGGGTGGACTTACATCGGGTGGTGCATTTTCAAGTCGTATATCGGATCTTGATCCCAACGACATCAAGTCTATATCTATTCTGAAAGGTGCTACGGCTGCTGCATTGTATGGTGCACGCGCTGCGAATGGTGTGATTGTGATTACAACAAAATCAGGTTCCGCTACCGCGAGTAAAAAAGGACTCGAAGTTACTTATAGCGGAACGTATGGCATCGAGAAAATTGCCAACCTGCCTAACTTCCAGAATACGTACGGAACAGGTTCTAACTTTTCATACGCACAAGCCAATGGATCGTGGGGAGCTCCGTTCATCGGCACGCGTCCGTATGCTACATTGGATTCTATACCACACTGGTATGCCGGCCGAAATGGTATGAGTAATTTTGACGGTGTAAGGGTTCCATATCGCGCATATCCTAATAATGTAAAAGATTTCTTTGAGACAGGTCGCATCTTTGAAAATTCCATCTCTATATCCGGTGGTAACGAGAAGTCTGCTATATCGGTAACACTATCACAACTCAACCAAAAAGGTTTTGTTCCGGAAACAGAATTTCTTCGCCACAACATCAGTCTCGGTGGTAAAACTACATTAGCGAATGGTCTCATCATCGGTGCCAACCTGGCCTATACACGTTCGTTGCAGAATGGTGTATTGAGTGGTGCACCGAGTGCTACGTCAGGCGATCCATCTGCTTTTGCACGCACACTATATTTCGGTCGTAACTGGGATGTGCAAGGACAACCCTATCAGAACCCGGTTGATAACGGAAGTGAGTTCATGGTGGGAAGAGACCAGGTGAACAACCCGTACTGGGCTGTGCAGAACACCGGTATACGAGGAAAAGTTGATCGCTATATAGCATCGGTTAATGCATCGTATGATGTACTCGACTGGTTGAATATTTCCTATCGCATTGGTATGAACGCATTCGCACAACGCCAGGTAGAGTTTCAACGACCGAATGGAGCGGGTAGTCCGCTCGGTACTATTACGGAATTGAATGTAACGCACGATGAAATAAACTCTGACCTGATGGCTACGGC
>DJFR01000084.1:1555-2094 GCA_002432545.1 Flammeovirgaceae bacterium UBA5867 | reverse complement strand
GATAACACCAACGATGTTACACCGAATGGAGGAAGTTACTCCCGCAGAAGACTATATGGTTTTTATGGTGATGTAAGCTTAGGCTATAAAGACTGGGCTTTCCTTACATTGACTGGTCGTAACGATTGGTCTTCTACATTACCCGTTCAGAACAGAAGCTTCTTCTATCCTGCAGCCAATGCATCTGTTATAGTAAACGAAGCATTGGGCTTGCAACCAGGTTTGATCAATAGTATAAAGATACGCGGAGGTTGGGCAAATGTAGGTAACGATACCGATCCATACCTGCTCAACACAGTATATATCGTTAACGACTTTGATAATGTTACCGGCAATGCTGCAGGCAGACCCTTTACACCAGCCGGTGGCGCTACTATACCTACCGCCGGACAAAGTGCTATACTTGCAGATCCGAACCTGAAACCGGAGCGTACACGCGAAGTGGAAGCGGGTTTTGATGTTAGCTTGTGGAGCGAGCGCATTACGCTGAACTTTACATACTACGATAAAAAATCAAGTGACCAGATTGCACAGATATC
>DJFR01000084.1:1184-1534 GCA_002432545.1 Flammeovirgaceae bacterium UBA5867 | reverse complement strand
GGTGTAAGCGAAATACAATTCGGTTCCGGATTTACCGGTTCCGTAATTTCGGTACACAGACCAGGCGAACAATACGGACAGTTGCTGGGGACTGTAGATGCGCGCGATGATGAAGGCAATCTTCTCATCGATCCATCCAACGGACAGTTTATACGCAAACTTAATCCGGAGCTGATCGGTAATCCGAATCCTGATTTCATTCTGGGTATAACAAACACCATCAGCTTTAAAGGACTGACTATATCTGCACTGTGGGATCTTCGGCAGGGTGGCGATTTATTCTCGACTACTGTAAACTCTATATTGGGGCGTGGTGTACTGGCTTACCAGGCCGATCGTGAAGGTAACGC
>DJFR01000084.1:0-1121 GCA_002432545.1 Flammeovirgaceae bacterium UBA5867 | reverse complement strand
ACAACGTACAGGCTACGCGAAGCTTCCATTACCTATGCATTTCCGAAATCGCTTTTGCAACGCACACCGTTTGGTGCTGTAAGTATAGGTGTAACCGGTCGCAACCTGTGGAACTACTCTCCGCACATGCCGAAAGATCTCAACTACGATCCGGAAACAAACCAGTTCGGTGCCCGCAATGTACAGGGTATAGAATATAGCACAACTCCGTCAGCAAGACGATTTGCCGTAACGCTGCGCGCTACATTTTAATCATTAACAAGCAATCTTATGAGTTTCAGATTTCATAAAATAATAGCTGCCTTCGCGTGTCTCACACTGCTGAGCTGCGAAAAAGATTTTCTGGATATAAACGATGATCCCAGCAACCCGCTCGATGTATCGCTCGAACTGCTGTTGCCTTCGGTACAGCTTGATATGGCGGGATCGCTCGGTACCAGTACAGCTGGTCTTTCGCAGATAACCAGCACCTATATGCACCAGCTTGTACAACGCAGTAATCAGAATGATTATGGTGTGCAGGGTACTGATAGCGGTGTGCAATCGCCCTGGCTCGTACTNNNNGTTATGGTTGATCTGTGGGGTGATGTTCCGTTTTCGGAAGCGCACCAGGCTCCGCAAAATCTTTTGCCTAAATATGATCAGGGTGAAGAGATATACCCGCAGCTGATTCAGCTACTGGATGAAGCCAAAGCTAACCTCGAGAAGGAGTCTATATTTGAAGTAGGTGATGAAGATCTTTTCTACGGAGGAGATGCAGACCTGTGGATCAAGTTTATCAATTCACTAAAGCTTAAACTATATAACCAGGTAAGACTGGTGGATGATGTAACCGCTGAAGTGAATGCATTGATTACGGAAGACAACTTCATGACGAGTGAAGCGGATGATTTTGAAATGGAATATGGTACAAGTGTAGGTCCTGATAACCGGAACCCCGGCTATGTACAAGAGTGGGCACCTGGTACAGCGAACTACTATATCAGTCCGTACTTCTACGAAATCATGTCGAACCTCAACACGTTCAATCATCCTGATTATGGAGGAAAGATTGATGTAACCGATCCGCGTATACCTTACTATTTCTATAACCAGATAGGAGAAGTAAGTCAATCAAGTTC
>DJFR01000230.1:2550-2723 GCA_002432545.1 Flammeovirgaceae bacterium UBA5867 | reverse complement strand
AGTGCCAAGTTCCGCCTCTATGGAACGGTACAGAATCTCTTTGTGATCACCGATTACTCCGGACTTGATCCGGAAGTGTTCAGTGGTATTGACAACAACCTATATCCGCGATCACGCACGTTCATTGTAGGTGTAAATGTTACTTTCTAATCGTAAACTTTTGAATGACTAAC
>DJFR01000230.1:0-2409 GCA_002432545.1 Flammeovirgaceae bacterium UBA5867 | reverse complement strand
CCTGCCGGTAATCCGGATATCAAAGGTATAGATGAAGGATTCTCCAACTACCTGCGTCAATACTGGAAAGCACAGGAACTGACAACGGATGAAGCCGTGATTGGCTGGAATGACGGAACACTGCCAACCTATCATTTACATACCTGGACAGCGCAGAACGAATTCATCAACGCGATGTTCAACCGTATATACTTCCAGATATCCATGACCAATGAATTTCTGCGTGAGACAACCGATGCCAAGCTTGATGAACGTAACGCAACGGATGCCATACGCGCAGATGTAAAAGTATACCGTGCAGAGGCCCGCTTCTTACGCGCACTTGCATATTGGCACGGACTCGACATGTTTGGCTCTATTCCGCTGGTAACCGAAGAGAGCACGGTAGGTACCAATGCTCCGGAGCAATCAACCAAACAGCAGGTTTTTGATTTTATTGAAAGTGAATTGACAGCGATCGAAACGGAACTGGTAGATGCCCGTGCCAACAGCTACGGTCGGGCAGATAAAGCAGCCGCATGGACATTGCTTGCCAAACTATATCTGAATGCGAAAGTATATACCGGTCAGGATAAAAATACCGAGTGTATTACGTATTGCAAGAAGGTGATCGATGGTGGTTTCGAACTGGATGAAAACTATCAGTCGCTCTTCACACTTGACAACGTGAACTCCAATGAAATTATACTCACGATAAACTTCGATGGTAACTTTACACAGACGTATGGCGGCATGACGTTCCTCGTTCATGCTTCGATCGGTGGTGCTATGACGGCTACGGACTATGGTGTTAACACCGGTTGGGCCGGACTTCGCACAACGAAGAACCTGGTAAATCTCTTTCCGGATGAGACCGGTGCAACAGACGAACGTGCTATATTCTATCGTAATGATCAGTCGAAGGAAATTCCGAACACACCGATCACAACCTTTAAGGAAGGATATGCCGTGCCGAAATTCAGAAACCTGAATTCGGATGGTGATGCAGGTTCAAGCCTCGAGTTTGTAGATACAGACTTCCCGTTGTTCCGTCTCGCAGATGTATACCTCATGTATGCAGAAGCCGTTGAGCGCGGAGGAACCGGTGGAAGCGAAGCCGCTTCGGTAAGCTATATCAATGAACTTCGCCAGCGTGCCTATGGCAATACCGATGGAGATATAGCAGCAGAAGACATCACACTTGATTTTCTCATTGACGAACGTGCCCGAGAATTATACTGGGAAGCGCACCGCAGAACAGATTTGATTCGCTTCGGTTTGTTTACAGACAGTGAAGACAATAATCCGCGTGCTGTATGGCCGTGGAAAGGAGAGGTAGCGGCCGGAAGAGAGACCGAATCTTTCCGCGATGTTTTCCCGCTGCCGTCTTCGCAGATTATCGCCAATCCAAAGCTGGAACAGAACGATGGTTATTGATCATGCATGCCTAACGAATGAATAACATGAAAAAATTATATATATACTGTTTGATCGCCACGATGCTGGTACAACTTTCAGCTTGTCGTGACGAAGTAGATGTAGACAACCTGTTGAGCTTTCCGCCCACCATTCTGAGTGTAACTCCGAAGACCGGTGTGAAGACCGGTGATTTCGACATCAAAGTTATACTGGTTGATGGAGTATCTTCTCCGCTGAGTACGGCAACCGTAACATTGAAAGATGCAGATGGAAATGAACTGGCGACAGTTACCAAATCACTGAGCGGTATAAAAGACTCTGTGTTGATTGAAGGATCTTCATTCAATGCAGAATCACTTCCACTGGGCGACTATTCTATTACCATCGCTGCGAAAGACAGCAAGAACCAGGAGAGTACACAGGTGTCCAATTTTAAAATTGTAAACCAGTTATACCTCGCGAATTTCGAACGCATGTTTATAGCAGGTGGTTTTAACGGATGGAGTGCATCTGAACTGGAACTGGTTGCTGATAACACCTGGGAGATTAAGAATATAGATCTGCAGGGTGGGCCGTGGAAATTGAAAAATACAGAAGACTGGTCNNGTAAATGTTCGCTTCGATGATGAGACACTGAAATATACTGTGTTGCCAGCCGTGAATTATGCCACCAACCTGGAAGGACTATATTTACTCGGAACGTTCAATGATTTCACCGGCCCGCAGCCACAATTTAAACTAGTGGCCGATCATAGCTGGGAAGTTTCTGAGATACGAATGAAGGCAGGCGATGTATTTCGTTTTGTGGAAGGTCCTACGTTCGAAGGAAAGAACTATGGCGATAACAACCTTGATGGCAAAGCTGAAGAGTATGGTGCAAACATTAAGCTTGATAACAGTTATAAAGATGCTTACTATAAGATCACGTTCAACGATGCTACACGGTTGTACACTATTACGGTAGTGCGTTACCCATTCCCTTCAGAGCTATACCTGGTGGGAGGATCAACC
>DJFR01000135.1:1321-21126 GCA_002432545.1 Flammeovirgaceae bacterium UBA5867 | reverse complement strand
GCGGAGAGGGCGGGATTCGAACCCGCGATACCCTTTGGAGGTATACACACTTTCCAGGCGTGCTCCTTCAACCACTCGGACACCTCTCCTGGTTGAAACGGGGCACAAAGAAATTAAGAATTTAGGGGCTTTGCAAATTATGTTGTTAATTCTCCTGCAAGCGATAGTCCTACAAGTTCTTTGGTGCGCGTAGTGCCATATTCCCCGAGTAACAACATCAGCTTGGTAAGTGCTGCTTCGGTGGTCATATCAGCGCCTGAAATAACTCCGATCTGCTGAAGCTTTTTGCTCGTTTCATAGCGGCCCTGTAACACGCGTCCGCCCGGACATTGTGATACATTTACGATAATGATATCGCGTTCTATAGCTTTCTTCAATTCTTCTATCAGCCACGGAAGTGTAGGTGCATTACCCGAACCATACGTTTCGAGTATAACCGCTTTGAGACCGTTTGTATTTAAAATAGCCTGCACAACTCCCTGACTGATACCGGGGAACAGCTTGAGGATGGAAATGTTGTCGTCAAACTTCATGCGCAGGCGCAGACCGTCTGCACGCGATGAGGTATTGATCACCGAAAAATTATAGTCAATCTTTACTCCTGCTTTCGCCAGGGGTGGATAATTACCCGAGTCGAAAGCATCAAACCGAAGGCTCTCTACTTTTTTCGAGCGATTACCGCGCAGCAGTTCATAATCAAAGTAAATACATACTTCGGGCACTAACGCTACGCCATCTCTACGTGCAGATGCTATATCCAGTGCTGTAATGAGATTTTCGCGTGCGTCTGATCGCGGCTCGCTGATTGGCAACTGCGCCCCCGTAAAAATGATGGGCTTGTTCAATCCTTCCAGCATAAAGCTGAGTGCCGAAGCAGTGTGCGCCATGGTATCAGTACCATGCAATACTACAAAGCCATCGTTCTCTTCATAATAATCATGAATAATGGTTCCGATCAATTTCCAGTGCTCGGGTTGAATGTTGGATGAATCGATTGGTGTCTCAAATGAAACAACAGTGATCTCCAGCGACAGATTTTTCAGTGAAGGTAAATGCTCGAGTATCGAAGCAAAGTCAAACGGAATCAGTACACCATCTTTATCGTAGGTCATACCAAACGTTCCGCCGGTATAGATGATAAGTATACGCGAACGTGGTTTTCCCGGCAAGGCGGTGCTAATACTGATTTTCTTTAAATTCATAGGGTGTTGTATGGCTGTCTGGTTGTTTCTCTATTACGCGCGTGTATCTTTTAAGATGCAAATAACTTCAGTGCATTACTCGTGGTAACGGTCCGCACATCGTCAATGGATATCTTTTTAATGTCGGCAAGTTTGTGCGCGATGAGCGGGATATAGGATGGTTCATTGCGCTTGCCTCTATAGGGCACGGGTGCCAGGTACGGACTGTCGGTTTCCAATACCAGATGTTCCAATGCGATTTCCGGTAGTACTTTATCAAGGCCGCCATTCTTGAATGTAGCAACACCGCCTATACCGAGTAAGAACCCAAGTTTGATAATGCGCTGTGCCTGCTCGGCTGTTCCGGAAAAGCAATGAAAAATTCCTTTGAGTTTACCGTCTGCCAGTTTCTCTACGAGTGCAATGGTCTCATCTATACTTTCGCGACAATGTATAATTACCGGAAGGTTATAACGCTTCGCCCAGTTTACCTGTATGGCAAAAGCTTCCTGTTGTTGCTCCCAAAATGTTTTATCCCAGTAGAGATCGGTGCCGATCTCTCCTACGGCTGCAAATTTTCTTTTCGACAACCATTCTTCCACGAGGTATAGCTCACGCTCAAAATCTTTCTTTACATAACACGGGTGCAGTCCCATCATGGCAACGCACATCGGGGAACGACTCTCAAGTTCAAGCATGCTATCGATTGATGTATGATCAACGTTAGGCATATAGATCTTGCGCACAGCCTGCTTTTCACTTTCTGCAAGCATGGCAACGCGGTCTGTAGCAAAATCATCCAGATATATGTGAGCGTGTGTATCGATAAAGTAATCCATTCCGGCAAGTGGTTGTATCGGCTATCAGCATTCGGCTGAAAAGCCCGTGTCAAAAATAAAAAGAATGGAACGATGTATTGCCAGAAATGGCAGAACAATAACAGAAAGAATTATAATGAAGGCAACGTGAAAATGAAGCGCAGAGTATATATACCAATCCCCGGATTATGACTGAAAAAATTCTGCCGTAATCCGGGGCAACCGTTTTTTTGGTTACGAGCGTTTCTGCCCAATTACCATAATCACGATTCCGGCCACAATTAAAATACCTCCGGTTACTGGCGACCAGTATATCGGAGTTTTTTCTTCTTTGTTTACTTCCAGTGGTCCGATGTCAACCACTTCCTTTTTCGTAACAAGATTGAAGCCTGTGAACACGGTCATCAGGATGCCGATAACAAGTACAACTATTCCTATAGCTTTCATGACATTAAAGTTTTTGTGTTTTTATACCCCGGCTTTTTTGCCAATGGTTTACCGGATTAAAGGAAAAAAAGTGCCTGCCGTATTTCTTTCAAAACCACGGATAATAAACAAGCGGACCGCTACAAGTGGGTACTTACTTCTACGATTCAGATATCGACATGATAAACATCACGCTCATTGCGCTGAATACCCTGAATGAAAAAACCGCCCGGCTGCGGTATCTCTTCCACCAGGTCGAATTGTGAGCATGACTTTGGCAACGCAGAAAACACGAGCAAAAAATTATAGGTTGCGTTATCCGGAATGAGTGTCCACAACGGAGCAAATGTTATATTCTCGATATGCACCAGGTCGGAGCGCGAGCCGGTAGAACGATCGATGAGAAATGTAGTCTTCCAGATACGGATCAGCATATCTTTGGTTGTATTCCGGAAGTAACAATGTACATATACAAACGAGTCTTCCAGAAATTCCGTAGCGATGGATGCTAACACCTCGGTATCGATCTTCGGCTTTGTTTCAGGCGGAAGTACTTTGGGCAATGTCTTCGAAAAGTGAATAGCAGGGGTTGTAATCATAGCGCTCAATCGGAGCATCCAATCTTGATTCAGGAACAGATTAACCAGAAAAGATACTGCCGCAATTTAACATGACGCATTTATAAAATCAAAAGCGATTACAGCTCCGGTAGGAATTGTTATTTTAAAATACATCACGCTTTTTTTGCCTTGGCCTGTTGTCCGCTCAAAGCTCTTATCTTGGCCTTGCCGGCAATCTCGAGTGCACGTTTTATACGACTGTCAGAATTTTTAACAGACGTTATATAGTATACGAGGCTGCGCTGGTATCCCAATGTAAACGTGTCCCATACCTTACGAAACTCATCATCCTGTTCCAGCACTGCGTCCAGTTCTTCCGGTATACCCAGTTTGTCCGGATCGGTAAGGTGAAATACAACGGTAACCCTATCGCCTTCTTTCAGTTTGGCGGCCCTGCGCAGTATACCTCCTACCGTGAAGTAACGGCTTCCATCTTTTTTATACTGAACCGCGAGATCAAACGGAGCACCATTCATAGTGCCTTTCGTGCGTATACGTCCGGCAGGAAGTTTCTTCACGATGGCTTCCGGAAGAAATACAACCGTTGATTTCAAGGCTTCATGAACAGCCTCGAGTGTAGCCGTAAACTGGTAACTTTTTTCTTTCATACAGTGGAAACGTGCTTACAAATTTAAAGTACAGAAGCTGCACCAAAGTAGCAATGTTCATGATAATGTATAAATTGCGGCACACTTAACGCAGTTATACTACATGAACAAACTGGTTATTGGAAGTTTCAAAGAGTTTGAACAATACGTTGGTAAAGAACTCGGCACTTCAGAATATCTACAGATAACCCAGGAGCGGATCAACAAGTTTGCCGATGCAACCTTAGACCACCAGTGGATACACACCAACCCGGAGCGCGCTGCTACCGAAAGTCCTTTCAAGAAAACAATTGCCCACGGATACCTGGCGCTTTCTGTTATACCTTACCTGTGGGAACAGATCGCAGAGATCAACAACATCAAAATGCTGATCAACTATGGAATTGAAAAACTTAAATTCAACCAGCCGGTACTGGTAGATGATGAAGTGCGACTGAAGGTAACGCTGGAGTCACTGACGGATCTGCGCGGTATAACCAAAGCACAACTGCTGGCAGAACTGGAGATCAAGAACAATAAAAAACCTGCTTTTACAGCCACCATTATTTTCCTCTACCACTTTAAATAGTGCGGCCTGAAAATCTGCTCATTCCCCTATGCCTGTAACCTATATTATCATTGGAGTAACGGTACTCATCAGCTTTGCCGGTTATAACAACAGCAACCTGATGCGGCAGTTCATGATGAACCCGTATGCTATCAACAAACGGAACCAATACTACCGGTTCATCACATCGGGGTTTATTCATGCCGATCATGTACACTTGTTCTTCAACATGTTTTCACTGTACTTCTTTGGTGTTACTATCGAACGGAAATTTAGTGAAGTTGATGTATTCGGGTCCGCTGGCATACTTTATTTTATATCGCTATATATACTAGGCATCATAGTTTCCGATATACCTTCGTACATGAAACACCGAAACAATCCCCGGTATAACGCGTTGGGGGCATCCGGGGGAGTTGCTTCTGTTATCTTTGCTTCGATCATTTTTTTGCCACTAGATGAAATCGGTGTATTCTTTATACCAATACCTGGCTTTATACTTGGTGTAGCCTATATATATTTCTCATGGTATCAAGGTAGAAAAGCGAACGATAATATCAATCATGATGCACACCTTTACGGTGCCTTGTTTGGAGTGTTGTTTTGCGCTGTACTACATCCTCAATCTTTACCTGAATTTGTTGAACAGATCAGGAATTGGGATATCAGAGATTGGAGTTTACTGAACCGATTCTTCTGATATACTATTTCACAGCGGTCTCGTCTATATTCAGATCTTTGTTTTCTTCGATGATAAAATTCATTTCGCGCTGCACGGAGTGATAGGCTATGCGTGTCTCTAAAATGAATAATATGGTGCTGTAGAATAACACCGAGATACCAATCATACCCAGCACAGCAGGAATCCAGATATAGTTGATCTGCGTAACTTCAATAATACCAATCGACATACTTGTTGCTACGAACAACGCCAGGGCTACACAAATGGCACTGATCGCGCGCTGTAAAAGCCAGGAGCGTTTGGTAGCCGACACGATCTGCATAGATAAAAGTTCCTTTCTCGCCCGGGAATACGTTGCCATGGTTTTGACGTTTGAGATCAAGTCAGAAATAGCGCGGGCACGGTCGATGGCCCGGTTGAGACGTTGTGATGTTGTGAGCAACAACGAACCGGATGCCAGTATCAACACAGCTGGTGTGATCATGGCAGAAAGCACGGTGAGAACAGCAGATAGTTCACGCATGAGATAGCGGGCTTAATTACTATGGGAATTTAACCAATATTTTCAACAGAGGAATGTATTCCATAATAACTATGCCCGCTAATTTTGAAGAACCGTGTCTTTCAAGGCAGCTCAATACAATTCATCGGCCGATACTTCGCGCTCCAGGGTATAATTCCAGAAGCCTATATTACCATTTGTACCATCGCCTTTTGTGTTCTCCACCCACTCGCTATAATTCTCTTCCACGTACGTTGGCCATCCATCGAGTATCTCTATACTGGTATCTACAAATCCATTAAACGAAACTATATGCCACGACCATGTACGGTTCTTGAGCAAGTCTCTATTCGAACTATAATTTTCATTGGTATCGTTTGATATTTCCGCCAGTATAATTTTCTTTTCCTTGTTGGCAATAATAGCACGAGCTTCGGCTATATCTTCTGATTTTTCTAGCGGCAATATATAGGAGTCACCGTGCTCCACATCAGTTTCTGTCACCAGGAAATACACCAGCGCAGGATCAGCAACAGGCTTTTCATCATCGTCATTACTACAGGAGCACAGCAATGCCACCATCGCTCCCAGGAGGATTTTCATTTTCATAAATTGTTTTGTTCTTTTTCTTTTAGACCCTTGATGAATAAACATGGTTGGAAACGATTGATCATTTTTAGCGATCCGGTTTTCTTTTCCATGTACCTATGAAGTTACCGGAGGTTATACTTTCTTTGTAGCGATGAATAAATTTTCAGCAAGTCAGCTTATCACTGGCTTACTTTTCTCCATGCTCTGGGCCTCTGCATCCGTAGCCGGTAAATTTGGTATATACTCAGCTGAACCGCTGGTCTTATTTACAATACGATTCTTTGTAGCCGGTGCTGTTCTGCTGGTCTTTGCCTATGGCATACAGAAAAGCAGACTTCCGGAAGGAAAAGAGTGGATGCAGGTTACCATCTTCGGAACATTTAATACTACGCTATATCTGGGATTGTTTGTTGTGGCATTGCAATACATCATGCCGGGCATTACATCACTTGCTATAGCCCTGAATCCATTACTCATCAGTATTATGTCGGCTGTATGGATGAAGCGCAAGGTAAAGCCGCAGGAGTGGCTAAGTATACTTTTGGGAATTGGCGGAGTAGCTATTGCTGTATACCCTTTGTTGCAAACGAGTCATGCTTCACCTATTGGTATGGTGCTGCTTTCGCTTAGTATGATCACGTATTCATTCGGGGCGGTATATTATGCTTCCGTACCGTGGAAGTTACCACGCACCACTATCAACGCATGGCAGGTATTTATAGGAGGACTGCTCCTTGCTCCTTTCGCCTGGATGATGGAAACCGGTACCAGTCACTTCGATCTGCGATTCTGGCTCTCGCTCGCCTGGCTTGTTTTCCCGGTATCTATACTCGCGGTTCAACTGTGGCTTCGGTTGCTGAAGTCGGATGCTGTACAGGCATCCCTATGGCTATACCTCTGCCCTATATTTGGTTTTTTATATTCAACATTACTACTGGACGAACCCTTTACTATGTATACCCTTGCCGGTACAGTTATGGTAATGCTGGCGTTATATATAGGACAGCGTAAAAAAGACGTTGATCAGAAGTAACGTTCCAGCGTTATGCCATACGTGAACAATAGATTTTCACGACCGGTAGCACTCAGTTTATTATAGGCAACTGCTGACGTAAGGCTCAGCCATTTTTTAAGTTTCACTGAAAGACTTGTATTTGATTTGATGATATAGTCTTTACGATCCGACAACGCATGCTGCAAAAAATCGGAGCCTTCGATCACGACAATTTCATGGATAATAAATCGAAACTTGAGACGAAATGAATTCCGGAAAACTTCGTATTCGTTGTTGCTGGTTTCTGCATTGTCGTACAGATCGCCTTTCTCATATAATATACCATCACTTAGAATTACGAGCGCGTCTTTCCGGTTCACAACATTATACCCTATTCCTGCTCCCGTCTGTAACCGGTGGTTGATCTTGAGCGAAACGCTCTTCTCATAACTGCCCAGTCCCCAGTAATAAAAGTTATACAATGTCTTATACAGATTGAAATCGAGGCCGGAGAAAAAATCGTTGTTGGTGAGATTTCCCAACTGCTTGCCGTACATCCAACTATTGGTTGTATTAAACGACACTGATTTTTTGCTGATGCTATACCTCAAATTATTATTCAGCAGATAAGAAGTACCATCATTCGTTTTATTGATGTTACCGGTGGATGCAAAATTTATATAGTAATTTATGGTGTCGTTGAACTGAGCAAAGACTTCCTGCGATTGCAGCACCAACATCAAAGAGACTATACTAAAAACATAAACGCGTACCCCTGCCATTGCCGCAAGGGATAAAAAAAAGTGCCTGTAATTATTCTTGTCGGATGAACTGTGTAAACGTTACTACTTTTCCATATTCATCAAAACCGTACTTTCTTGTAAGACTGTCGGTAGTAAGGTACAGCATATATAGCTTTGTATTCGTATCGAGGTATACACCGGCATCTTCCCACCCCCGATAGAGGTCATCACCTTGCAATGTTTTTTTCAGCTTGCGCGGAATCTTATTTCCTACCAGTCGAACACTATCGCGCATCGGTCCCGTGTCGTTCGGCAACTCCGAATTATAAAAACTCTCCGGGTTCGTGAAGTTACGCTCATCATGCCGCACCGTATCGCTCTGCGCCCAAACCGGAACACTCACGCCTACCCATACTATACATGTGATGATGAAACTTCTCATGCATGAAGAGGATAAGAAAGTATGCCAGGGTGAAGCGTGTTTAGGTGTGTACGTGTGTGGGGATTGTGTTGATGTGTTGTGGTGTTGAGGTGTTGAGGTTATATGTAGACGATGCCGACATCACAACACACCAACGCTTTACACCGCCAACGTAAACACCTGCACACGTTTATCTCATCGTTTCGAACCAGGGGATGAACTGCTGGAGCATCGGGAAGAAGCTGCTGCTGTGGGTGCCGGTGGGGATTGGGGTTAGTGTTACGTTTTTTGTGCCGGCTGCCTGAAAGCTTTTCAGTGTTGTTTCTGAGTTTTGATAGGGTATAATCTCGTCTTTGGTACCGTGGTATAAACGGGTCGGAACCTTTGTGTTCCAACCATATATACTGTTGCTTGTCAGGGCATCTTTCAGCTGCTTCTCTCCTGCTTCTGATTTAAGACTGGTATAAAAGCCGGGNNAACTTTCCAAAGCCTTTGCATATTTATCCTGAAAGAAATAGGACAACGGTTTATTCCAGTCGTACGTGTTGTTATAGGACATCAGCACAAATGCGAGATAGCCCGGGTAAGAATAATACGAACTGGTCGTGATGCTCTTCAGCATTTCGGTAAGGTCATAACCACCTGCTCCGGCTGCTACTGCTTTTACAGTCAACTGATGCTCCGGGTTGTTCTCAATTTCTTCAGCGGCCGCGAGCGTTACATATCCACCTTCTGAATAACCTGCCAAAAACAAGTCTTCATTGTAGGCTATATTTTCGTTGGCAAGAAATTCTTTCGTGGATTTGATCATATCGATCACAGCGCTTGCCGCGTGAGCCTTATCATAATACGGATGAAATATATGCGATGACTCACCATAGCCTATAAAATCGGGCATCATGGCAATATAGCCTGCAGATGCAAAGTATTCCATACCGGTCGGATCGGTCGATACCGAAGGAGCTTCCGACTTCAGGAACGTTGTTCCGTGTTGCAAACTTATCAAGGGTGCTTTACCGGTTAGTCCCAACGGTATATATACTACACCCGATGCTTTTACAGATTTACCCTTATAGGTGGTTTCATAAACAACCCGATAACTCCTAACACTATATTTTACCAGGTCGACAAACTCACCCTGTCCGGCAATTTGTGCAAAAGTTTTGAGCATGTCAACCGGCACTTCACTGGTTTGCTCTGCCGATATAAAATGAGATTCTGCAACTACCGGTGTAATGTCTTTCCCGGTAGAGGGTTCATCACCACAACTTAATAACAAACCTGCGGTGAATAGTGCCAGATAATTTGATTTTAACATTCTATTGTCTCCTTGTGGTTTATATATATACTTCTAATTACATGTTCATTCCGTATACCCATCCTACCATCCCATCATTTGTACGAACAAAACCGTACTGATCGAAGGTCGCCAGTATTTCAACGGCTGCCGATTTATCGAGGTATGCCAGTGGTATACTTTGTTCGTTGCTTTCCGACAACAGCACAGCAGGTTCTTTCAATTTCCGTGATTTACCTTTAGACGCCAGTCCAACCGCTTGTCTCAATACATAGCCCTGTCGTTTGTCAGGCAGTACTATGCGGTACCAGTCTTTGCTTTGCGCCAGTATCTTGATATAGGTATTCTTAGCAAGTGTCTCCTTCAAGGGACGTTTTTCTCCAGGACCACTTCGCAGTAACGTTTTCTTATCCGTAACACGGTAGGCCTGCACGCTGAACGTTGTGTCGAGTACTTGTGCGTTGATCAATGCTTCCATCGTCAGCACATAGTGAATCGGATCTTTACTTCGTGCCTGGTATATACCGAAATGTAAATGAGCAGGCGTATACCTTGCATTACCGGTGTTACCGACCAATCCCAGTGTGTCGCCCTGCTTTACACGTTCACCTGCTTTTACCAATTGTTCATCGAGGTGAGCGAAGTAGTACGAGTGCCCGCGTTTTCCGTCTTGCATCCATACAACTTTACCGCCAAGGTTGCTCGTGCCTACACGTGAAATTGTTCCGGCTGTTGGCGCCACCACGGGTGTACCCTTCGGAGCAAATATATCTATACCCTCATGTTTCCGCTTTCCGCCATCGCGCGAATCACCATAAAAACTCCCGATGGATTTATTGGAAGCACCTGATACCGGGTTGATAAGAACAGGCGTTGCCGATATGGTTATGGTATAGTATGCATTTACCAGCAACTCCGGCTGAATGCGAATGAGACATGTATAGTCACGATCAAATTCATACGTCAGTATCAGTGAAGAATCAGCGTGTGCCAGGGGTGTCCAGGTTTCATCTTTCCAAACCAGCAAATCCAGGAAGACCCGTGCGTTCGCAGCACTTTTTACAGCACCGCTAACTTTCAACACTTGTCCATCGCGAACCGAAAAACTATACGAGCGGGCTTCCACTTCACTCGCCTGAAAAACACCAGCTTCTGAAAATGGAAGACTGATGCTTACCGAATCATACAACGCTTTCTGACCTGCTTCCACCCAGGCCGTGGCCATCGGTGTTGATTGCAGGTTGGCTTTTTCAAGCGACTGTATATATTGTTCGTATGGTGTTTTTGATGAGAGTGCCGATTGTACACTGTGTAAACTATTACACGAAATGAGAACACATCCCAGTAATACCAGATATATTTTTTGCATCAGCAGTACCAACAGCGTTTACAACAATTTAGTTTACACTGCGCTATACCAGCGAAAAATGCCGTTGAGACAATACGATATATAGCAGGTGTGGTTTTTTCTATACAGTTTGATCAGAAATAAACGGAAACCTTTCATGACCCTGTATACTTACGTTATGCGCTTGCTGCTGTGCAGCATTTTTCTTTTTGTTGGCAGCAAGCTATATGGACAAGAAAAGAACAAGAAAAATGCGCAAGACAGTATCGATCATGAAAAGTTCATGTTCCTGATCAACACCAATCGCGAACAAAGCTATGTTACCGTCACGGAAGGCTTTGGCAACCTGGAACCTTTGCTGATGGAAGCCAAACTCTCCCCGAGCTATTTTTTTTCACGCCAGAAAAAAACCTGGGCACTGCTCCTGAATCCACAAGTGCAGATTCGAATGCAGAACACTCCCTCGTGGCCGATTAATACACCGAGCTACAAAGCACATCTTACTTTTTTTCATTCTATTGATTTCTGGCAGCGAACTTTTCTGAAGAAGTTATTTTTTGAAAATGCACTCTGGTCTGCCACCATAGGACATCATAGCAACGGTAAGGCTGGCAGTTTTTATAAGAACGACTCTACAGATGTTATTGATATGGAAGATGGCAACTTCGCCACAAACTATTTGATGGGAAGTATATCTACCTATAAAGCAAAACGAGTTCGTAAAAATGTGGTCGCCTTTCGTTCGTTAAAAGCTACTGTAGAAATCCATCCACGCTCGTGGTCGGTGGAAGATATCAGAAATATATACGGACGCTATCGCTTTTATGGAACGTTGGGCATTGGCGGACCGTGGCGCGAAACAAAGAAGACCTGGATCAATCAATGGCTTCAACAGTCAAGCCTCGAATTACAGGTAGGCTGGATTGCAGGCAAGATGGGGCCTAAAAGTCCGCTGGATATAGGGAAGCGTTTGATCGTTGATATACGGTATCAATACTATCCGGAATGGTTTGACGAAATCGCCTTCTTTGTGCGTTACTATCGCGGACAAGACTATTACAACCTATATTTCATCAATACTATCTACGTTGTAAGCTTCGGACTCACCTCCAATATTCTGAATCCTCAACAGGCCATCAAATTTTTCAGAAACAAGAATACCTATTGAGTAAATAGAAAAAGAAAAGGACATGATACCATGTCCTGAACTTATACAATCTATACTATATATTAAAGGCTGGCTTTCATAATGAGCGCTTCATCTGCTGGTGTGATGGTAACAAGTGAATAGCTTGTCAGTTTAATGTCCTTCATTTCATCCAGCACATCAACCAGGTTTTTATACCGTGATTTAGTTGCCGGTTTGATCATGACATGCAACTGGCCTATTTCGTTCTTCTTCTCTTCGAGTACCTGGTGAATACCTTGTACTGAGTAATTTGTAACGTTTACCTCTGCATCAGCAATGCCCTGATACCAGTATATTTTATCCTTCTCACCTAATATCAATGTAATAACCTGCGATGCTTTCAGCACCGGGCCGACAGGAATGCTGTTTGTTTTGTCCGGCACAGTGATCTCCATTATATAGGATTTAGCGAAGGTCGTAGTCAGCATAAAGAAGGTAAGCAATAAGAATGCGAGATCAACCATGGGAGTCATGTCGATACGCGGTGACATTTTTCTGNNGTTGAAGTTTAGTAATCCTATAATTCAACGGCTACACAATAGTCACAATTAATACTGAAGTATACTTCTCAGGCAGGTACCTGGTTGCGGATATATACCTTAAAGGTTGTGCCAATGCCGGCCTGACTTTCTACTTCTATCCTGCCACCCAATGAATTGGCCTGTGTCTTCACCAGGTATAGTCCCATCCCCTTTCCTTCTACATGCGAATGGAAACGACTATAAAGTGTAAATATTTTCTCTTTGTATAATGACAGATCCATACCCAATCCATTATCACGAACTTCCAGGCACACCATGTCACCATCAGCAGTGGAACGTATCCGTATAACAGGTGGCCGCGAAGGCTGCCTGTATTTAATAGCATTGCTGATGAGGTTCACCAGGATACTATCGAGGTACGGTTTTAAGGTATATATAGTATTGATCTGTGAAAAATCCTGATCGAAAACCGTGTGTGTCTCCTGAATTTCCTTCTCCAGATTAATCTTGATAAGCTCCAGCTCTTCCTCTATATTTATCTTTGTAATCACGGAAGTATTGTTCTTCCGAAGTTCCAGTACTGTGTTGAGATCCTTTACAACGCGGTCCAGTTCCTGTGTAGTAAATATGATCCGGTCTATGATCATATCGATCTCTTCAGGTTTGTTGCGTGTAATTTCCAGCACATTACCCAAACCGAGTATACGTGCCACCGGTGCGCGCAGGTTATGTGCCGAAATAAAAGCAAACTGTTCAAGCTGCTGGTTATACTCTACGAGGTCGCGTGTACGCTCTTCAACTTCTGCCTCCAGTGTCTCATTACGAAGTTTGATTTCGTTGTTTTGCTTTTCAATGATCTCGCGCGCAAACTGCAGTTGATGATTCTGCTCAGAGACGAGGTCGCGTTGTGAGGAAATCTCTTCCTGACTCTGAAGTAATTCTTCGTTCTGAAGCGCCAGTTCTTTTGTTCTTGCCTCCACTACATCTTCCAGTCTTCTGTTTTGCCTGGTAACAGAACCCAGTCGCACTTTATAAATCACAATGGTTATCAGCACTACCAACACCACGGCCAGTGATCGTACCCACCATGTTTTCCACCACGGAGGCAGAATGTGTATAATTAGCAATGCGCCTTCTTCATTCCATAAACCATCGTTGTTACTCGCTTTTACTTTGAATATATAGTCTCCGGGGTCAAGATTTGTATAGGTTACAGATCGCTGATTGCCTACATAATTCCACTCCCGGTTAAAGCCTTCAAGCTTATAAGCGTATTGATTTTTACTGGTTGCTGTGAAATTGAGCGCAACGTAATTGATGGTAAAGAAATTATAATCTGGTGGAAGCGATACTTCGAGCGTCTTGCTGATCTGCTGTGAAAGTATACCATCCTTATCGCCAGCCTTTACCGATTTGTTCAGAAGTTTCAGATCTGTTATAAATACCGGTGGCACGTGCGGATTGTCTTTTATACTATCCGGGTAAAAGAAATTTATACCTTTCCCTCCAAAGAAAAACTGTCCTTCCTTATTCTTGAAACATGCATTGGGTTTAAATTCATTGCTGAGCAAGCCATCGTTCACATCATAATTCTTGAATGTCTGTTTGTCCGGATCAAACCTGGATATACCATTGGTTGTGCTAAGCCAAAGCTTTCCTTCCCGGTCTTCCAGTATACCGCTAACGATGTTGTTAGGCAAACCATTTTCCGTTGTATAACTTCGGATATGCTTCTTATTGATGATGAGATGCAGTCCATTGTTGGTGCCTGACCAGATGCGGCCCTTTCTATCTTCCATGATGCAGTTGGAAAGACCATCCACTTTGGTAGAGTCACGATTGTTGAAAGGCTCAAAGCGTATAATTTTCTTCAGGTTGCTATCAAATAGCGTAAGCTCTTCAATGGTTCCGATCCACACATTACCCTTGCCGTCTTCGAGTAATGTGCGTATGTAGTTGTTAAATTCAAATTTCGGTTCGCTATACCGTTCAAATATACCCTGCTTTTCATCAGTCAGAATACTCACACCATTGTACGTGCCGGCTACCATGGCACCTGTTTCGCGAAGTTGTGTTATTGCAAAAACGTCAGGGCTTGAGAGACTATTACTTTTAGCTGGATCAGGGAGATAATTAACGAATGAATTTGTTTTATCATCAAAGCGACTCAGGCCACCATTCCAGGTTCCGAACCACATACGCTGCTTGTTATCTTCATATATAGCCAGCACAGGATTTGTGGTGAGACTTCCTTTCTTCGATGAATGCCGGTAGTGTTGTATCTCGGTGCCTTGTTTCATCACGATACCATCTTCGGTGCCTATCCAGAAACGTTTTTTGGAATCTTGCCAGATTGCATTTACAATATCATTTTCAAGCGGTATATCTACCTCCGAAAACTTTTCCTTTAGTCTGTCTATAACACATATACCTTTGGAGTATGTGCCGATCCATATTCTTCCTTCATGATCTTTATAGATAGCCCATATCGAATTATCAGGCAATGAAGTTGGATCGTACTTGTTGAAAATAAAATTGTCGTACTGGTTGGTAACTGTATTAAAACGAACGAGTCCACCATTCTCTGTTCCCAGCCAGAGGTAGTCACGATCCATGCAAAGATTCATGATGTTATTAACCAGCGGTACTTTCTCTTTTACTGGCCCGGATAATATATAGTTTGTGAATGTTTCGTGTTTTGTATCAAATTTACTGAGACCTTGCTCTGTACCAATCCATATATTTCCCCACGTATCGCGAACAGCTTTATGTATGTGGTCGCTGACAATACTGTTTGGATTGCCTGCATCGGCAGCATACTTCACAATCTTATTTGTACGTATGTTCCATTTGAAGAAACCAATTGTGCGCACACCAACCCAAAACGTTTCGGCAGATGCACGTACCATGAACTGAACAGGGCTTTTCGAAGGAAACAGCATGTGACGCTCCGATACCTGTCCGGAAGTCTTATTGAGTTTATCAGCAAAAGCGTGATGCGATTTTACTCCGGCTATCCAGATATAGTCATTATCTTCATAAAACTCTCTTATCTCACAATCAAATGCATACTCCTGTATTCTTGTAAAATTATCGAGGTTGCTGTTATAGCGTTGCAAGCCGCCATTTGCTGTGCTTATCCATAGTACGCCCCGATTGTCTTCGTAAATCTGTATAATGGAATTCTTCGTCAGACTGGTTGAATCTGAAGGATCGTTCCGGTATACTTTGAATTCGTATCCGTCAAAACGATTCAAACCGTCTTCGGTACCCACCCATAAAAAACCATCGGAGTCTTGTAAGACACAAGTAATTCGTGAATTGGAAAGTCCTGCGACCGGATCGACTTTTGAAAACTTTACTTTTTCAACAGCTGTCTGCGAAAACGCCTGGTAGAAAAAAAAGAAAACCAAGTAACAACAACAAACGCGCTTCATATCTCCCTATGATTAAATGATCCTTCTTATAGACTGCTTCAGAATTAATCTTACCGATGCTGATACAATTCAACACGAAGCCAAACGCGTTGAGACGGTACATTATTAAACTCTTTGAACTGTAAAGATGGCAGAGACTACGGAATCTGAAACTCTGTGATTTAAGAAGAATCTGTATCAATAAAATACGCAAGTATATATCCGTATTTTTACTGATACCAGGAGGGATAATAAAATTAACTTATGAAAGCGAATCAAAAAAAGATGGATTCGCTTCCGTTTTCCATGCTAACAGATCAAAAATTATTCGAAATGCTTTACATCTTTCCAGGCATCTGTTAAAGATTGCTTCAGATTTCTGCAAAGAAATATGCGCACATTATTCTCATACGGCATGCAATAGCTGCAAGATGAAACCGCGACTTCTTCACAGGTTTCAAAATCTTCCCGATGGTCATCCAGTGTTCCTCCCAGAATGATCATGACTTCACCGGTATAGTTCCGAGGTCCCCAGATCCAATAATTGTTATGAGAGCCTATGGATGAAGGAAGTCCATATTGCTTGCCGAAGAAATCAATGGCGCCACATCGGCCGTAGTTATTGGAATATATAGCACACTTGCTTTTTTCTTCTGCCGTAAGTGAATTATATACTTTGGCTACATCGCGGGCTTTCTCTTCCCAACCAAACATATCGGCATAGAACTGGGGCAGCTCTGACAATTTTTTATTCTCGCTCGAAGTTGGTTCCATACCCAATGCCTTACTATATACTATATATTGCTTCACGGGCAACATCGGAACTACCATAGGCATGAGTACACCAGCTGTAACCATCAGCAATGCCGGGTAAATATATCGGAGCCAGACTGTTGCCGGTGATGTTAGCTTCTGCTCAACAAAAATTCCGGCAGCAGCAAATAAGCAGGCATAGGCCGGAGCCAGGTATTCTCCTTTGCTCGTTGGATTTATCACGAGGATAATCAAAGCGCTTAAATATATCCATCCGATAATGCGATAGGGCTTTAAAAAATTATAGAAGAACAATGCAAGCAAACCTGCAATCCATACCGGGGCACTTAACGGATTGAGAAATAAAAACTGATCGACAATGAAATCCAGTCGGTTTCGCCCTGAATATTTTTGGGTTGATGCGTTGTGTATAAACTCTAAATGAGCCTGATCGTGACTAATATTCCAAAGGATGTAGGGAAGAAAAAGAATTGCCGCGAGTACACCAGCCATATAGGGCCATCGCGTTGTAAGTGACTTCGGGTTAGTTAACAATATACCTGCAAAAATACCTGCCCCGAGAAACAGCACGCTGATCTTGTTGAGTAGTCCTATACCTAACACCAGTCCCAATGCAATCCAGTAATTTTGGTTTTGAGTATTGATGATCTTGACGATAAAGTAAATCGCCAGCGACCATAAAAAGATATCAATAGAATTCATGGAATATATCCCCGACATACCGAGGTGAATCGGAGACAGTGACACTGCGAGACACGCCAGAAATACTGCAAAGAGTTTTCCACCCATCTCTTTTACAAGGAAGCCTGTGAGTATGATGGTGCCTCCGTGTGCCAATGCAGGCACCAAACGAATAGCCGCCAGGCTATCGCCAAAAACAAGACGACTGACCTTGAGAAGATATAAAGAGAACGGAGGTTGATCTACATACCCCCACGCGAGATGTTCGCTGCAGGCAATGTAGTAAAGTTCATCTCTGAAAAAACCGTATGCTCCATTCAGGTTAACAAGAAAATGCAGCAATACCGTGACGAAGGCTAAACCTCCTATAACAATCTTTTCAGAACGGGTAAAAGTTACAGTGCTCATGGATTAAAAGTTAAGCCACAAATATTTAAAAGAACACATCTGTTCAGGTTAAAACTTNNCACTTCGTTGCATAGAAGTGGTGGTGCGAAGGTAAATTTCTGTCAATATAAGATTTGGTACCCAGCTTAACCAGGCTAGTGTAGCATACGCCTCAGGTACACTCAGATTGTAAGAATACGATGAAATGAAAATATAAATGCGCAGGGTAATCGCTGCAAAAGTTAACGCGTAGCTGCGCCACATCCACTGACGGTGCGCGGTAATATCTCTTTTACGAATGCGATCGAAGGCCAGCGCTGTAAACCAGAACCAAAGACTGCCTTGCAATAAAAAACTGGTTAGCACCCACGGTCCACGGTCTACAAAGAGACTCATCACGATACCACCGGGAGCAGCAAAGAATAAGATACCCATCACATAGATATACCCACCGATGCGATGAAGTTTTTTGAAGCGCTGTATGGATTTCGGATGCAGTTGAAAGAAACCCACCACGAGGATGATACCGCCTATAAGCACGTGCGAGTAATAAGCCGGTAAATACCACCCTGTGGCTACTGCCTGCTGCTTGAGACGGAGAAAACCATACTGCGGATCAAAGTTGCTATAGGTAAGCGCATTGGCAGCTAACGCAAGCGCAAGCAACACCACGATGCCGAGGAATATATTTCTGAACAACGTGATGGCCAGGCGCATTTTCAGACCGGTTTACTCTTCAGCATCTCGATCATCCTGTTCAGGAAATCGAGGTTATGGCGATCTTCTTCCGTGAGCAGTTCCTGAAGGTCTTCAACTTTATCATACTGTGGCCGATACCAGTTGTAGTACTTGAAGCGCTCTGCCGTTTCGGTATCTGCAAAACGAAAACCATAGTCGGCCAGAATCTCGTCACGCATATAGGTAATGGTTGCCAGTGACAGAAAAACTGATTCACCCTGTTCGCCATTATCTCCCCACGTGCTAAACTTACCCGAGAGATATGTACTATCCAATTTAGCAAATTGAGACTGCGGGAAACTGCGATGTGAAGTATAGGGATTTACCGAAAGATCTTCACTTAAAGAAAAGTAGGTATATACCGGAATATTAGACTCGAAAAATTCACTTCCCTCCGGACTGTCCTGATCACATTTTAATTCAAGCACTGAATCATTGAGTTTACGAAACACAATCTCCCCGCTGGTATAAAAACTGCTGACGGCAAGCGTATCCTGTTTACCATCTACCAGTGTAAGACGATTGTAGGTATAAAACTCCTCACGGCCATCTATATATCTTTCCGTAATGGTAGTGATCACAGCATTGATTTTATCAGTAACAGTTTGAAGGAGCGTTCCATTTGTCTCTACATACTCTGTCCAGCCATTCAACGGAACAGGCGTTGTAGATATACCCCCTACAATTTCTTTGAATACACCTGTATTCACCAGGTACGATGGTGGCATGATGATACCATAACCTGCCCCTTGCTGATTTGGAATTTCACAAAATGTACGTGTGTCGTTTTTCAATTTCAGATTTTTAGGCAAGAACTCGAAGCTCTTTACCCACCGTGCTGAATTCTCAGACGGAAAGCCTTCGTGATATTGATAGGTGCGATCGATCCAGCCATATATAGTATCTTGTTTTACCAATGCAAAGGCGTTATCCTGTACATACGGAATGATCATATCATACGCAGGCGGTATTACAAGCTGGCGTGTGTCCAGATTAAAATAACCGGCTTTACCTTCTTTCTTAACTTCTACCATGCCCGGCAATTCAAATGCTAAGGTGCCTATCAATCCATACTCTACCGGTATAATTACTTCACCTGCTTCGTCTATCAATCCCATGGTATAATTTACAGACCTCGGGTTATCATCATAAAAATAGTTAGTCCAAGTACCGTTTACCACGTAGTAATAATTCTTCTTCTCATGCGTGGCAAACCATATTACCGAATCGTAGCGCTGCTGAAGTTCGGCAGCACGGGTATATATTTGTTCGCGCTTTTTCAATTCACGGATGCGCTCCACGCTCCATTCAAGATTACTGCGAACACGCGCAAAGGTGTTGTAGAATTCTTCACCCTCCA
>DJFR01000135.1:0-1220 GCA_002432545.1 Flammeovirgaceae bacterium UBA5867 | reverse complement strand
GAAAGAAGAGACTCTTTGGATTGACGTGCATCAAACAAATCCAAAATTGCTTGATCCGGTTGACTCAATGTATTCTGAAATGTTGTCAAAAATTCTGTGATCTCTTTTTCAGGATCTTCTTTTTTTAAAACACTGCATGCTACTGCGAGTAATAACAGTATTCCAATAGCAATTTTGATGACGGGATGGCGGAGAAACATACAGGATAAGAGGTTGTACCCTGCAAGGTACAAAAGTCGGCTAAACTTTATATACGAGGTCTTTCGTCAAACTGTGAATAGGTGATTGCCAGATAATTGAAAAACAAAAAAGCCCGGATAGAAAAATCTATCCAGGCCTCCCGTTAAAAATCCAAATCTTTGATTTATCGCTGAACGATTACTTTTTCTTTAAAGACCTTTCGGTTGATGGTCACCTCTACAATGTAAAGTCCATCCGGCAGACCAGTAGTGTCCAGCACTTTTCCATTGTCGCCATCGTACATGGTTACCGGAACTTCATCGCCCCAGTTATTCAACACTGATACGGATGGAGATTCCTCGGTACCCAAACTTATATAGACTGTATTGCCGGCAGGGTTCGGGTATATCTTCAATTTATACTCCTCCACCTCGCTGTTCACAAAGCAAAGATCAGAATATTCCGACTGGCCATCGAGATCGATCTGCTTGAGGCGGTAGTAGGCTTTTCCTACATTAGGCTCTGTGTCCACGAAAGTATATTTCACAGCAGTATTGCTGTTCTCTGAAGCATCTTTTTTACCAATGGATTCGAAGCTAAGTCCATCGCTTGATTTTTCAATTGAGAAATAATCACTGTTCGATTCACTCGCAGTAATCCACGTCAATTGCACCGTACCGTTACTTACTTTATTACAGGCAAAAGAAGTCAGCTCAACCGGCAATGGGTTGTTTGACGTTGTTGAACCCAACGCAAACGGGCTAAAGCTTGTTACAGCTGCACTGGAAATTACGGTTCCTGCTGCTGCGTTGCCCGTAGTCCCTCCATTGCCATGGCTTACCCATGCACTGCCATTCCATCGTGCCACTACAAGAGAAGTCGGATCAGTTACATACGCATCTATTGGACAATCGGATGAGTTCCATCCCAACGTTACAGAAACATTTGATGTTCCAGTAGTTCTGTCTAACGTCCAATATTCGCAAGCACTTACGGTATAAAGTGGTGAAGTAAATGTAGTGCTGCTACCATACCCTTGA
>DJFR01000218.1 GCA_002432545.1 Flammeovirgaceae bacterium UBA5867 | reverse complement strand
CTTCAGCTAAATCAATTGCCATTTTTGCATGGTACTATACTTCATTGCCAGATGCGATATTCTATTTCTTTCTATTCGCAATACGAAATATACCATAGCCAATTAAAAACACACCACCTGCTATTTTTGCGTAAGCAGGAATTAATGTTTTTGATTCCGAAATACTGTAAGCAGCCAATAAGATTACTAAACCACCCAGAATAAAGCCTTTCTCACCAATTGATCGCATACTCCTTACTATCAATATATATTTAACTATTCTCCAGACTTCCTATAATTCTCAAAGCTGATCACATTGATCTTCGATTTAGCGGGCGGCATCATGCTCCAGGTCCAGTTATAGTGATCGACAAGTTGCTTTGCATTAAGATGTGGTTTATCATCGGTGGTATGAGCATCGGAGATCACCGTTACATTATAATCTTTTACGATGGCAGATTTTATAGTCGCATCTACACAGAAGTCTGTGGAGATACCGGTAATAACAAGCTCGTTCACATCAGCATGATCGAGCTGCTCCTGCAGTTTTGTTTTATAGAATGAATCGTTTGCTGTTTTTGAGATAAGCAAATCGTCTTCCGTTACCGATAGTGAGGACAGTATATCAAAATCGTCTGTACCCGGTCTGCAAAACCCTTCGCTAGAACCATCGTGCTGAATGAAGATAACCTGATCGCCTCGCTCCCGGAATACATCAGCAAGCGAATTGATTCGTTCAATAACACCATCCAAATCGAACATCAGACTATCCGGACTGAACATTGCTTTCTGCATATCAATAACTAACAGAACCCGCATAATTATAATTGGCTTTTAGGAACAACGCAAGCTAATACACCTGACTCCATAAAGTAAATCCGAGCCGTGTACATTTAAAAAACAATCATTATAAACCACGTTCAACAGCACGATCTACCTCGAAAGACCATTTATCAAAATATTTGACGAAGATCTTCGCGATGTTACGCGCATCGTCAATTCCGCGGTGATGGGTTCCTTCCAAAGATATACCTTCCAGCAAAAGGGCATTCTTCATTCCTATCGCGCGTTGTAATTTTCTAATTTGTCCGTACTGCTGCTTCAGATTTATATGAGGCTTTACCCAGCCGGCATCCACGCCAAACAGCTTGCAGTCGCTTTCGAATTGCTTTTTATCATAAAGTCCCCACGAGCATAGTATATACTCTTCGTTACCGTATCCGATCCATGCTTTAAATTCTTCCGCTACAGCATCAAAGTATAGCGCACTGTTTACCTGCTGCTGCGTAATTGAAGTCAGGTTCTTACAGAAGTCACTTAGTATAGGATGCTTGAGTGGCTTTACAAATCTTTCAAACTCTGAAATAATTTTCTTTTCATCATTGATCTTTACTGCACCTATTTCAATAATTTCATTATGCCCCCGGTCTGTTCCTTCCCAACAGGTAGCTTCCAGATCAAATACTATATAATTCATATTCTAAAAACGGCAATTCATTTGCCATGCTATATCTCTTAATCATTAGCGCCCTTCACACCCGGCAATCTGCCTTTGATCCATTTGATCTGACCATTGTGATTGGACTCATGCTCGCATACGTGAAACCACTTGCAATAGTTATTGGTTGGTCCCCAGAACCATGCTTCATCAACTGCCAGCAACCATTTGTCATCGCGTTTCTTAAATTCACTAATGGTATTTTCACGCACTTCATTTAATATAGTTAAGTAATAATCAAGGTTATTACCTTTGATACTCTTTCTTGCATCGTCACCGAGGTTCATCGCTGTATCAAAACGTTTCTTATCCTGCTCTGGCCAATCGCCCCATTTTTTGCCATTGAATGTATGAATCTGGTAGAACCGCTCGGTGGCCGCCAGGTGAAGTAGCATAGAACCTATCGAATTCGACTTCTCATCATGGATATAGTCTAACTCTTCTGTTGTCATTTTTGCTACCGGCCTAAGTATGGTTGTACGCATCCACGTCATCATAGAAAGTAATGTACCGATCTGCGGAGCAAATCCGTCACGCGGGCCGATAACATTTGCACGTTCATCCGCTGTAGGTGTTGTCATGGAAAAATCGGGCATAGATGACAGTCCAAAGGAGGCAGAACTAAATATAGCAGCAGACTTCACGAAATCTCTGCGATCGAGCTGGTGGAGGTTTTTCATAATATTTTATTTTTAATGGGGTCGTTTTCAGCAACAGAAAATGGAGACAACAGCATTCTTCAGACAGGTGTTCAGGCAGGTATACGAGAGACTAAAATCCCGGGAAAAGGTTACAATACGTTAGACAATTTACAAAAGAGCTGATAAATTTTTACCGGTTACAGGAGATTTCGCAAAAGGAAGTCGCAATTATTTTTGTTACACGCGCTGGACAACAGAAGTCTCAACAACTTGTTTTAATATCATTAATGTAGCCGACCAGTAAAGATTAACATGATTAAATATACTCTCGGTAGGAAAGTTACTGATGACCAACACTACTTCGGTGTTATTGCCAGACTGATTCAATTTGAAACTAATGATGGAGTAGTTTTCAGGATGATCTGACAATCGTGATAACGAACTGAGATAGCTATACCGAAGCTCCTTCTCAGGATCAACCTTCAACACAACACCTTTGTTTTCAAACCCGACATGATGAAAGCCCCTCATTGAAATTACACTGCCTTCGTTCCAGTCAGCTGAAATCTGAAAGTTAATTTCCGGTTCGGCCATCCATTGCTTAATCAGATCATTGTTTGTCAGTGCACTCCATACAGCAGAAGGATGTGCCTGGATGGAAATTTTCTTTTCAATATGTTGAGCCATTATTCAAGCAAAGCAATATAACCCGATAACAGGAAATAGAGTTTATTGAAGAAACACGAAACTCAATTTTGCTTCCTATATATCTCCTTAATGGTGATAATCTCATCATCCGCAAATGCGTCAAAGCCACAACAATATTTACTTTCGACAAGCTTCATTTCGAGCATGAGAAAATCTTTTGAGAACGCTAAGATTTTATACTCCCAGTCGCTGAAGCCGGTATCTTCGTCACGATCAAGCGTAAGCGTGTAACCAGAAATATTCCATGTGCCGATGTCATATGCTCTGTGAAAAACTTTGTCTTCTCTCAGATCGAGGAAGTTTGTTCCGTTGTTCAGAAAGTCAACATACTCATTGGAATTTACCTCGTTCAAATAGACCGTTTCCCGGCTCCAAAATCCAATCAAATCACTGGCCCGAGGCTCTGTATCAGAATCACTGTCGCAGGATAGCGCAACACAAATAGTCAGGATGACGAATAGGTTTTTCATGAGGGTTGCTTCCGGAGTATAGATAAGAGATATACTAATTTAGTAATTCAAGGCTTATCTGGAAACTAATTTATTTCTCCTTCAAAAAATCAAATTCATAATCAATCAAATCCTTAGGGTGTACACCTAACCCTTTGGCAAGCTCAAAAAGTGTGGTAAGATTTAAATTGGATTCTTCATCCGTTTCGAGGCGGCTTATTTTGGAATATTCGACATCACACAGATAAGATAAGCCACGCACACTTAATCCTCTGCCTGTTCTAAGCTTAATTAGATTTGCTCTGAATTTCTGCAATCTCTTTTTGTCTCTAGGTTTCATCCTATCACCCGTTTCGGGCAAGCTGGATAAAACCGAAAAAAATTATGTTACACGATCATATAACAATGATACGTTTTTGCTTATAATTGTGCAGTTAAACTGAGCTATACACTATGAGTGCATAGGCGATTTTGCTATGCTTCTATGTAGGCCAGATATAGATCAGAAACACATATCTTATAACCAAACACATTGTATGAAAATAACGTTACCTCCCGATTTTCCCATCGTTCGCCTTCCTGCTGAAACCGAGCTGGCCATTTTTATGATCAACAAAGAATTAAAGAGCCGGAAATCAGTACTACACCTCGAAGAAGCGGGATACGCAGCACCAACACCTTCGTACGATTTTGCTTCTGTTGTACTTGAGCTCATCGGGTTTATTAATCCATCAGAAAATTTGTGCCAATGGTATAATTATCTTCAAGACCTATATGCACGCACGGCTGAACCTGCTGATACTTATCAAACGAGTCAGCAAGCATTCAATATATACCTCGACCTGATGTTAATAAAACGAAACATGAACCAGCACATCACCAAGATGTATCCTCCGGTGGAAATCAAATGAACTATATTCCGGTTGGCACCCTCTCAAATATGTGAGGCTAAAAAATGAACTATATTTGTAACTCCATCATCTAGCCGCTGACAGCTAGAGACTCGCGGCTATTTATATAACTTGGGTATTTTTGGGTAAATATGTAACAGATTCCGCGTACAAACGTAGGATTTATGCGTTGGCACAAGATTTTTAACAATCTGGTGCAGTAATAGAATCTGTGTATGAATACAATTTTAAAGACCCTCTTAGTAGTTGGTATATTTATGCTAACCCCGATGGTTGGTTCCTATACCAAAGAAGTTCGTCCCCAACATACTCTACGCATCACAAAAGAATATAGCTTTGTTCTGGAAACTCTAACGATTTATAATCCCGTTAAACGGCAATGCGACAACACTCCGTTGATTACCGCCAGCAATGCTAAAATCGATGTCCATAAACTTCGCAAGCAGGAAATCCGTTGGCTGGCGCTGTCACGTAACTTACTGAAACGCTGGAATGGTAACTTCCATTATGGCGATACGGTAAAACTAACGTCTGGCGATCCAAGCATTGATGGGATGTGGATTATTCAGGACAATCTTAACAAGCGCTATAAGAATAGCGGTGATCTTCTGTTCGACAGCAGCGTACGCAAGCTTGGCAAATGGAAGAATGTAACAATCTCCAAAGTTGTATCAACTACGGTTTTACATCCTATAGAACTACCGGCTGAATAGCCGGTAGTATATTTCTATATTCGTTTTATCTGTATAACTTCTGACGATATTAGCCTATTCCCCGAATAGCACCGCGCACAGTGGGGAAGTGTTGTTATCGGTATACAATAGTTTTCGGCACGTGTGAAGATTCTGGTGCTGATGCTCAGGAACAGTAATTTAAAATGTGTTTCCATTCCGCACAGCGGTATAGTATACAATCTAAACATATAAAGATTATGGAAACGACACTCTTAAAAGACACGGAACGCAAAGAAGGCTGGGTTGCTAAAACTATTGAAAAGCAAACTTCAAAATTACCATCCGACACATTTCTCTGGGCATCACTTGGAGCAATGGCTACATCGCTTACGCTTAAACTTGTTAAACAAGATCACCTTGCTTTGTTTGTTGGTCAATGGGCAGCGCCATTTCTGCTTTTGGGTATTTATAACAAAATCGTTAAGGTAGAAGGCCACGACAGAGAATCGTAGTTGTTGCTCGTGTAACAGAATGCAACTTAAAAATTATAACTGCTTCAGGCAGTTTATAAAATAGGACGTCTCTATAGTCGTCCTATTTTATTTGTCAGATATATAGTTACCGGATGGATGCCTCCGGTGGTACACTCATCATATACGACATAGCTTTGCGCTCGTCAATGAATTGTACAATCTCGACACTTTCATTTTTGGATTTGTGCTTCACATTGTTTGCGGTAACCTTCGCCATTATTTCACCCGGGTCGATAAGTTGGACATGGTAAAGCTTCCTGCCCTGCAAATGACTGATCATGCCGGGGAGGAGTTTGGTAATAATCAGACTTTGCGAATCAATGCCCAACACTCCCATTTTACGGATGTCCGCCATAAATTTTTGTGTATTCAATTGCTTAAAGCCTTCCAGCATAGCGTTAACGACAGGAATGAAGTGTTTATCGGAAGGAACCTTCTGAAAGTATTTTACGCACAAGGCGTTGATGTCTTCGTCATGGAAAACGCGAACAAAATCAGCACTATAAAATTCTTTTGTCAGCATCTGGCTCATCTGGTATATATACCCACGCAAAAGTATAACAAGCCCTCAACATAGCACCTGAAAGTAAATCGATAATCTTACATGGTTTCTGATACCCAACTGTATGGTATAGAACCTTTTGTAGCAGTACGTTTTACACTAAGCAAATTGGAATTACACTAACGACTAATGAACAGCGGATCCGGCCACCATGGCGATGCTACAGGTATAGTATCCAGATAAATTATTTCACCTATACGGGGCGTTGTGGCGGTGACATTCAATTTTGCGGCATGCGTTAATGCGCGCTCAACCGGTTCGCGCCACGGATGTAGCGCAAGTTTAAACTTAGCCCAATGCACCGGCATATATACTTTGGCTTTCAAGTCAATACTTGCCTGCACCGATTCTTCGGGCATCATGTGTATATAGGGCCACTGTTTATCGTACTGTCCACATTCCAGCATCGCTATATCAAACGGACCATATTTATCACCTATCTTTTTAAATGAATCATCGTACCCGGAGTCGCCTCCTATGAATATACTTTTACCTTCTGTTTTTAAAACGAAGGATGCCCATAGGGTTTTGTTATTGACAAGGCCACGACCGGAGAAGTGTCGGGCAGGTGTAGCAACCAGATCGATGCCCGGTAATGGTTTTATACTTTCCCACCAGTCGAGCTCGTGAATACGTTCTTTCGGTATTCCCCAGTGTACTAAATGCGACCCTACACCCAAGGGTGTACAGAAGATCTTTACTTTATCTTTAAGTTTTACAATGGTATTATAGTCCAGGTGATCGTAATGATCATGCGATATAACAACCAGGTCTATATCCGGAAAGTCATCGGCAGTATAAATCATGGTTCCGGTATAACTTTTGGAACCTGCATATTGTACTGGTGAAGGGCGCTCGCTAAACACCGGGTCGATTAAAATGTTCTTTCCTCCTATGGAAAGTAAATATGATGAATGACCAAACCATACCATGACAGGTTGGTGAGGTAATGTTTTAAGATCGGTCTTTATATGTGGAAGTGGTTCTGCGGGTTCGCGATCAATACCTTTGCTAAAGAAAAATTCTCCGAGCATTTTTACATACGATGTTCCTTCTGCGAGCATCGGAGTCTCTTTCAGATTTTCAAACCTGTTGTTTTTATATTGTGGAGACTGGCTAATCTTAGCAAGGTGTTCTCCGGATGGAGTTTTACCAAAAGGTTGTTGTTGCATAAATACAAAGATAATGACGACAAGCACTGCGATTATTACTACAAATACTTTGACGAGTCGGAGGAGTAGTTTCATCTGTGTGGTAGACGATGGAGTTCAGATTTTATTGTAGCTATTTTGATAGGCGTCAGCCGTTATTCGTTACACATTAAGCGTTAATTGAAATCCATTCGATACTTCATTCAAGCGGCAGTTCTCATTGTTTTCAGTTTATTAATAACCGGTTAACGAATAACATGTAACGGGTACCAAATAAGGTAACGGATATCGATTAGTACTAAAGTGCTATTTCATACCCGTGCGGACAGCGTGTTCTTTGCAATAAAAAAGCTATGAACACTCGGCAGTATTTTACCTCCAGGTACGGGTTATGGATTACTACTTTATTTTTTGCACTTGCCTTTTATGGTTTTGGTGCCGGCATGATGGACAGTTTTGCCATGTATCCAACGTGGCGCATGGTAGGTGCGGATGAGTTTGCAGCGTTTCATCAGGTGGCAGGCAGCAGAATACAACTGGTATTTGTGCTGCCACTCCTGGTTATGACTATATTTCTCGTACTCCTATTCTGGCACCGCCCTGTTGCTATACCCAGGCGACTGCTTTGGATAGCGTTGATCTGCACTATCATCCCCTGGATCTCTTCTGCATTTATCCAAATTCCTATTCAGGCAAAACTGGATGAAGGTAAAGATGACGTGCTTCTTGATCGATTGTTTATCACCGACTGGATACGCCTCATTCCTTTCTTTATCCAGATCACTATGGTTTTCATCATGCTATATATCAGTCTGAAATCTATTCACAACAAAACAGCGCATACAGCCTAAGTACGTACTATTATACTTTATGAGAACACGCTATCAATCCTGGTTCCTGTTTCATCTTTTCTGTGCACTTTCATTTTATAGTCTGGGTACAGCCATGATGGACTACTTTCTTGTATACCCATCGCGCATGTTGGTGGGTGACGCTGAATTCATTTCATACCATGCCCTGCTTGATAAAGCTATATTTCCGGTGAGTGTATATCCGTTCTTACTTATTACGCTAATGAATATTGCGCTATTCTGGTTCAGACCGGAAACTGTATCTGAGAAATTACTGGCTATATCGTTGGTTTGTTTAATACTCGACTGGATATCCACCATTCTGTTTCAGGCACCGTGGAATATTGAACTGAATGCCGGCAAAAATGAATTTCTCATTCAGAAAATCATGGATACAAACTGGGGACGAATTGTTTTGGAAATAACGCAGGGGATATTGGTTCTGCTGATGCTGCAGCGGAGTATACAGAAACGCTGATCACTCCAGGTGCTGGCGGGCATAGTTCGCCAGCTCCAGACTGCTGCGCACATTGGCTTTTCTAAAAAGCGCCTGCTTATGATTCTTGATGGTATATATGCTCACATTCAGGCGTTCGGCAATTTCCTTATTGCTCAGTCCGCGAACAATCAACCTCACAATATCCGTTTGGCGTGGTGTAATTAAAGTTTCGCCATGCTTCGGATAGTAACAGTATACTTCTGAGAATACATTCTTTATTTTCTGCAGCACGCTAAGCTTCACCTGCGTGAAAGTATGTGTACTGGTAATATCGCGGAATAATGTAAAGTAGATATACGTGCCGGAGTCATTTCGAATAGCCAGCTTTTCATCGTAGAGGTATATATAATGTCCCGGAGAATACTGAAAACGATAATGTAATCCAAACCGATATACTTCAGGATCGTACGGTTCTGAGACATTGATAAATTCAAAGCAGCGTTGCACGCCTTCCACATCATCGGGGTGCACAAGACTAAAAAATTCAGCAACGGTTTTGGATTTGAATTCCTCTTCAGAAAATCCCAGGATATACTTTGCCGAAGCACTAACGTATTTCAGTTTAGGATGAGACATCTGGCACAACATAAGCACACAGTCAGGCTGCATACGCTCCATAAATTGAAGATTACTAATAACGGTTGCCTCATCTTTTTCGGCTGCATAGTGTGCGTACTGATCGTACGACTCGCCATTTTTCAAAGTCTGCAAAAATGCATGGGATACTTCGCGGATAACTTTCTTCATATCCGCTTTAACGTGGCAAAGGATTAAACCGGTGTCGCATACCTGTCACCAAAATCACGACACACTATTATTGTGTTCTTAAGGCTACACTTATTTTCTGAAGGTTTTCGATGGTCTGCCGGATGCGTTGCGCTTCTTTTTCGATCGTTCGTCTGCGCACTACAAACCAGCCGTATATAATCCACGCGGTATATGCTACACCGATCGCAACTCTTTGTAAAACCGTAAAATCGTTTAAGGCTTCAACAAAAAATGCAATCATCAGTACGTTGAAAGAAACAAAATATACAGGCCCGCTTATAGCTAGTATGCGGCTGCGTAGTTGAAAGTGCGCTTTCCAGGAGTATATATGTTCGGCAGGCTCCTGCAGCTCATCTATTTTAGCCAGCAGAATGGCACCATAAACTTCAACCAGTCCCTGCAGAAACACCAGTACGCCAAGGCCGGCAACAGCTATATGCGACAGGTAAGACTTTACACCAAAACCATTTTTCAACATAAAGAAAAATATAACGACACCTGTTGTCGTCAGCACAACTCCACGAAATAATACCTGCTGCAGCATTTTGCCTTTTGTGGTTTTATTTTCCTTCCGCAGCCATGCTATATCAGGAATATGTTCAGCAGTTCCCTGTTTATTCCAAAGCGATTGTAATTGTTCAAAGTTGGCCATAATTATCTGTTTTCAATTGCTGTATATATAGTTGCCAGTTGCTGTTTGATGCGGTGGATCTTCACCCGCAGNNCGATCTGTTTCTTCTAATTGCTGAATCGCCTTGTATAATACCTGTATAGCATGTTCGTCTGTATTATGTTCTTCGGCCTGATCGATGTGCAGGTCTGTTAAGGATATATTTGTTTTCTTATCGTGGCGGATATAGCCGAGGCATGTATTTACTGCGATGCGGTAGATCCATGTACCGATCTGAGCATCTCCGCGAAAGCGATCTTTATTTTTCCACACGCGGATAAATGTTTCCTGAAGCAGGTCTTTGGCTATATCAGTATCGTTGCAATAGCTTAAACATAAATAGTATATATTTCTGGAATAGATGCCGTACAAGGCAGCAAACTCCGCGTCTGAGTTTAGCAGTTCACTCACGGCAGGCAGATTACTTTTGAATGAATTGATTTACTTCTTTAATAAACCATGGCGAGTCGTCCCAGTGCATAAAATCCTTGCTTGTTTCGGTAAGTTTCACCGAGTGATTGGTTAGGGATGCATAAAAATTATCGTGCATCGTATAGCCTTCTTCGATCGGCATTTTTTTCATAGTCTTACCAAAATACCAAGTTCCGAAACACAAAACCGGAATTTTTATCGCTGGCAATATAGGACGCAGGTCTGTAGCCATCTGATCGCCCAACGCAGTGGCTATTGTTTTTCTGTCGGATGCCGCATTCCAGTCTGCGTAAAGTTTTGCCTTGAGCGTATCGTTCGTTATCATATTCTTGCCAAGCTGATACATCATGGTATGAAATGCACTCTTATCCTGGTCGAGATAGGCGCGCTTTATATTGCTTGCGAATGTAAGGGCCTGTTCTTGCGTAATGGCCGGATTTAAAATCTGAGCCAGAAAAGGATATGTATCAATTACAATCAAACGGGCTACACGCTCGGTTCTGGCAGCCAATTGCAGGGCTATAAATCCGCCATAGTTCATGCCGATCACCGTAGCATTCTTAAGTTTCTTTGTCTGTATATAGTCGCTGATGGCGTTTTTATATTGTTGTGTATAGTTGCTGTCTAAAGGCGCCAACCCGGCAAAGCCTGCGAGGTAAAACACATGGCACTCATGTGTTTTCGACAATTCACTCACAACATCTTTCCACATATCACCGGAGCAGCCGATGTGCGGAATAAAAAGTAACGGACTTCCTTTACCTGTTACTTTTACCTCGTATACGCGCGACTGCGCCTGTACCGATGCCGTTGTGAATGCTATAACCAATAGAAAAAACGCTGTAATTTTCTTCATATCTCAATTTTTGGCCGTTAGATACAGGCCTTCGCGGATTGTTACAGAATCTTTAAAAAAAATTAAAACATCTTTCTGCGACAATATCCCCACCCTGGCAAAACGTTCCGTATACTTGTTCGAGCTCTGCTTCTCGAACGGTAATGCGAACAGCCCTAAAATTTTCGATCAGCCTTATACTTCTACTCCTGCTGAGTGCGGTGATATACCTCAACCAGGCCG
>DJFR01000080.1:28775-30195 GCA_002432545.1 Flammeovirgaceae bacterium UBA5867 | reverse complement strand
GCCGGTCCTGTAGGACAAGCCGTTGCTGTACGCATTGACGGAGATCGGGTAACGTTTCGAAACTGCCGGTTCCTCGGCAACCAGGACACGCTATATCCGCATGGCGAGAAAAGCAGGCAATACTATAAGGATTGCTATATAGAAGGAACTGTTGATTTTATATTTGGTTGGTCTACAGCCGTATTTGATGGTTGCACCATCTTTTGCAAATCGAACGGCTATGTAACAGCAGCATCAACATTGGAAGAGACTCCCTATGGATTTGTATTCATCAACAGTAAAATTACAGGCAGTGCTGCAGAAGGTTCATTTTATTTGGGGAGGCCATGGAGACCTTTTGCTAAAACAGTTTTTGTAAATTGCTACCTCGATAAGCAGATCAAGCCCGAGGGCTGGCACAATTGGGACAAGAAGGATGCAGAGAAGACTGCCTATTATGCGGAGTATAAATCAAAAGGTCCAGGTGCCAATGATAAAGCACGCGTAAGCTGGTCGCACCAGTTAACGGAAGAAGAAGTGAAGGCATTTACGGTGGAGAAGATTCTTGGAGATTGGCAGGCCGTGATCCGTTAATCGTTAACCGTTAATCGTAAATGCACTTGCATCTTTGTGGACCGTTGTGTCTTCTTTGTTCTCTGTGCAATTGGATTTAAAATCTAATAACTATAAATATATACACATGCCGGTTCTACGAGCGCAGGATGCAGCGATTACAAAAGTTAAAGAAGGTGTTGAGAGGCGATTGATTCATCTCAACGATCTCATGATGGTTGTTATTGATTTCAGTAACGGCCCATGGAGTGAACCGGAGCCTCCTCATTATCATGTTCACGAACAAACTACGTATGTAGCGGAAGGTGAGATCATTTTCTATTGTGAAGGTGAGCCTGACCAACGGTTACGTGCTGGTGATATGTTCAGTGTACCATCGAATAAAAAACATACTATCCAGTTGCTCACTAAACACGTTCGCCTCATTGACAGTTTTAATCCCATACGACAGGAATTTATCTCTTGATATGCGTGCTGCTGTAATCATTCTTCTAAGTGTCTGTTGCCTGACGGTGGAAGGTCAAAAGCTATATACTGTTTTTGACTGGAAAGCAGAGTATACGTTAAACTCATACCTGTTACAGGAGGTACACAAGCAATATAATGCCAGGAGGGAAGCTGTACAAAAGGCGCTTCAGTCACGCGAAACCATGCTGGCCTATCGCGAAGAATGTAAAGCAAAGTATAAGGATTTACTGGGCGAGCTACCGGCAAAGACAAGTCTCAATACAAAAATAGTCGGTGTTATAAAGCAGAAAGGGTATCGCGTTGAAAAGATTGTCTACGAAAGTATACCCGGACATCATGTTACATCCAATTTATATATACCGGAAGGTAAAGGACCGTTTCCTTCGGTGTTATTGTTTTG
>DJFR01000080.1:14392-28731 GCA_002432545.1 Flammeovirgaceae bacterium UBA5867 | reverse complement strand
GGCAGCGGAGCAGTAGCCTATGAGTTGTGGGACAACGTTCGCGGACTGGACTATCTCGTTACGCGACCGGAAGTAGATAAAGATCGGATTGGTTGTCTCGGTAATTCCGGAGGCGGAACGCAAACGACATACTATATCGCGTTTGACGAACGTATTAAAGTTGCAGCTCCGTGCAGTTTCATCGCACGAAGAGAACGTAACCTTGAACTCATGGGCGCGAGTGATGGATGTCAGCATGTACCGTATGAGGGTAGCGCGCAGCTGGAGATCGGCGATTTTCTCATTGCCTTCGCACCAAAACCAATCCTCATACTCGCAGGTCGTTATGACTTTGTTGACTATACCGGTACAGAGGAAGTATATACTGAATTGAAGCAAGTATATACTGTATTAAACGCATCCGATAAGGTAAGTCTGTTTACTGTAGATGATGGACACGGTATATCCAAACCAAAACGTGAAGCAGCAGTACAATGGTTTTGTAAATGGTTGTATGGGAAAGATGAACCTGTAAAAGAGGATGCGTTAGTAACGCTATCGCAAAAGGAACTGAATGGCACGACTACAGGCCAGGTAAACGGAGATTTCAAAAATGAAGTGAATGATTTCAAACGTGCATCAGCAGCCGCGAAGGTCTTAGAGCAAAAACGCACCGGGCAGACGCTTGTCGAAAAAGTTAAAACTGCTTTGCGTATCACAACAAATAAAAATCCTGTGATAACAGAAGAGAAGGGCAGCATTCAGCGTGATGGATATACTATATATAAATCCATTATCCGGAAAGATGGTGAAGTTCCGCTTCCAGTGCTAACGGTGTATCCCGCAGGGGAAATTCGTGAAACAATTCTGTGGTTGCATGAGCAGGGCAAACAGAAAATAGCGGATAGCAGTGCGCTGATGAAAGAATACCTTGCGCATAACCATGCCGTTGTAATAGCCGATCTGCGCGGGCTGGGAGAGATGAAAGACCCCGCTGCATTTAATGACGCAAAATATTTCAACCAGGAATATCGTAATGCAATGATTGCGCTCCATATAGGTAAACCGCTGGTGACGCAGCGTACAACTGATGTTATTACACTCACCGACTATATTGATCAGCACGAGCGATTGTCAAAAAGCAATATACACGTTATGGCAAATGGTATTGCTGCGTTACCTGCTTTGCATGCTGCTGTTCTGGATAATCGTCTGAAGAAACTTACCGTATCGCAGATGCTGCCATCTTTTACGGCTATATACGCCGATCCTACACGATTACATTGGTATTCATCGGTTATTCCGAATGTATTGGCCTATTATGATATACCCGATCTTGTTGCGCATATAAAAGATCGCGGTGTCGTGGTCAATCAATAATAAAAAAGCCCTGCTATTGTAGCAGAGCCTTTTATGCTTTAAATTATATACCTCAATTTAGCTAACAGCAATTTCTTTTTTGGAGACAGGTTGTGTGTTGATGCTTGTCGCTTTCTTTCCTGCCTTTTTATTCTTCTTTTTCTTCTCCTTGTTTAGACGATTTATCCATAAGATCGTACCGGTAATCGGGAATGTAACACCAGCGATACACGCGAGGAATGCTATAATTCTTCCGGCAGTGCCACCAATAGAACCTACGTGGATCGGATAAAATATACCGCGTACGCGTTGTCCCAGGTTTCTGTCTTTATATAAAGCTGTGCCCAGCAGTTTGCCGGTATATTGATCGAAGAAATATTGATCTGATGCCTTTTCATGAATCGGGTCGATCCGCATAACGGTAACGGCATACGCAGCGGTTGAATCTTTTGGTTTGTTAACAGAATACGAGACAGCATCCGGTACTTCTTTCCGAGCGCTTGCAAGAATATAGTCTATACCTACCGGTGCTGTGTTAGCCAGAACGGATGCCGGTGGTTCCGGGCGTTTATTCTCCGTTCCTGTAATCCAGTATATACCATTGTTAAACCATTCGAACGACCACGCGAGTCCTGTGAATGCAAATGCAAACAGAAATATAGCTGTGTAGAAACCGATGACAACGTGCAGATCGTGATTGATACGTTTCCAGCCAGCCCACTTTAAGGTGAGATGTTGTTTCAGTTTTGCTTTCGTCTTGGGCCACCAGAGGATGATACCGGTAATAAGAATGAAGAGAAATATAGAGGTACTGATACCCACGATGAGTTTACCCACGTCACCCGCCAGCAGCCAGCGATGCAGCGAGAACATAGTAAAGAAAAATGAATTGCGATGGGTATATAAACTGATAACTTCACCGGTGTACGGATTTACGAATGCCTGGCTTCCGCCACCTCCGCCTTTACCGGCTTCCGGCTTTTTACCTTCACCTTTTTTGTTTCCTTCTTTTTCAGTAGATTTTTTTTCTTCGTGTTTCTTTTGCCCGTCACGATTACCTTTTTCTTTTCTTTCTTCGCTATAGGAGATTTCAATCGAGCGTGCCGGATCGCTATATACTTTTACGCCTGTAACCGATATACCTTTCATGTTCTTTTGCAAGGATAAAACAGCGTCATCGATTGACACTCGGTTTTCTCCAGGTGCCACGGTATAACGCTCGGGGTATATAGACATCTGTAGTTCCTTCTCAAATACGAGCGTTGCCCCGGTAAAGCACACGATCATGATCACGATGCCTGCCGCCAGACTGAGGTATAGGTGAATGTTTCTCCAGAAATTTTTCATCAGCAATTATTTAAAGTTAGGAGCTGTGAGTTCTTTATAGTTTTTCAGGGTGTGGGAGTGATAGTACACTTCAAAAATACGGTCATACTAAAACACAGAACCACCTGATGTCAGGTGGTCTGTAAATTTATACTATCGTTCTGGTAGTTACCATTTATAGCTTAGCGTTGCTGTAAACATTCGCGGTGCAATGGGGTTCACGCTGTTGTCATCATGTACGTTGTAGCTGAGTTCATTGAACAGGTTTGATACTTTGGCGCGGATGGAGATCTGTTGAATCGTGTAACCTGCAGAAAGATCAAACAGGAAGTAGTTCGGTATCTCCATCAGTTTATAGGTATCATTCGCTACAGTGGTACGTGTTGATCTTCCGGCAACGCGATCACCAACATAAAATGTAGTGAAGCCGAGGCTGAAGTTTTTCAGGATGTTATCAGCAAAATTATAATAAACGCTTGCATTCGCAGTGTGCTGTGGATTATAGCGCAGACGGCTGTTGTTGATATACTGTGAGCTTTCTGTATAGCGCGTATCATTATAGCTGTAACCAGCGATTACAGAGATACCGTTGATTGGTTTGCTCATGATATCTAACTCGATACCTTTGCTGGTAACTTCACCGGCAAGCTCCTGGGGGTTAGCCTTGTTGATAGCATCTGCCGGTATCGGCAATACTGATTGTGCCAGGTTACTGTTTACAATGCGATAAGCGGTTACGTTCGCAGAGAGAAGTCCCTTGAAGAATTCATTTTTGACACCCACTTCGTATTGATCGATCAGGGAAGGAGCGAGGCGTTGGTTGTTTACATCAAGACCAGTGTTAAGCGTAAACGAGTTTGCGTAGCTCGCGAATACAGACATCTCTTTCAATGGTTGATATACTACACCCAGTCGCGGACTGAACGCATCGTCATACGTTTCATTTTTGTCAGCTCCTGATTCCATATACGTATAGCGGAGGCCAGCGAGTAATTTTACTTTTTCAACAACAGTGATAAGATCCTGTACATATACACCGACACGGCTTAGTGGGTTTTCAGTAATACTGTTCAGGCGTATAGCTGGTATATCTGTGCGTTGCTGGTAGCGAGACAAGTCGTAAATGTTAATGGTGTCGTATACATTCTTGTTACCGAGTGCAGCATTCTCATATACATAGGCAAGTGCTTTGTTTTTATACTTGTCGTTGTCTGCGCCTACCAGTACCTGGTGTTTTATGGAGCCTGTCTCAAATTTACCGTTAACATTTACCTGTGCTATATAGTAATCCTGATCAGTTCCGGCACGTTGCAAGCCTCGTACCCAGCGTCCGTCAGTGGCTACAAATTGTCCTGATGCATTCGGGCGTGTTGTTCCGTACTGATCGTTATAGTATCCCTGGTAAGATCCTAAAACATTTATAGACCAGTTGCTATTCAGTGCATGGTTAATCGTCACCGTTGCACTTTTCTGTTCAGCTTTATAGTATGACCAGCTTGCTCCGAGGAAACGGCTGCGTGGTATATCTGCAATTTCATAGTTGATAGCTCCAGTACCATAGTCGAGTGTACGGTTGTCCTTCAGATAATCGCCTTCAATAACGATCTCTGTATTTTTACCCGCTTTTATCAAGAAAGAAGGATTGAAATATATACGATCCGATTTTACTTCGTCACGGAAGCTTCTGGCATTTTCATAACTGGTGTTAATGCGGTAGGCAACTTTGCTGCTGTTNNTGAAATTTAGGTTTCTTGGTAACAAGGTTTAGTACACCACCAGCTGTTACGTTTCCAAACAGGATGGCTGCGCTGCCTTTCAATACTTCTACACGTTCAAGTCCGCTCATCTCCGGCATTACACCGTTGTTATAGCGCACACCATTTTTAAACGTATTGCTGCTGCCATAACTAAAGCCGCGTCCTGCTATTTCTTCCTGTACACCACCGGTAGCACCCATCAGGTATATACCGCTGGTGTTGGCGAATACATCACTCAGGCGACCAACCTGCTGATTTTCCAATATAGTTTTATCAATGACAATTATACTTTGCGGAAGATCCATCGGTTTGATACCGGCTTTACCGATCTCTACCGTTTTTTCGTTCATGCTTCGTGTATCACTTACAACAATTTCTGCGAGTTGCTCCGAATTTTCTGATAACGAGAAGTCAACTACGGTTGTCTCATTAGCAGTAACTGCGATCTGTTTTTCCTGTGGCTGAAATCCTACCAAAGAGGTGATGAGCGTATAGCTTCCTGCCTTCACATTTTTGAGCGTAAAGGAGCCGTCTTCTGCAGTAATGGTTCCCTTGTTATTCTCTTTCAGAGCCACATTAACATACGGTGCGGGCTGTCCATCGCTTGTCTTAACGACACCTTTCACAGTACCATGCTGGGCTAGGGCAGCAATGCTAACGATACTGAAAATCAATACAATAAAGAACTTGCCGGTAGAGGTAGCAATCATATTTTATTTAGACTTATTTTAAACAGTACAAATGTATAGCTCTGTTTAGAATAAGTACAAATAAGAAAGGGGATTAATTTATAACCCCCTTTCTATAGCATGTTTCGAGTGTTTATTTCTATAAAGATACTCCCCTTTTCCAGGGTATAAAGTCATCCTGGTTGAGTTCAACAGCTTTTGCGGTTACGCGGCCGCTCGCTACATCGATGATGAAATCAAGGATATCTTCACCTTCCTGCTCAATGGTTTTTTCTCCTGAAATGATACCACCGGTGTTATAGTCGATGATGTCCGGCATACGTTGAGCAAGTTTGGTATTCGTGGCGATCTTGATCACTTGCGATACCGGGTTACCAGTAGGTGTACCCAGACCAGTTGTGAACAGAATGATCTGTGCACCTGATCCTGTAGTACCGGTAGTACTTTCAACATCATTACCCGGTGTGCAGAGTAAATTTAGTCCCGGCTTTTTGATATACTCTGCGTATTGTAATACATCTGCTACCGGAGCGTTTCCACCTTTTTTAGCAGCACCTGCTGATTTGATAGCATCTGTGATGAGACCATCTTTGATATTACCCGGTGATGGGTTCATATCGAAACCTGAACCTACTGCTTCTGCTGCATTGGAGTAGGTGCGCATCAGTTTGATAAAAAGTTCTGCTGCTGAATCTTCTTCACAGCGATTGATCAACTCCTGCTCAACACCACACAACTCCGGAAACTCTGAAAGTATAGTACTTCCGCCAAGGGTAACCAGTAAATCGGATGTATGACCTATAGCAGGGTTTGCAGATATACCGGAGAATCCATCGGAGCCACCACATTTCAAACCTACTACAAGTTTACTAAGCGGAGCTGGCTTGCGCTCGATCTTATTTACCTCGATAAGTTCGAAGAATGTTTTTTGTATAGCTTGTGTAAGTAACTCTTGCTCCGTTCCTGATTGTTGCTGATCGAGTATAATTACAGGCTTGGTTCCTTTCGGATCAAGTGTCTGAAGTTTTTCACGAAGTGTTTTTATCTCAGCATTCTGGCAACCGAGACTTAATATAGTAGCACCGGCTACGTTCGGGTTGTGAATATACCCTGCAAGCAATGCACACAGTGTTTGTGAATCCTGGCGTGTACCACCACAACCACCCTGGTGCGTCAGGAATTTTATACCATCTATATTCTTAAAGATGCGTGAGTGTCCGTTTTCTGCAGCAGGTTGAAAAGATATGGAAGGGATCTTATCGGTCTTTCCTTCTTTATACAGGCTTACCAGTTCGTGAACATAATTCTTGTAAGCATCAGGTTTGCTGAAGCCGAGTTCTTCGATGAAGGCTTTGCTGATCACTTCAACATTTCTGTTTTCGCAGAACACCAAAGGTATAACCAGCCAATAGTTTGCTGTACCTACCTGTCCATCGGCACGATGATAGCCCATGAATGTTTTGTTCTTGAACTTCGAAACATCCGGAGGTGTCCATTGATAGGTTTTTGTTCTGCCGGAGTATGGAGCAGCTTTGTGCTTGATGTTGTGCGTACCAATAACACCACCTTCTTTAATAGGAGAGAGTGCCTTGCCCACCACAGTACCATACATGATTACTTCTTCTTCGGGCTGAAGCGGTTTCTCCAGGAATTTGTGTTTGGCTGGTACATCGTCTACCAGGGTGAGTGATCCACCATTGAGCGTAAGCTTTTCTCCGGCTTTGAGGTCTGTTAATGCTACATAAACATTATCAGACGGATGAATTTTTAGAAATCTGTTTGACATATTGATAAATCGCGTATCTTGCGCAATCGATTGCGCAATTTACACAGTTTTAATATTAAAGCAAGGGACGAAATTAATATAATTAATCATGCACCGCAGCGAAACGATAACGCTTCAGAAACTAAAATCTACTCTCGGCAGAAATGGTGTAATTCCGTTTTTTAACCACCAGAATATAGACTGTGTGCTGGAGGTTATGAAGATTTTAAAGCGTTGCGAATGCGATGTGTTTGAATTTTCACACCAACGCGATGCACGCGGTATACGCATGTTCTCCTGGCTGGCTGATCGTGCAAAAGAGTTTGATATCACAATTGGTGCAGGCACTGTGCTCGATGCATCGCAGGCGAACCGGTATATACGTGCAGGTGCTCAATTTATAGCATCTCCGTTTTTGCACGAAGATGTTGCCCATGCCTGTCATGATAACGGTGTCTTGTGGATCCCTGGATGTACAACACTCGCTGATGTACAACAGGCAAAGGCATGGGGCGCTACAACTGTCATTGTTATACCCGGTAATATTCTCGGACCGGACTTTGTTAAACAGGTTGTTACCATTCATCCGGAACTTACGTGTATACCTTCCGGTGGTGTAACCCTTTCAAAAAATAATCTCGAGAGCTGGTTTGATGCAGGTGCTTTATGTGTTAGGTTAGGTGACGCATTGTTTACACGCGATGACGTGTTGGTGAAAGATTGGACGAAAATAGAGAGCAATGTTTACAATGCGCTTCAGGGGATCAAGCAATTAAAATCGTCTATCCTAAGAACCAAATCGATCAGCATCTAGCATGACCACAGCTCCAATTGTAACAGCATTACTCTCGTATGGAATGTCAGGCGAAGTATTTCACGCTCCGCTCATTGCCGCGCATCCGCAGTTTCAGTTACACACCATTGTTCAACGCAGCAGTACACACGCCACCAAACGTTATCCGCAGGTGCGTGTAGTGAACACTGTTGAAAAAGTATTTGAAGATGATACTATAGAACTGGTTGTAGTCAACACACCCAACGATACACATACTGATTTTGTAACGCGTGCGCTCGAAGCCGGTAAACATGTTATTGTTGAAAAACCGTTTACCGTTACAGCAACCGAAGCAGACCAACTCATCGCATTAGCGAAAAAGAAAAACAGAATACTCACCGTATTTCAGAACAGACGATGGGATGGAGGTTTTCTTACCGTAAAAAAGATACTCGAAAATAATTTAGTCGGGAAGATGGTTGAGCTGGAAGTACACTACGATCGCTTCCGAAACTATATACAACCTGCTACCTGGAAAGAAGAAACCGGAAGCGGTACCGGTATACTATATAACCTCGGGTCGCACATGCTTGATCAGATCATTTTGCTGTTCGGATTTCCACGCGAAATAGATGCACGCATTGGTATACAACGCCCCGGAGGAAAAGTTGATGATTACTACGATATACGCTTACAGTATAGCGGCTTTCATAGTATAGTCAAGTCGAGTTACCTCGTGCGTGAACAAGGTCCGCAATATATAGTGCATGGCACAGAGGGTTCATTTGTAAAGTATGGTATAGATCCGCAGGAGCAGGCCTTGAAAGAAGGCAAGACACCGGGCACTGCAGGATGGGGAACAGAAGATAAACAATACTGGGGCAAGCTCAATACATCGATAGATGGTATGCATGTGGAAGGCGTGATTGAAACATTGCCGGGCGATTACCTGGCTTTTTATCAGAACATATACGAGGTTATCCGGCAGAATAAACCTTTAGCAGTGAAGCCGGAAGAATCGCGCGAAGTGATCAGGCTGATCGAATTATGTTATGAAAGTAATCGCACACGTCAAACTATTAAACTTTAAATAGAACGTCCCATGTATATACAGGATATATTCAATCTTCAAGGTAAAGTAGCCGTTGTAACCGGGGGAACTGGAGTGTTAGGAAGTGCTATGAGTAAAGCACTTGCCAAAGCAGGTGCAAGTGTAGTTATACTCGGAAGAAGAAAAGATGCAGCCGATGCACTGGCTGACGAAATAAATAAAGCTGGCGGTACAGCCATCGGAGTTTCTGCTGATGTACTGAATGAACAGCAATTAAAAGAAGCGCGAAAGATTATCACCGATCAGTTTGGTACGATCGATATACTGGTAAATGGTGCAGGTGGAAATATGCCGGGCGCTACTATACTTCCGGATAAAAGTTTTCTGGATCTCAAGATCGATGACTTTCAAAAAGTAGTTGATCTCAACTTAACGGGTACCGTGTTGCCGTCACAGGTGTTTGGCGAAGTAATGGTAACAAAACGCAAAGGCAACATCATTAATATATCTTCCATGACATCGTTTCGTCCGTTGACGCGCGTGGTGGGTTACTCCGCTGCGAAAGCTGCCATCAGCAATCTAACGCAGTGGCTGGCGGTAGAAATGGCGAAGAAGTTTGGAGAAGGTATACGTGTGAATGCTATAGCACCCGGATTCTTTTTAACAGAACAAAACCGATCGTTGCTGACAAATACTGATGGAGGTCTTACGCCACGAGGTGAATCAATTATTCGCAGTACACCCTTCGGACGATTTGGTGAAGCCGATGAATTAAACGGTACATTGATATGGCTATGCTCCGATGCTTCAAAATTTGTATCGGGAATTGTAGTGCCGGTAGATGGCGGGTTCAGTGCGTTTACGGGAGTGTGAGAAGTCGGGAAGTCCGAAAGTCGGGAAGTCAGAGTGGAGTTGGGGAAGAAGTGTGCGTTGGAAGAAGAGGAGAAGAGGAGAAATAAGAAATAAGAATAACGAATAACGAATAACGAATAACGAATAACGAATAACGATTTATATATAGCGAATAGGCTGCTGTGGTACTGCACCTGGAAATATATACGTATGAACGGATACTGCTTCAGAACTATAGCATTGTAAAAAAACTTCCGGTCTTTCGGAATTCCCGACTTTCGGACTCTTCCCGATGGCCAGGCTTCCAAGCTTCCGGACTAAAAGAAATAAAGAATGAACAAAAAAGTAATCACCTTCGGAGAAATCATGTTACGACTCTCTACTCCGGGGTTTGCACGGTTTACGCAGGCTGAAAGTTTCAAGGCACTCTATGCCGGGTCGGAGGCAAATGTTGCGGCATCACTCAGTCACTTTGGTATACCGACAGCACATGTTACGCGTTTCCCGGAGAATGATCTTGGTAAGGCTGCAACGCAAACGCTGAAGCGCTACGGTGTGGATACACGCTATATAGTTTACGGAGATGAACGCATGGGATTATATTTCCTGGAGAATGGTGCCATGCAACGTGCTTCGCGTATTGTATACGATCGTTTCAATTCAGCCTTCGCACATATAAAGCCAGGGATGATCGATTGGACAGAGGTGTTGAAAGACGCTGCATGGTTTCATTGGACCGGTATAACGCCTGCTATATCGCAAGGTGCTGCCGATGTTTGTGAAGAAGCTATACGGGCCGCACGGAAAATGAACATCACAATCTCCGGTGATATAAACTATCGTAGAAACCTCTGGCAGTATGGAAAGACTGCCCGTGATATCATGCCATCGTTAATAGAATCTACCAATGTAATTATAGCGGGTATTACCGATATGGAAAACTGCGTAGGTATATCAGGCGCTACCTTTGAAGAAGCGTGTAAAGCATTCAAACAGGCTTGTCCTTCTACTACAAAAATATCTACCACACTGCGCGATTCAATAAGTTCATCGCACAATCGTCTCACCGGGTTATTGTGGAACGGTAAAGAGCTGCTGCATTCACAGGAATATGATATGCCGAATATTGTTGATCGTGTAGGCGGAGGCGATGCTTATATGGCGGGTTTGATCTATGGTATACTTACATCCAAAACCGATGCAGCTACGGTTGAGTTTGCAACGGCTGCCAGCGTTCTTAAACACTCCATCGAAGGTGATGTAAACCTCGTAACGGCCGATGAAGTAGAACAACTCGTGAAAGGCGAAAATGTAGGCAAGCTGTTGCGATAGGTATACGAGGTGATTCAGATATATAGTTTACAGATATAGTATAAACAGAATAGCGGAATGAAATTTACCAACCAGCAAATAGTAGACACAATGAAGCGCACGGGTGTAGTGCCTTTGTTCACACACGATAATGCTGAAGAAGCCCAGCAGGTTATTGAAGCTGCCTATCGTGGAGGTGTTCGTGTTTTTGAATTTACCAACCGGAAGAAAAACTCATACGATGTATTTGTACATCTGCTGAAACAACGGAGTAACTACCCGGAACTGATGATCGGCATCGGTACCATCATGGATGGCGCTACTACCAGAAAATTTATAGATGCAGGAGCAGACTTTATTATATCACCGATTCTGAAACTGGAAATGGCAGAGGTATGTCGTGCGCACAATAAACTATGGATGCCCGGCTGCGCTACGCTTACAGAAATAGTAACAGCAAAAGAAAATGGTGCCGAAGTAATTAAAGTATTTCCGGGTTCGGTACTTGGGCCGGGCTTCGTTTCGTCTATCATGCCCGTTGTGCCCGATCTGCAATTGATGATTACCGGAGGNNATGGGATCGCAGTTATTTACCAAAGAGATTCTCGCAGAGAAGAATTGGACACTGCTGGAGCAAAATGTAGTGGAGGCGTTAGCGATAGCGAAGAAATTGCGCGACTGATATATAGCCGCAACGTGCCGTTCGATATATACCAACCTATAAATAGATTTTACAACCAAACCCATAAACCGTGGAAAAACTTCATAACGTAAACCAGGCCATTGGTAAATACCGATGGACAATCTGTGCCCTGGTGTTTTTTGCTACAACCATTAACTACCTCGACCGCCAGGTGCTGAGTTTACTGCAACCGAGGCTTGAAGAACTTTTCGGATGGACTAACAGTGACTATGCCAGTATTGCAGCCGTGTTTCAGTTTACGTATGCTATATCCATGTTATTTGCCGGGCGCTTTGTTGATAAACTCGATACAAAGTGGGGTTACGGTTGGGCCATCATAATATGGTCTGTCGCTGCTGTTGTTCATGCTTTGGCATTACCCATTGGCGGTAGTATAGCGTCTTTGCTGGGATGGTTTGGTATAGGTGCTGTGTCTATTTCGGTTGCCGGGTTTATGTTCTCGCGGGCATTTCTTGCATTGGGTGAAGCCGGTAACTTTCCGGCCGCTATAAAAGCTACGGCAGAATACTTTCCGAAGCGTGAGCGTTCTTTTGCCACCGGTATATTTAACTCAGGCGCAAATATAGGAGCTATACTGGCACCAATCACGGTACCGTGGATCTATAGCAATTGGGGTTGGGAAGCGGCCTTTATTATTATTGGCGGCATCGGCTTTCTGTGGTTATTCTTTTGGCTTGTGCTCTATGAAAAACCTGAAAAACAAAAACGTCTTTCAGCAGCCGAGCTGGAGTATATCAACAGTGATGAAGATAAAAATATACCCACACAACCCGTTACACCAGATGAAAAAGTTTCGTGGTTTCGTCTGCTGGGCTATAAACAAACCTGGGCATTTGCTTTTGGTAAATTCATGACAGATGGTGTGTGGTGGTTCTTTCTGTTCTGGCTGCCTGCATACCTCAAAGCTCAATACGGTATCATCGATAAAGCCGTAACCTTGCCATTAACGGTGCTATATACCCTCGCGATGGTGGGAAGTATAATGGGAGGTTGGTTTCCGATGTATTTTATCCGTAAAGGGTATGCGGTATACGATGGTCGCATGCGTGCCATGCTGGTTATTGCATTATTTCCGCTGCTGGTGCTGGCAGCCCAACCGTTGGGTTCGATCAGTTTCTGGTTGCCGGTTTTATTTATTGGTATAGGTGCATCAGCACATCAGGCGTGGAGTGCAAATATATTTACAACGGTCTCCGATATGTTTCCGAAGAAAGCTGTAGCGTCAGTCGTGGGAATTGGCGGTATGGCGGGGGGTATTGGTGGCGTTATCCTTACTAAATTAGGGGGGGCTTTGTTCGATCACTATAAAGCATTAGGACATATTGAGACAGGCTATACCATTATGTTTACAATCTGTTCCGTTGCTTATCTCATTGCGTGGTCTGTTATGAAAGCACTTGTACCGAAGTATAAGCCTATTACTGATCTCTAAAAAATGCTGCACCGCATTTTTTTAATAAATATATATATACTCAAAAAACTCTTGCTGGCGTGGATAGGTATAAAAATTAAATTTTTTATATTTCACTTCCTCAATAGAGGGAGCCCCATGCCAGCCAGAGTATTTGTATTTTGTTTTATTGTACAGGTATTGTCCTTTCTTTGTGTGCGTGCACAAAACGGACAATATCGGTTCTCGCATCTTGATATCAACCAGGGTTTATCCAACAGCCAGGTTAAAACATTTCTCAAAGACAGCAGAGGCTTTATCTGGATCGGTACGATCTCCGGACTCAACCGGTTCGATGGCAGTACTTTAAAAACATTTCGCAACGATCCGCGCGACACAACAACGCTGATAGACAATGATATCTATAAAATACTCGAAGATCCCTTCGGCAAAATCTGGGTCTACACCTATACCGGTATGTGCGTGTATGATCCGGCAACTGAAAAGTTTACCCGAAATGTATATCGCGTTCTTCGCAGTCATCATCTTCCCGATGGTTTCCTGTTAGATATTCTGAAAGACCGTGAAGGTAATTTCTGGTATCTTCATAACACAGGAAAACTCTTCAAATATATAGCTGCAGAAAAGAAGTTTATCCCCGTTCTTCAGAATGATACCGATACAACAGCCGTACAAAGTAACCCTATATTCTCCCTTGTGGAAGGTAATAAATGTATGTGGTTGTTGCACCGCAATGGCGTGCTGGAAAAACTGGATACAAAATCGCTGCATGTACTATATCGCGACTTCACATTTAACCGCCAATATAAAAATGAAACGTTGGAGTATGGCCTGATGGCCGACAATGACGGTGACTTGTGGATATACTTTATCAATACAAACCACGGGTTATACCATTTTCGTGTAGACGAGAACAAGATCTATCATTTTAACAAAACATCGTCACCGGTTCATCTGAACACCGATATAGTGCGGGGCGTTGTGCAAGACAACAAAGGTCTTATCTGGGTAGCAACCGATCATGGTGGCGTTAATGTCATCAACAAAAAAGATTTTTCTGTCCGCTATATTTTGCACAATACCGATGACGAGCGGAGCCTCAGTCAGAACAGTATACAAACCATGTATAAAGATTACGATGGTTTTATCTGGATCGGTACGTATAAACGAGGTGTTAACTATTATCACGAAAATGTAATTCGCTTCAGACTGTTTCGTCATCTCGCCTCCAATAAAAACAGTCTGCCGTTTAATGATATCAATTGTTTTGCTGAAGATGATGATGGGAATATCTGGATCGGTACAAACGGAGGAGGTCTTATTAAATACGATCGCAAGTCAGAACAATTTACACAGTATAC
>DJFR01000080.1:7785-14384 GCA_002432545.1 Flammeovirgaceae bacterium UBA5867 | reverse complement strand
TGGATCGGAACTTACTATGGCGGATTGAATTGTTTTGATGGTCGTAACTTTATCCGGTACCGACACTCGGCTGATCCCGGGAGTATAAGTGATGATAATATATGGGAGATCTTCGAAGACTCGCAGCGACAACTCTGGATCGGCACATTGAAAGCCGGTATAGATGTATTCGACAGAGATACAAAAACATTCAAACATTACCCGCAGATACAATTTCACCTCGACAGTTCTGTACACTCTACGTATATACCTGCCATCGTTGAAGACGCGGAGAAGAATATATGGATCGGAACCGGCTATGGCATAGATTTCTACAATCGCAAAACCGGAACGTTTACACTCTATCTGAATGATGTAAATAATCCCAGGAGCCTCGGGCACAACAATGTGTTTTCAATTCTGGACGATCGCAAGGGCACTATATGGATCGGTACAAAAGAAGGATTGAACTTGTTCGACAAGAAGACAAAGACATTTCGCGTGTTGCGACAGGAAGATGGCTTGCCGCATAACACGGTGCTCACCCTGCTGCAGGATGGCAGTGGTAATTTGTGGATGAGTACGCCGAAGGGCTTGTCCAATCTGATGCTTAGCCGAAAGCCCGATGGTACAATCGAATCGTTTCGCTTTAAAAATTACGATGAGTCAGATGGGTTGCAGGGTAAATTATTCAATGAGGGTGCCGCCTATAAAACACGCAAGGGCGAATTGATCTTTGGTGGTGCGAATGGTTTTAATCTTTTCAAACCGGAAGATATACAGATCAATGACAAGAAGCCGATTGTACAGTTTACCGGTTTGCAAGTCTTTAATAAAGAAGTAAAGATAGGAGAGAAGGTAAAGGGAAGTGTTATTCTTGATAAGTCGATAACCATGACACCGGAGATCAGACTCGCGCACAGCGATAATGTATTTTCCATCGAGTTCACTTCGCTTAATTTTTTTCTTCCGGAAAAGAGTCAGTATAAATATAAACTGGAAGGTTTCAACAAAGAGTGGCTTGCCACGGATGGAAACTCCAGGCGCGTAACATTCACAAACCTTGACCCGGGAGAATATACACTTCGTGTTAAAGCCTCCAACAACGATGGTATATGGAATGATGAAGGCACTTCGATGAAGATTATCATACTGCCTCCATTCTGGAAAACAAAAACAGCATTTATACTCTATATATTCCTGGTGATGGCGGCACTGCTGGTAACGCGCAAACTGATACAGCAGCGCGAGCGTCTTAAATTTGTAATAGAGCAGGAGCGACAGGAGGCGCAACGCATGCACGAGCTTGATATGATGAAGCTGCGTTTCTTCACCAACGTGAGCCACGAATTCCGAACACCGCTCACATTGATACTCGCACCGGTAGAAAAACTGATGAAGGCTGCGAGCGAAGAACAACGAACACAATTTCAACTCATCCACCGAAATGCAAGGCGACTGCTTAACCTGGTAAATCAATTACTTGATTTCCGAAAACTCGAAGTACAGGAGATAAAATTCAATCCATCGGAAGGTGATATTGTACGCTTTATTCGTGAGACTACTTTTTCATTCTCGGATATGTCGGAAAAGAAAGATGTTTCTCTGGATTTTAAAACATCTGTCGATTCATTGGAAACGATCTTCGATCAGGACAAACTTGAAAAGATCTTGTTCAACCTCTTGTCCAATGCATTCAAATTTACTCCCGAGCATGGCAATGTATCCGTAACCATCAACGAAGTACACAGTGAAGAAGGTAAATGGCTGGAGATAAAAGTAACAGACACGGGTATAGGTATACCGTTGGACAAGCAGGATAAAATATTTGAACGTTTCTTTCAGCACGATCTCCCCGGCAGCATGGTAAACCAGGGCAGTGGTATAGGTCTGTCTATTACCAAAGAGTTTGTGCGTATACATGGAGGAAACATTTCGGTAACAAGTGAGATTGGTAAAGGAAGTTGCTTCACGGTAACAATACCTGTGAAGGATGTTGCCGCACACGAGGCTGCTATAGCGCCTGCTGAGGTTGAGATACCGGAGTGGGAAGCAGAACTTCAATCGGATAAACCTGCTCTTCTGTTAATTGAAGACAATGAAGATTTTCGTTTCTACCTGAAAGATAACCTGCGGCTGCACTATAAAATTATAGAGGCACGCAATGGAAAGGAAGGGTGGAACCAGGCCTTGTCCGCATTGCCGGATCTGATTGTAAGCGATGTAATGATGCCGGAGATGAACGGTATAGAACTTTGCCGGAAGATCAAAAGCGATCCGCGTGTATCGCACATCCCGGTAATTTTACTGACTGCGCGCACGGCAGAAGAGCAGAAGATGGAAGGCTTTGAATCCGGAGCGGACGATTATATTACCAAGCCTTTCAATTTCGAGATATTGCAGTCGCGCATTCGTAACCTCATTCACCAGCGCGAAGCATTCCAGAAAGATTTCCGCAAACAGATTGAAGTAAAGGCGAGTGATGTAAATATTACATCGCTTGATGAAAAACTTATACAGCGCGCCATCAAATGTGTGGAAGATAATATATCGGACACAGCTTTTTCTGTTGAAACATTGAGTCATGAGCTTGGTATGAGCCGTGTACACCTCTACAAGAAGCTGTTGGCGCTAACGGGAAAGAGTCCTATAGAATTTATCCGCGTTATTCGCTTGCAGCAGGCAGCCCAACTGCTGGAGAAAAGTCAGCTTACCGTATCAGAAGTTGCCTATAAAGTAGGCTTTAATAATCCGAAATACTTTACCAAATACTTTAAGGAAGAGTATAAAATGCTGCCTTCCGCCTATGCTGCATCCAGGCGATCGAAAGAGTAAGATATACTCTTCGGTAAATTTACTAGGGAGAAAAAGTGCCGAGTGGTAAGCTATAGCTGAAGGGCAAGTAACCTGAAGTAAGAAGACCGCGAATGTAAGATTATACAGGAAAACAGATTTTACTTGTATATCTATACAAATCTCTTTGTGAAGTATGCTGCGATGAAATCATAGTATGTGCCTATATACGCGGTTGAGACAGTGTAACTTTTCTATAATGCTTTTCTAGAAAACGATTTCATTTAAAACATTTTTAAGGTAAGCTTTTGCCATTTATTAAACGGTCTGTTGAAGATGTATTGAATAGCTTTGTTCAAACACCCAAATAACAGTTTTATGAAATCTTCAAGCACACCCCACAGCGAGGATTCAATCGCTATCATTGGAATGTCATGCCGTTTCCCGAATTCAAATTCACTTGATGAATTTTGGGAGTTACTGAAAAATGGAAAAGATACCATTGCCGAGATTCCCAAAGAGCGTTGGGATGCTGAACGATATTATGATCCGGATCCGCAGGCTACGCGCAAAACGCACCAGCGTCATGCGTCACTGTTAGCGAACATTCACGATTTCGATCCGCTGTTCTTTAATATATCTCCGGCAGAAGCCAGCGAGATGAGCCCGTCTCAAAAACTCATGATGGAGCTCGCGTGGGAAGCCATCGAAAATTCCTCATTGCCTTATAATGATGTAAAGGGTAAAAATGTCAGCGTGTTTGTCGGTAACATCTGGACAGATTTCGAACATTACCGTAAAGCCAAGAATGCAAAAGCAACGCTGCACTCGGCTGTAGGTATGTCTTCCAACGTAGTGGCTAACCGCGTATCATTCGCCATGGGCTTTACCGGGCCGAGCCTGGTTATCGACACCGGGTGTTCGGCATCACTCGTAGCATTGCACATGGCATGTCAGAGTTTGCTGAACAATGAGTCGGTGATGAGTGTGGTAGGCGGTATCAATCACATTCTTGATCCGGATAAATATATAGAGCTTACACAGTTTGGTGGTCTTTCGGTAAAAGGAAAGTGCAGCACGTTTGATGTTGATGCAGATGGTTTCGTACGCGGTGAAGGTGGGGGTGTATTGCTGCTGAAAAAATTATCGGATGCTGAACGTGATGGAGATAAAATATACGCGGTGATCCGTGGATCAGCCGTAAACAACAACGGTTTCAATGATACATTGCCAGCTACCAGCACCGAAGGACAGATATCACTATTTGAAAAAGTATACGGTGATGCCGGTATAGATCCGCATGAAGTACATTACCTGGAAGCACACGGTACAGGCACCAAACTTGGTGATCCGAATGAGGCCATTGCCATCGGTGAATTTTTTGGTAAAGGAAGAACGGGCAAGAGCCTGCGCATCGGTTCTGTAAAAACAAATATAGGGCATACCGAAGCCACTGCCGGTATAGCCGGTCTTATTAAAGTAGTACTGGCGATGCAGCATAAAGTACTTCCTCCAAACCTGAACTTTAACAAACCCAATCCAAATATACCTTTCGAAGATCTTCACCTCGAGGTACAAAAAGATCTTTCTGCATGGCCGGTTAACAATGGCGAAACATTTAAAGCCGGTGTTAACTCGTTTGGCTGGGGCGGCACCAATGCACACGTAGCGTTGGAAGAGTATCGCGCGCCAGTTAAAAAATCTGTTATTCCTGCCAACAGCTCAGAAGTATACAGTCTGCCGCTCTCTGCTAAATCATCGCAGGCATTGAAAGACTATGCACGTGCCTACGCAAAAGCAATAGAGAGTGGTGATGAAGATAATTTCAAAGCAATAAGTGTAGCGGCAGCGCTTCGTAAACCGGAGTTTGATCACCGTATACTCTTTACAGCCAGTACACGTGAGCAGATGCTTGCCAGTCTCAAAAACTTTTTTGAAGATGAAGCAGAAGCAACACCGTGCATGCCATTAACCGAAAAAGCAAAAGTTGTTTTTGTATTTCCGGGACAAGGTGCGCAGTGGCTGGGTATGGGTCGCGAGTTACTGGTAAAAGAAAAAGTATTCAGAGATACGATCGTAGCACTTGATGCAGCGTACCGTCCTTTTACAGACTGGTCACTCATCGATCAGCTTAATGCTACACCGGAGACCGATCGTTTGAAAGAGATCAACGTGATTCAGCCTGCTATATGCGCCATGCAGATAGCCCTTGCTAAACTATGGATGTCGTGGGGTATACAACCACAGGCAGTTGTAGGCCATAGCATGGGTGAAGTTGCAGCAGCCTATATATCAGGTGCTATAAAAATGGAAGATGCAGCACGCATCATCTGCGAGCGCAGCCGCCTCATGAAAACCGTAAGTGGTAAAGGCGGTGCCATGGCAGTAACGGAACTCAGTCGTGAAGAAGCTGAGAAGGTTGCAGCGAACTATGGCGGTAAACTTTCTGTAGCGGTAAACAACAGCTATAAATCAACCGTACTCGCTGGTGATAAAGCTTCGATTGATGAAGTGCTTGCCCAGCTTGAAGCGAAAGAATTATTCTGCCGCCTGGTAAAAGTAGATGTAGCATCGCACAGTCCGCAGATGGATCCGTTGAAAGAACCGCTTCGCAAAGAATTGCAAAACGTAGTGCCGCAGCCTGCCACGATACCCTTTGTTTCTACAGTATATAATAAAGTAATGCAAGGCACAGATATGGGTGCTGACTACTGGGTTGACAACCTGCGCGGCACGGTGCAGTTTGCGTCAGTGGTTGAAAACCTGTTGAAAGACGAGCACATTGTTTTCATTGAAGCGAACCCGCACCCGGTATTGGTAAATGCGGTTACCGAGTGTGCCGAACATATTCGTAAGAAAGTAATAACCATTGCATCGACACAACGCGACAACCCGGAACTGGATGTGATGTTTAAGAACCTGGGCGAACTGTATAGCAAGGGTTATTCTGTAAACTGGAAGACATACTACGGTACGGCTACTGCTCCGGAAGCACAACTGCCTGCATATCCGTTCCAGCGCGAGCGTTATGAGATTGAAGATCTCTCCAAAGAACTTGAGAACGCAAAAGATGTTGTTGCCAAATATCCATTGCTGGGAAGCAAGATCAACCTCGCGAACATTGAAGATGTTTACTTCTGGGAATCATCCATCAGCCTGAACAAGTTTCCATACCTGCGCGAGCGTCTTGTACAGGATCGTGTGGAACTGCCCGTATCATGCTATATAGAAATGGTATTGGAAGCCGCTGCCGAAGTATACAACGATGTGCCTGTATGCGTAGAGAACCTCAAGTTTACACGCCAGCTTACGTTATCTGACAACACACGTGTAGATGTACAGGTAAAACTTGTTATTCGTGAAAACAAACGCGGTGAAGTATATATCTTCAAACGCGATGACCAGGAATCCGGATGGATACAGTTGGCAAATGGCGGCATCGAGATCACGGAAGAAAGTAAATATGTTCCGGAGATATTTGAACAGATTGAATATTGCGCCCCCGACTATACAGAAGGAGTTACCTACTATAATCTACTCCGTTCCATCGGATTCAATTTTGGTAAACAGTTTCAGCAACTGACAGGACTTGATAAAGTGGGCAACAAACCATTTCCGAATGTGTTGTTCTCTATCAAAGCCGATCCGAATGTAACCCTCACATCATCCAAGTATAAAATACACCCGGCATTGATGAGCAGTTTCTTCCAGCCTATATATGGACAACTGGTATCCATATTGGAAGAAGGAAATTTACTGGATGTTCGCTTTAGTAATATCGACCAGGTAGCGCTGCACGCGGCCGTGAATTATAGTCGCGAGTTACG
>DJFR01000080.1:0-7772 GCA_002432545.1 Flammeovirgaceae bacterium UBA5867 | reverse complement strand
AATTGCGACAACACACCGGTTATGAGTATAACAGGTTTGCAAGGTGTAGCCGAACGTAAAACTCCGAAAGCAAATAGCAACGGTCAGAAAGCAGGTGGCTTTGTATTCCTGGAACATTACGCTGCAATCAAGACGGAAGGTGAGAAGCAACTTGCACTTGAGCAAATGATCACACACCACGTGTCAAAGATCATCAAGATATCCGCCAATCGCATCAAGCATACCATGACCTTTAAAGGAATGGGACTTGATTCACTCATGGCTGTCCAATTGAGAAATCTGCTGGAGAAAGAATTGGCTATCAAATTAACGGTGGGTCTGTTCTGGTCACATCCAAGTATACAAGAGTACGCTGCATACCTGAAAGATATACTTACAGCACAGAACCACGGCACTACGGTTGGTGCACAACAGCCCGTAGATAAGACTGTTAACTGGTTTACGATTCCAAAAGCAAATCCGAATGCTTCATTCCGTGTATTCTGTTTCCACGATGCCGGGGGAAGTGCTTCGCTGTTTAATGGTTGGGAAAATCTTCTCGACAATGCGACTACCGAATTAGTACTTGTTGAAATGCCGGGAAGAGGCAGAAGAATGGAAGAAACGCCTTATGTGGATTTCAAAACATTCATGCGCGATATCATGCCTTCTATCATTCCGATGCTGAACAAGCCCTATATATTCCTGGGCCACAGCATGGGCGGTATGGTTGCTTACGAAATTATACGCGAGCTGCGCAGAAGAAAACTTGCATTGCCTGAAACGCTGTACATCTCGTCAACGTCAGGGCTAGGCGCATACGACAAGAAACAGGTAGACTATACCTTGTCTAACGATGAGCTTGTGCAAATGTATCCGCACCTGGCATTGAGCAACATTGGCGATGTAGAAATCCAAAGCCTGATGATCAATATACTGCGTGCCGATCTGCAGTTCCTGTACCACTACGAGTTTATAACCGAAGAGCCGTTGAATATACCAATCATTGCTATTCACGGATCGGAAGATGAACGTGTGAAGCGCAATCAGATCGAGCAGTGGGAGAAAGAGACAGCAACTTCTTTCAATCTGATCTCACGCTCGGGTGGACACCGCTATATTGAGCATGACGGTGCCTTTGTTGCACAGCTTGTGCAAGACAATATCTATAGCAGAATGGTATCCCTTCAGCCTGCTAAAACTCTTTTATAATTTCAGATCAAATTGTTTTTATACCTTATACGTGCAGCGTAAACCTTCTGCACGTATATTGGTATTGTTAATGCCATAATGTTTATAAACTGAAGCACCATGAAAGAATCCGTTAAAGATAAAATTATAGGAACGTGGAAACTCGTAGCATGGAAATACCTGGATGGCGATAAAGAGCCTGCTGATTTCTTTGGCGAGAATCCATTGGGTATACTTACGTACGATGCGAGCGGCTATATGAACGCACAGCTTATGAAGAGCGCTCGCGCCAATTTTACTTCAGAATCATTAACGGGTGGAAGCGCTGACGAAATAAAAGATGCATACCTCAGCTACGCTGCATACTGGGGAAAATACTATGAGCGAACACCCGGTGAATTAGTGCACGAAGTAGAAGGAAGTCTCTTTCCGAATTGGGTTGGTCATGATGAGATTCGCTACGCGGAGATTGATGGTGATACCCTGGTGCTGAGTACACCACCTATATATGCACAAGGGAAAAAGAGTGTATTTCACGTTACCTGGAAACGGGCATAAAAAAATCTCTGAAAATCTTTATCTATAGTATATAGACCGGACTTTCAGAGATATATTTTTTTAGCGTAACCGTTATTTTGCTACTGCTGCCTGCTCTTTAAGCCACTTGCGTGCATCCGGCTCTGAATTAAATATCGCTACGGTATAAACACCTTTTGTAGCTTTTGTAAAGCCTTGCAGTGAAAGTTGAGTAAATATATTATCAGACATGATCACAGCCATATCCGTAAGTCCTTCTTTCGCTGCACGCGGGTTCCAGTCTGTCTGATACCACTCGTTGGCAGCTTGCCACGGACCGGATACTTTACGATTGTCCACCAGTACTCTACTGCATTTTACTTCCTTAATAATCTTTAGTAGTTCTTCAGAGCCTGCCTTTACTTGGTCCACCGTAAGGAAACCGTTCCAATCAACGTAAATTATATCGGTGTCTCTTTCGTGGGTAATGGTAACGTAGATCTCTTTACCGTTAGGCCGCTTAAATTCTCTTTTCATAATTTTTAAAACTTTTAATAGTGTTGAATGTATTTACAAGTTGGGGTATTGCAGGAATATATATCTGGTTTAAGCATTGAAAATGTTACACTCGCAAAATAATAATATCATGAGCTTTGGTTCGCGTTTCTATGTAACTCAATTTCAAACTGAAAATACAACGGCAACGCTATACTACAGTTTTACAACAATGTGCTTAGTATTGCATTACCCTGGAGACAGTTTTTTAGAGATCAAGTATATTTATTACATATAGCCCCCATACGATATGGTTAAGGTTCTGATTTCGACAGTATCGGAGATCGCGAAGACAACAGATTTAGCATCTGCGAGTAATAAATTAAATATACATTTTTTGAATGATGATGACTATCTCTTTCAGGACAAAATGTTTATCAGCACTATAGGACGTTTAATGTTGCAACGCTTATTCGATGAAGCAAATATACCGCCCACTGTACTGCAAACTTTACATCGCGGGCCGTATGGTAAATGGCAATTGTCTGCATCTGTAGATTTTAATGTGTCTCATGCAGATGATAAAATCGTTGCCGTGTTTTCGGACGAAGGTGTAGTGGGTATTGATATTGAGAACGTAAGAGATTTTGAATGGCAGGGGTATAATGAAAGTTTTTCTTCTGCCGAGTGGGTAACTATCTATACGTCCTTGAATCCAGAAAAAATATTTTTTGATCTGTGGACTAAAAAAGAAAGTATTCTTAAAGCCTATGGCTATGGCTTACAGATTCCACTGGCACAAGTAAGTATTGAGAATACTTTTGGACAAATCGAAAGTTCATCGATGACAGGTTACTTTCACGAAGTAATAATACCAGGCTATAAATGTTATGTGTGCACACAACAGCAAACCACTATTCAATTGGACACATTTATACTTTGACGATGTGATATTGCTATAACTACGCATTTCTGCCAAAGAGCTTGAGTTCCTCGTTGTTGAATGCTATATGTTTTTCAAATTCAAATCCCAGGCGTCCCAGGAGTTTAATAGAGCTGTTATTATCTTTCGCTGTAATGGCTACAATGCGCGAAAGTCCTAAAACATTTTTGCCATACGTGAGCACAGCTGCGGCAGATTCAAATGCAAAACCGTTGCCGGTGAATTTTTGCAGAAAAGCAAAGCCTATATCCGGGTCTTCTAGGGTATCACGTTTTAGTAATCCACACATACCGATAGGTTCATTTGTATCTTTCAGCGCGACCAGGTATAGACCGAATCCGAATTTTGCATAACTCGTCATCGGGCCGTTCCTGATATACTGTTCGGCATCGTGCAACGTTCTCACTCCGCGGTCGCCAATATACTGAAGCCACGAAGGCATATTTACCAACTCAAAAATAAAAGACGCATCCTCAACCGATAATTTTCGAATGATGAGATTGTCAGTTTGAATAAGTGCTGTTGTTGTATTCGAAGTCAATGTGAGAGGCGTTTATTCTTCCAATATAGAAATAGTCTCTAAAAAAAACAGGCCTGTAGTATTCAGACGGTTTTCAATTGTACGCTTTATATAATATAAGGAGTAACCATCCGAGTTGTCCTGTTAAATCTTTGGAATGGTTCTGTTGAGTCTGCACGGAAAATGTTAGCAAGCATGTATCTATAGACTATCTTATCGTGTCGTTGCCGCTTAATTCGTTGTACTCAATATATATTTTGCGTTGCTATATTCTGCAGAAATGATAGTGAGAATTGTAATGAAGGAAGATTAAAAATTAATGTTTCGAAGAAACAGATAACAAATGCTACCGGAAACATAANNGTGTTGTGCGGAGTGAGTTGAATGTACATTTGGTATACCCAAAAAAATAATTTGCTTACCAATGGACGACCTCCGAAGAAAATCGAAGTGGATGTTTGTACTGGAGGTTCTCATATACCTTGCAGTTGCCATATCCATATCACTGGCCATTACACTTTGATTTAACCCCTTTATCTTATTCTTCCTAGCTGTCTGACTTCTTTCACCTGAACGGAAAAGAAGGTCAGGCAGCTTTTGTCATTTCTTTGCAATCCCTCTTTCGAATCCATTTTCGTTGTCTACTTTTCTTCAATAAGGTTGCTTCTAACGAGTTTGAGTTACCCGATTTTAGCCTTCAATTAACAAAACAGGTATGGTTTAGAAACATTTTAACCCGTCTGTTAACGTTTGCACCCAAACTCCTGAACAAAAACATACCCTTCTGAAGGGCGCTTGCCGGCTACCTTTACAACAATCGTTTTCGGAAATAATATGCCGTAATATGATTGAAATAAAGAATCTAACCTTGAAATAGATGAATCTACCAAACATTATCCTGCTTAGTAGGCATTTGTCAGATGTCATTCTGTGCTTCTTCAGTAAAAAACGGCAATCAGGTCATCAGGAACCAGCGTACAGCCCTGCGTTGTATGCGGGTAGTACGGTTAATCACTGCTTCTCGGTAGGATCATATCATCCAGTATTCAGTACATAAAATCCGATTCGCCTCCAGTCAGAATCATTTACCCATCGCGGTACTCGAAATAGAAACACAATTACTAAACCAAATTAATACCTATGACAAAAGTTTACGCGAAACAATTACGAGTCTTCGTGATGTTGTTTCTGTTAGGAACTGTAACAAGCGTGTATGCGCAAAAGCAGGTCGTAACAGGAAAGATCACAGACATAGCAGGCGAGGGAATGCCTGGAGTTAACGTTCTGCTGAAAGGAAGTACAGTGGGAACAACTNNNNATCGGGTATAAATCACAGGAAATTACAGTTGGAAATCAAACAAGTGTATCTGCAGCGTTGGAGGAGGATGTAGAGACTCTTCAGGAAATTGTAGTGGTAGGGTACGGTGAGATGAAAAAGACTGATCTTTCAAGTTCACAAGTTACGCTCACGGCTTCTGATATACAAAAGACTGTTAACACCACACTCGAACAAGCAATACAGGGAAGAGCTGCGAATGTTTATGTAGCAACCAACAGCGGACAGCCTGGTGCACCGTTGTCTGTGAAGATACGTGGTATAAATTCAATCAACGGTAATACAGAGCCTATGTACGTTGTAGATGGCGTGCAGATAATGGGAACAAACGGAACAACGTCAAATCCTTTATCTGGTATTAACCCTGATGATATAGAGTCGCTTAATATCCTGCAAGGACCATCGGCTACTTCTGTATATGGTTCACGCGCATCCAATGGTGTGATTGTGATCACGACAAAACGTGGCAAACCAGGAGAAACAAAATTCAGCTATAACACATTTTATACCTTACAGGATATACCGAAGTTCCTTCCTACCATGAATCTTCGCCAGTATGCCGAATATCAGAACGATATAAGATCAGTGTTGGTGAATTATGATGTTCCGGATGAATTTTCTGATCCATCTCTTTTAGGTGACGGAACAAACTGGCAGAAAGAATTATTTCAGCGTTCAGGCATGATGAAGCATCAGCTGTCAATGAGCGGAGGTAGCGATAAAACTACGTTCTATCTTTCAGGTGAATACTTTAAACAGGATGGTGTAGCGGTTGGCTCTGCTTTCAAACGCTATGGTATGCGGATGAACCTTGATAACCAGACACGCAAATGGTTAAAGATCGGTACAAACTTCAATACCAGTGTTACCAACGAAGACCTGACTGTAACGAACGATGACCTCATCAATATAGCGATCAGTCAATCACCAGCAGTACCGTTAAAGAATATAGATGGTACATGGGGAGGTCCCAGTCAAACGCAATTCCGCCAGACAAACCCGGTAGCCCTTGCGTTAATCAATGAAAATAAGTTTCGCAGAATTCAGGCGATGGGCGGTATATATGCTGATATAAATATAGTGAAGGGACTTGTGTTCAGAACCGAACTTAACGGAAATGGACAATTCACTAATAATTATATCTACAAACCCAGCTATGTTTTTGGTGGCTTCGAAAATGAAACAGCTACATCAACACGCACCGCCAGCAATAACTTATCATGGTTGTGGAACATGTTACTGCGCTATAACCTTAACATTGGCAAACATGCTATAACTGCTATGGTGAGCCATGAAGCGCAGGAAGGTACATTCGAAGGTCTTACCGGTACACGCAGTGGATTTGTTTCTAACAAGATACATGAATTGCCAGGTGGTGATGCGAAGACAGCAACCAACAGTAGTTCGAAAGGTGCCTGGGCTATGGAGTCGTACTTCGGAAGATTGAACTATGTATTTAATGAAAAATATATAGTACAGGCTACACTTCGCGCAGATGGTTCGCCATCGTTCGGTCCGGAAAATCGTTGGGGGTATTTTCCTTCCGTTTCCGCTGCATGGCGTATATCACAAGAGTCGTTTATGACAGGTATATCTTCTTCTGTTAACGATCTGAAATTACGTGTAGAATACGGACTTACCGGAAATCAACAGGCGGGTGGTGCTACATACTATGGCGCCTTGTCTGCTATACCTACAGCATGGGGAACAGGATACCTTGTCGGTAACTTTTCAAACCCCGAGTTCAAGTGGGAGAGTACAAAAAGTCTTAACGTAGGTTTTGATCTTCACATGTTCAGCAATCGCATCGAGTTAATTGCTGATGCATACCTGAAGAAGACAGATAATCTTATTTCACAGAACAACTTGCCATATTATACCGGTGGTAATCAAAATTATTCCCCGGGGTATATATCTTTCCCCTACACCAACATTGGCGCTTTGGAGAACAGAGGTTTTGGTATAACACTTAATACAGTTAATACAGACGGTGTTCTCGGCTGGAGAAGCGGATTGGTGTTCTCGATGGATCGTAACAAGGTAACAGAAATGTATCGAGGTACACCACTCGTGAATGATGCATGGTTTATGCCTGGCTTCGACTCTCGTGTAGTGGTAGGTCAGCCTGCATGGCAGTTCTATGGTTATGAAGCAGAAGGATTGTTCCAGAGTATATCTGAGATCGAAGGACATGCCCGTCAGACTCCCACAACTTCTAACCAGATCAATGCCGACAATGGTTCATGGGTGGGTGACGTCAAATATAAAGATCAGAATAACGATGGTGTGGTTAATCAGGATGATCGTGTTATCATCGGAAACCCATGGCCTAAATTTACTTTCGGATTTACCAACACGTTCACCTATAAAAACTTTGAACTGATGGTCTTCCTGCAAGGTGTATATGGTAACGATGTATTCAACTTTGTGAAATTCAAAAACGGTAATCCCAATGCAGGTAGCAATACAGGAAGCGGAGTACTTAGCTCTGTATTTGATTATGCACGCGTAAGCAGCAATAATGCAGCTGATGATCCACGCATTCTGAATCCTGGTCATAATATACAACGCATTTCTTCTACCGATGCCAACGGAAATTCAAGACCATCGCAGTGGTTTGTGGAGGACGGATCATTTATGCGCATCAAGAATGTACAGTTAGCCTACAGATTGCCGAGAACATTGGTATCGAGAGCACATCTGACGGGTGTTCGCATTGCTGGCAGCGTTCAGAATTTACACACCTTCACCAAATATTCCGGATACGATCCTGAAGTCGGTACATTCTTCTC
>DJFR01000238.1:13913-19779 GCA_002432545.1 Flammeovirgaceae bacterium UBA5867 | reverse complement strand
ATTGGGTAAATATCACCCGCACGGAGATGCATCGGTATACGATACGATGGTGCGTATGGCACAAGACTGGTCGCTTCGCTATACATTGGTAGATGGACAAGGTAACTTTGGTTCGGTTGACGGTGACTCACCGGCAGCGATGCGATATACGGAAGCACGCCTTCGCAGAATTGCTGAAGAAATGCTTTACGACATCAACAAAGATACGGTTGACTTCCAGCCTAACTTTGACGATTCGTTAACAGAACCAACGGTACTACCTGCGAAGATTCCAAACCTTTTGGTGAATGGTTCTTCCGGTATAGCAGTGGGTATGGCTACCAACATGGCTCCGCATAACCTGCGCGAAGTTGTTGATGGCGTTGTAGCCTATATTGAAAACAATGAGATCACCATACAGGAGCTGATGAAGTTTATCACAGCGCCTGATTTTCCTACCGGTGCATTGATCTATGGTTACTCGGGTGTGCAGGAGGCTTTCCTCACGGGCCGTGGTAAAGTATTGATGCGTGCAAAAGCAGAGATCGTTACATCGCCTACCGGTAAAGACCAGATCGTTGTAACCGAGATCCCATACATGGTGAACAAGGCGCAGATGATCGAGAAGACCGCTGCGCTTGTTAACGATAAGAAAATAGAAGGTATATCGGATATACGCGATGAATCAGATCGCGAAGGATATCGCATTGTATACGACCTTAAGAAAGACGCGATTCCAAATATAGTCTTAAACAACCTTTTCAAATATACGCAGCTTCAGTCTTCGTTTGGTGTTAACAACGTGGCACTTGTGAAAGGCCGCCCGATGACACTGAACCTGAAAGACCAGATCAAATACTTCGTAGAGCACCGTCATGATGTAATTGTACGAAGAACAAAATTCGAACTGGCAGAGGCAGAACGCAGAGCACATATACTCGAAGGTTATCTGATAGCACTCGATCACCTCGATGAAGTGATCAGCCTCATCCGTAACTCCAAAGATCCGGATACGGCACGCGAAGGATTGATGTCACGCTTCGGCTTGTCTGAAATACAGGCGAAAGCAATTCTCGACATGCGTCTGCAACGACTTACCGGTCTGGAACGCGACAAGATACAGCAGGAGTATAAAGAAGTAATGGAACTCATCGATCGCCTGAGAAGTATACTTGCCAACGAACCGTTGCGCATGGAGATCATCAAGAATGAGTTGCTGGAGATCAAAGAACGTTATGGCGATGAACGCAGAACAACGGTAGTTCACAACGATGATGACATCACGTTGGAAGATATGATCCCGAACGAGGAAATGGTAATTACAATTTCCAATCAGGGGTATATCAAGCGCACATCACTGTCAGAATACAGAACACAGGGCAGAGGAGGTGTTGGTTCGAAAGGTGTTACTACCAAAGATGACGACTTTACCGAGCACTTATTTATAGCGCAGGCACACAATTACCTGCTCATCTTTACCGATCAGGGTAAAGTATATTGGAAGAAAGTATACGAGATACCGGAAGGCAACAAAACTTCAAAAGGAAGAGCGGTTCAGAACCTGATCAATATAGAGCCGGGTGATACCGTTCGCGCGATCATTAACGTGAAGAACCTGTCGGATGAACAGTATATCAACAACAACTATGTAATTCTGTGTACCGAGGGAGGTACCATCAAGAAGACATCGTTGGAAGAATACTCCCGTCCACGTCAGGGTGGTATCAACGCGATTACCATTCACGAAGGCGATCGCCTGTTGAATGCATCGCTTACCAACGGAAACAACCACATCATTATCGCGAAGAGTGAAGGTAAAGCGGTACATTTCCATGAATCAGATGTGCGCCCGATGGGACGTAATGCTTCCGGTGTGCGCGGTGTAAGTCTTGATTCTGATACCGATAAAGTTATAGGCATGGTATGTATTAGCCGTGCTGATGCAAACCTGATGGTGGTATCGGAAAATGGTTATGGTAAACGTTCACTCATTGATGATTACCGTATCACGAAGCGTGGTGGTATAGGAGTAAAGACGTTCATGATCACCGAGAAAACTGGCAAACTTGTTGCCATTAAAGAGGTTATTGACGAAGACGAATTAATGATCATAAACCGCTCTGGTATTACCATACGCATCAAAGTCAGTGAATTACGTGTGATGGGACGTGCTACACAGGGTGTACGTCTGATCAAACTGAACGATGATGACCGTATTTCATCTGTGGAGAAAATACAACAGATTGTAGAGGTTAAGAACGATGCGAGCGAAGTACCACAGCTCCCTCCGCCAAGCGAAATCCCATCAGAAGATATAGCGGAAGACGATGATGTACAGGATGGTGGTGATGCGCCCGAAGCGGAAGACGACAACACTGAAAACAATAACCCACAATAAATAAAACCAACAATGAAAAAGATAGCAGTTTTATTACTTCTGGCTATACCAGGAATGGCGTTGGCGCAGAAAGAAGCAAAGCCGAACATTAACAAAGCCATGACGGCTCTTAAGTCCGGTAAACTTGACGAAGCTAAATCCATTATCGATGCAGCTACTACCTATGAAAAGACAATGACCGATGGTAAGACCTGGTTCTACAGAGGTATAATTTACGGTGCATTGGACACTACGTCAAGCTATAAATCAACTGAAAACCTGGCTTCCATTGCTGCAGAATCTTTAAAGAAAGCAGATGAACTGAGCAAAGGTAAATCGTCTACATACTTTGTGCAGGACAACAATGGTGGTATGCTGTTGTACGATCAGGCAATTACCAGCATTAGCAACTCATACCTGGTAAAAGGAGATAAAGCGTTTAACGGTGAAGACTTCAAAACAGCATTGGTACAATTTGAAAAAGGTATAGCGTTTAAAGGAAGCAAGCCTGATACTACATTCTATGAGTATGCCGGTTACGCTGCTTACAATGCAGACGAAAGACCGAAGGCTATGAATTACCTGGCTAAATACGCTGAACTTGGCGGAAGAAGAACACAGGCGTTGACGATGCCTGCGTTGCTTGCATACGAAGATCAGAACTATGAAGCTGCCCTTACCAATGCACAAGCTGTATTGAAGATCATTCCTAACCACAAGGATATGAAAGCAGTGGAACTGAACTCACTGATCCAGTTGAAGAAATATGATCTGGCTGCACAAAACCTTGAAGCCAGCGTAAAAGCAAATCCGAACGATGCACAAAGTATATACCTGCTGGGTGTTTTGAACACAGAGCTTGGTAAAATGGAAGAAGCAAAAGCAAACTTCGAAGCTGCTCTGAAAGTACAGCCTGATTATTTCGATGCGCAGTTTAACCTGGCGAACTATTACCTGGTTGAAATCGACAAGACTTCAAAAGCTATCAACGAATTAGGTATAGCTGCTGCAAATGCAAAGAAAAAACAAGCTCTTGTACAGACACGTGTAAAGCAGAGCGAAGCTGCCATACCATACCTCGAGAAAGCTGAGAAGATGAAGATACCATCTAAAGAAGCTGAGATCGAATTGCTTCAGAAGCTTAGCTTGTTGTACTACTATATAGCAGACGATAAGAACAACGAACGTGTTACCAAGCGCATGAAAGCGTTGGGTGTTGAAGACTAACCAATAGAACTTAACAACACTAGCTATAGTTATAACTATATAAGGGGGAAGGAGCGAAAGCTTCTTCCCTTTTTTAGTGATGTATAGAATGGGTGATTCATTTTCTACTTATCTTTCTTGGAAGTAGAAACCAAACAACCCCCATGTCAGAAACAGCTATTACCAAAGAACAGAAGAAAACACTTTGGTTCGTTATCTCAGCCTCCTCAGTAGGCACACTCATTGAGTGGTACGACTTCTATATATTCGGAAGTCTCGCCACTATATTATCCGAACAATTTTTCCCCAAGAGTAATCCAACGGTAGCCTTCTTGTCAACGCTGGCAACTTTTGCCGCAGGGTTTATAGTACGTCCGTTTGGTGCTATAGTCTTTGGAAGGTTAGGCGACCTGGTAGGAAGGAAATATACTTTCCTGGTTACACTCATTCTTATGGGGGGCTCCACGTTTGCCATTGGTCTTGTGCCGGGCTACGACAGCATCGGTATATTTGCTCCTATACTTGTGCTTGCACTGCGCCTGTTGCAAGGCCTTGCGTTGGGTGGTGAGTACGGTGGTGCTGCTACCTACGTAGCCGAACATGCACCTGCATCCAGACGAGGCTTCTTTACCAGTTTTATACAAACCACGGCTACCCTCGGACTCTTTGTTTCCATCGGTGTAATCCTCGCAGTGCGTGAGTCGATGGAGATCACTGAGTTTAATGACTGGGGATGGCGCATTCCATTTATACTCTCGGCTGTGTTGGTAGGTGTATCGGTTTTTATACGCTTGCGCATGAACGAGTCGCCACTGTTTGCCAAGATCAAGGCCGAAGGAAAAATTTCGAAGAACCCGCTCAAGGAGAGCTTTGGTAATAAAGAGAATCTGCGGCTTGTCATCATCGCTTTGTTTGGTGCTGCTGCCGGGCAAGGAGTAGTATGGTATACCGGCCAGTTCTATGCCATGACGTTTATTGAGAAGACGTGTAGCGTAGAGTTTGTACAAACCCGTAATATCATTGCGGTAGCATTACTGATAGGCACTCCGTTGTTTATATACTTCGGCTGGCTATCCGATAAAGTTGGCCGAAAAGTAATTATGATGATCGGGATGATACTGGCTGTGGTGCTATACCGCCCGGTATACCGGCAGATGTATCTCCTCACCGATATCCAATACAAAACGGAGATACCTTCTGAAAAGAACATCACTAGAAACGTTCGCGTTACAGACGCGGGTGATTCAGTCATCGTGAAGAAAACCATTCATGTTTATGATGACGGAAGCAACCAGATATTAACCAATACAATAATTAAAAAGAAAGCAGGAGAGAGGACAGTTGACGATAAAAAGGAAATTACCCTGAGTGGTGAACCTTATTATGCACTCATCGGGCTCGTGCTTGTGCAGCTTGTACTGGTTACGATGGTATACGGACCGATCGCGGCATTTCTGGTAGAATTATTCCCGACACGTATTCGCTATACATCGATGTCGCTGCCGTATCATATCGGTAATGGTATTTTCGGAGGACTCACGCCATTCGTGGCCACGATTTTATTTGAGAACAGTAAAAGCGATGCTAATCCCGCGGGTGATCCGCTGGCAGGATTATGGTATCCGATTATCGTAGCAGCGATTACTTTTGTTGTTGGTATGATCTTTCTCTCCAACAAGCAGAAGGCAGATGTAGATGAATAAAATAAAATTATTGCTTTGTGTAGCTCCGTGTCTTCCGCTGTGTAAAAGATTTTAAAATCCAATGGCGCAGAGAGCTCAAAGAAGACCCAGAGTTACACAAAGTATATACGTATAACAATTAACCTGTAACGGATAACGAACGAGCGATGCCATTCACTCCCGCCCATCCCGCCATTGTTCTTCCCTTTCTGAAGTGGAAACGGTTATCGGCAACGGCATTGGTGATTGGCAGCATGGCTCCCGACTTTGAATACTTCTTCAAGCTCAGCGTAAGCAGTACGCATAGTCATACCGTGAGTGGTATATTTTATTTTGATGTTCCCGTTGTTATAGTCCTTTCTGTATTGTTTCACCAGGTAGTTAAACCCAATCTGTTTGCCAACCTGCCGGTATTTCTGCAACAGCGCTTTTATGATACGCGCTCGCTTGATTTTATACTATACCTGCGCAGGCACCCGTTTCAATTTTTGATTTCAGCTATACTGGGTGCGGCATCACATTTATTCTGGGATGCTTTTACACATAACAGCGGATATTTTGCTCGTAACCTGTGGTTTTATAAAGGCACTGCTATACCTTTCGATGGCGTAAATTATCCGCT
>DJFR01000238.1:7974-13848 GCA_002432545.1 Flammeovirgaceae bacterium UBA5867 | reverse complement strand
GTGGTAGTTTTTATTCGGTTTGCTATATATCCGGCTGATTATAACCTGGGTAATGTAGTAGTAAGCAGTATCAGCGGTTTGTGTTTGGCGTTGATTATCAACGGCATGTTCCGGTTTCGAAGTATAACAACAGCCTGATGGCGAAGAAACAATCACAATGGGCACAAGTAGGCAAGCGCAAGGTGGAGCTATCCAACCTCGAAAAAATATTATTTCCGGAAGATGATATACTCAAGGCTGAAGTTATTCAATACTACCTCTCAGTAGCACCTACCATTCTTCAGCATATAAAGGGGAGAGCGTTAACACTGATCCGTTTTCCGGATGGTATACATGGCGAAAGTTTTTACCAGAAGAACAGACCCGACTGGGCTCCCGACTGGCTAGAGTTTGTTACGCTTGGTAAAGAGAAGAAAGACTATATCATTGCTACCGAACCGGCATCGTTGGTGTGGCTGGCGAATCTTGCCTCACTGGAATTACATCAACTACATGGGCGCAAACCAAATTTTGATTGTCCTGATTACATGGTGTTCGACCTGGATCCACCGGAAGGCTATGACTTTAAGAAACTTGTACCGATAGCGTTTCAGTTGAAAGCGTATATCGAGTCATTTGGATATACCCCTTTTGTAAAAACTACGGGTGGTAAAGGTATACATATATGTTGCCCGATAGAACCCAAGTGGGATTTCCACACCGTATTTGAAGCAGCCGAAGCCATAGCAAAGCCTTTTGTAGAAGAGCAATCTTCCAGTGTAACCCTACAGATAAAAAAAGATGCGCGAAAAGGGCGTGTACTCGTAGATATATTCCGTATCCGCTCTGGCCAAAGTATAGTATCGCCCTATAGTTTGCGGGGCCGGATCGGTGCGCCTGTGTCGATGCCACTTACGTGGGATGAACTTGCAGAACTTACCGATCCGAAAACATTCTCCATCAAAAATGCATTGGACAAACTCTCGCGCGATGGCGATGCCTGGGAAGGTATAGATGCTTATGCCGCAGAGTTGCATACACACCGCAAGGCGAAGACCGCTGCAAAAAAATTACCACCTTCCAAAAAACATAAATCGCCCGAGCAACTCGATGCCTATGCGAAGAAGCGCGACTTTGAAAAAACACCCGAACCTGCCGGTACCAAACCGGATATGGCAGGCAACAGTTTTGTAGTACATCGTCATCATGCTTCGCGACTTCACTATGATCTACGACTGGAACAGGATGGTGTGCTGAAGTCATGGGCGGTGCCGAAAGGACTTCCTCCGTATCCCGGAGTAAAGCGACTCGCGGTACAAACCGAAGATCACCCGATGGAGTACTTAACGTTCGATGGCCGAATCCCGAAAGGTCAATATGGTGCCGGGGAGATGTGGATCTATGCGTTGGGTAAATATCAGATCACCAAAGACAAGAAAGATGGTTTTTACTTTCGGTTGAGCAGTAAAGAAATAAGTGGTGAGTATCGCATTCACAAAATGAAAGAGAAAGAATGGCTGCTCGAACGTGTAGATGAGCCGCAGGTAAATTACCTGAAACAAACCATCGAGCCTATGCTTTCGGAGAATGCTGAGAAACCACCGAAGGGCGATGACTATATATTTGAAATGAAGTGGGATGGTATACGCGCGCTCATTGTGCTGGAAGACGGACAGATCTCGCTGCGCACGCGTAATCATAACGATATAACAAAACAGTTTCCGGAACTGCTCGATGGCAACAAAGCCTTTCGTGCTACCAACGGTTTATTCGATGCCGAGATTGTTTGTCTCGATGACGAGGGTAAACCTATATTCAAACGGGTCATCAACCGGATGATGAGCAGTGGTGAAACGAACATTCAGAAATTAACCAAAAGCAACCCGGTATACTGCTATATATTTGACTGCCTCTATCTTGATGGAAGGTCGTTGGTAAATGAGCCACTGCTGAAACGGAAAGAATGGTTAAAAGATGCTATACGTCCGGAAACACCTTACCGGCTTAGCGAGTTTGTGGAGGATGGTGATGCGTTGTTCGAGGCAGCCAAGCTTCACACGCTGGAAGGCATCATGGCCAAGCAGAAAACGAGTAAGTACTTTCCGGCCAAGCGCAACGACTGCTGGCTGAAAATTAAAGTACGCCAGACGGCCGAGGTGGTGATCATCGGCTATACCAAAGGCAAAGGCGAACGCGAAGTTACCTTCGGTGCCTTACAGATTGCCGAGCGTGTAGGGGATGAGTTGCAATACCGCGGCAAGGTAGGCACCGGCTTCGATGAGGCGATGGTAAAAGATATAGTGAAGGAAATGAAGAAGGTGCAGCGGATAAAGAAGACCACCGCCACCGGCAAATTTGTAGACGCCAACATTACCACGTGGCTCGAACCTGTAGTGTTGATGGAAGTAAGCTACTCCAAGTTTACACCCGACCGCATGTTTCGTGAGCCTGTCTTCGTAAGGCTTCGTCCGGATCTCTCACATGTTGATTGATATTATTTTGTTGTGCAGATCTTGTCCTTCAGTTTTGCTTCCGGTTTAAATCCTAATGCCTCGGCTTTCTTCAGATCTTCACATGCTTCGGTATATTTGTTCAGCTTGTAACGGGCAATGGCGCGGTTATAGTAAGCAGGAGCGGAGTCGGGAGTATAGATCAGTGCGGCTGTGTAGTCTTCAACCGCATCAGCATAACGTTCCTGTTTCAATAATACATTGGCACGGTTTATCCACGCCTTCACAAAACCTTCCTTCAGATCAATCGCCTTGGTATAGTCAGAGAAAGCCCCGGTATAATCTTTCATCCGCTCCTTTACAATGCCACGACTCAACCAGATCTCCGGATCTTTCGGTTCGATCTCAAGTGCTTTGTTATAGTCATCCAGCGCGCCCTTCAGATAGCCACCTTCGAGTCGTTGATAGGCACGTTCGAGATACGGAGCCAGCATGCTTGAATCACTATCGATAGCCTGCTCGAGCGGATCTTCTGATGCTTTTCGTTCGCCCTTTAACCGCTTGAACACCGCGATGTTATGAAGTGCAACCGGATGTCGTGGGTTAATGGATAATGCTTTGTTGAAGTCGTCTAGGGCAGCCGTTGAGTCCTTCATACTTTGCTTTGAAAGACCACGGTTCACATAAAAGTCTGCTTCCTTCGGAGAGAGTCGTATAGCCGAGTCGAGCCAGGCAACAGAACGTTGCAGGTTGTTTTGCTTTTGATCAATCACCCCGAGGTAATTATAGATCAACGGACGATTGCCGCTTTGTGCCGTGGTGATCGGGTTGTTACCACTTGTGCCGGGCGAGCGGTTAAAATATAGTGTTTGTGTGGCTCCGGGTGGTACGTTGAGATAACGCGTGAAATCCTCGTATGCCTGATCGTATTTTTTAAGTTGATAGCGTATCAGTCCGCGACTGAAAAGTGCTTCGGGGTTATCGGGCTTCCGCTCCAGATATATACTATAATCAGTGAGAGCACCTTCAAAATCTTTTAGCTGTTCGCGGGCAGAAGCACGGATATAATATGCTTCGGTAAAGCCGGGGCGTTCGGTGAGACACTGGTTGAGTAACGCGAGTGCTTTGGTATAATCGCCCTGGTCGTGCGCCTCCTGTCCTTGTTCAAAAAGTTCTTCGGGCCGAACCTTTTTCTGCTGAGCAAACACCACGGTGGTGGCGATGAGTGCTAAAAAAAATGAAAACACTTTCATGACGTGAAATATAACGAAAGAATCATGGCTTTCTTGTAAACCCTTTCGTGTCAAATCCTGTTTAATTCATCATGGAAACCACAAAGAAAAGCACTCGAAAATCTGAGAGCAAGGCTTCGGATGACAAGATAAAATCAGCATATATAAATTATCTGTTAACAGAAGGTCGCCAGCCGGCATCGATCTTTAAATTCTGCCTCGACAATGGTATGAAGGAAGACGAGTTCTACACGCACTTCGGATCATTCGATGCGCTCGAACGAAATATCTGGAAAGGTTTCATTGATAAAACAATTGGCAGACTACAATCTGATAATTCGTTCAACGGTTTCTCTACACGCGAGAAAGTTCTCGCGTTTTATTTTTCATTGCTGGAAGAGCTGCGTGCAAACCGAAGCTTTGTGTTGCTGCAACTCGGCCAGACCAAACGACTGGAACTGGTGCCCGGTTTTCTGAAGGGCTTCAAAGAATCGTTCGAAGCATTCTTTGAAACGTTGCTGAGTCAAGGCAAAGGAAACGGAGAGGTGGCTAATCGTCCATTCCTCGACAAGCGTTATCCACAACTTTTCTGGCTGCACATGGGTTTTATACTTACGTTCTGGAAAGAAGATGACAGCACCGGTTTTGAAAAGACAGATGCAGCCGTGGAAAAATCGGTTAACCTGGCCTTCGACCTGATTGGTAAAGGTGCTGTGGATGCCGCGATCGACTTTGGTAAATTTCTCTATCAGAACAAAAGATAGTCTTACACTGTTACACACCTGCGCGCACACACCGCTATAACTATATTATATATCGGCCTTATTTTCTCTTCCAATACACATGAAAGAATTTGAGCGTATACCCGTAACAAAAGTTCAGCGGGCCACAAAATTTATAACTACCGGAGCCAAGATCGGAACCAATTACCTGAAGCATTATGGTAAGAAGCTGATGAACCCGGAAGTTACCAAAGATGAGTTGCATGCCGACAATGCCAATGCTATATATAACTCACTGAGTGAACTGAAAGGCGGTGCGCTGAAGGTGGCGCAGATGTTGAGTATGGACAAGAATCTGTTGCCAACGGCCTATCAGCAAAAGTTCGCCATGGCACAATACAGTGCTCCGCCATTGTCATATCCGTTGGTAGTAAAGACTTTTCAGAATCACTTCGGAAAAAGTCCGGAGCAGATGTTTGAGACTTTTACCAAACAGGCCGTGAACGCGGCTTCTATGGGGCAGGTACACCAGGCAACACTCAACGGAAAAAAGCTGGCAGTAAAAATACAGTATCCCGGTGTAGGTGACAGTGTGAAGTCAGACCTCGCGATGGTAAAACCTATTGCGCTCTCCATGTTCAACCTGAACCCGGTAGAGTATGATGAGTTTATCAGGGAAGTAGAAGTGCGCATGCTGGAAGAGACAGATTATAGTCTTGAGCTGAAGCGCTCTATCGATTTGTCGCAGCGAAGCCGTGAGGTTAGAAATATAGTCTTTCCGCATTACTACCCGGAATATTCCTGCGCGAAGATCCTGACGATGGATTGGCTCGATGGGAAAATGCTGGGCGAAGTGATTGGTAAAGAATTACCGGCAGGTGCTGCTGATAAGATCGGGCAGGCTATGTGGGACTTCTATCATTTTCAGATGCATCAGTTACGGGCCGTACATGCTGATCCGCATCCCGGTAACTTCATCATTACTAACGACTACAAGCTTGGTGTCATCGATTTTGGTTGCGTTAAAGTTATACCAGACGAGTTCCATAATATATACTACCGCCTGTTCGATGAAGACATACTGAAAGACAAGAAGAAGCGCGACTTTGTATTCGAGCAGCTGCGCTTTATTTATCCGAGCGATACGCCTAAAGAGAAAGAGTTCTTTATGGGCATCTTTACAAAACTGGTAGAGTTACTCGCCCGCCCGTTCCACTCCGAAACGTTTGACTTCTCTAACGATGATTACTTCAACGAACTGTTTTCATTCGGAGAAAAGCTTGCCAACATGAAAGAGCTGCGCGAGTCCAAGAAAGCACGCGGGGTCGGAGAAGCTATCTATATTAACCGTACCTATTTCGGACTCTACAACATTCTACACGATTTGAAAGCAAAGGTTAAGACCGGCTACTAGAACCTACATCGTTTAAAAGCTAAACTATATACATTCTTCATCGACCGTACGAAGAAATGTATATAGTTTTTTTATTT
>DJFR01000238.1:0-7953 GCA_002432545.1 Flammeovirgaceae bacterium UBA5867 | reverse complement strand
TTTTGAAGAATTGACCAGACCGTTGTCGGGCACGGAATTTTTAGCATTACCGTTTAAAAAAAGAAGCTGATTTCGTTTGGATAATATTGTTCATTATCAGTACTTTAGTATAGTTCATTTCATTTTTTAAACTAAGTACCCTATGCGTGCCATCTGGAAAGGACACATTCAGTTCTCACTCGTAACAATCCCGGTAAGAATTTATAATGCTATAGATTCTGGTCAAAGTATCAGTTTCAATCTGCTATCGAAAGAGGGCCATAATCCGGTGAGTTATGAGAAGAAAGATAAAGTAACAGGACAGACGCTGAAGACAGAAGATATCGTAAAGGGATATCAGTACGAGCCTGGCCAGTATGTTATCATCGAGCAGGACGATTTAAACAAAGTAAAACTCAAAAGCGAAAAAGTAATTGAGATTGAGGGCTTTGTAGATACATCGGAGGTTAGTCCGACACTATATGAAGCTCCGTACTATATAGGACCGGATGGCGATGTGGCCGCAAAGACGTATGGATTGCTTAGCCATACACTAAAAGAAACCGGAAGAATTGCTGTGGGTAAAGTTGTACTGCGCGATCGCGAAACACCGGTGTTGCTTGCACCGATGGAAGGCGGCATGGTGATGTATCGACTGCGTTATCCGAATGAAGTACGCAGCATGCGCGAGGTACCTCAACTCCTCGAAGTTAAACCGGATAAAGAACAACTTAAGCTTGCCAAGACACTGGTAGATTCCATGACTACCAAGTTTGCCAACATAGAAATGAAAGACCACTATACCGAAGCGTTAAAGAATATCATTGATGCTAAAGTAGAAGGTAAAGAGATCGTTACACGAATTGAAGAAGCTCCGAAAGTGGTTGATATCATGACTGCACTCAAGGCAAGTATAGATGCAGCCAAGAAACCAATGGAGAAAGCCAAAGGAGAAACAGCCAAAAAAGCGAAGGCCGAAAAAGAAAAACCAGCGAAGACAACGAAACGAAAAGCAAGCTGATACTGTTACTCTGCCACAATACGTTACGCGTTATCAGTTAAACGAAAGTCAAACAATATTCGCAGGCAAATCCGGTTAACTATAACGGTACCTGATAACCGTCAGGTAAACAATTAACGGATAACGTTTAACTTTACACCGTGGCTAAAATAATCCAGTTCAAAGTAGATCACGTTCCGGAGAAATTCGGTCCACAGCCCGCGCGCAGCAGTAAGCAACGCAAGCCGCAGGGTAAGGGAAAAGAACTGGAGAAACTTGGCCAACTCAATCTCTTCTCAGGTGGCAAGGTCGTTCGACTTAATCAACTTACAGTATTTGAAGAAGCGTTGATGCTCGATGAGCAGGGCGATCGTGCTTCTGCCAGAACTCGCTATACGAAAGCGATCGAAGAACACGACTCGATTGCAGATGCCTATTGTAACCTGGGCATCCTTGAATTTAAGGAGGGGAACAACGCCAAGGCCATCGACTTCTTTACATTATGTCTTAAAGAAGATCCCCGGCATTTTGAAGCACACTATAATCTGGCGAATCTTTATGCAGAGGTTGGCAACTTTGCTTTGGCGAAAGTACACTATACCGTATCCATCGAGATAGAGCCCAACTTCCCGAACAGTCACTTTAACTTAGGACTGACGTTGGCAATGAACAAAGAATTTGCGGAAGCCATTAACGCGCTGAAACACTACCGCCAGCTAACACCCAAAACAGAACACGGTCAGGTAGACGAACTCATTCGTAAACTGATCAGTACTTAATTTCTTTGCTTCGGATAATTGCCAGGGGCTGAAGTATATTTCACTAGCGCCCGCTTACATCGTCCAGATGGTGATGAAGAAAAGGAAGAATCGATAGGCTTCCAATGCCAGAAACAATCCAAGAATTCCGGCAAAAGCTTTTAGTATTAAACGCTTACCCTTCTGTCCGTAAAACGTTCGGGCAGCATAGAATATAAAGTAAAGATTGGTAGAGACGAAGATGATGGTAAGAGTAAGATCATTCAGATATACGCCATAAGTCGCGTGACTCAGCCGGAAGATTTTGTTGATGAGCGCGAACAATAACGTGAGGCCTATAGCATTCACCGCCAAGTTAAAACTCGTAAGCTCTACCGCAAAGGCAACGTGATCAGTAAAGAAGCGATTCTTCTTCCGGAAGATGAGACTCAGTGGTAAAGAGGCAAGTACTACAAACACCACGATCAACAACTTGGCAAGGCTGGTAGTCTTATCATTATACATCAACTCAAAGCCAGGCATCGTCAAGCCATCCTTTTTCAGGATGCCTGCTACAACACTTCGGGCAAGTTTACTATGCGGCAGTACGTGCAGTTGTGTATATAGAGAAGAGTTGAACATCTGCAGCACCGGGAAGAGAAAATATACCAGGTTCAGAATAAAGAACATCTGGAGCGGCCGCATATACATCACTCTTCGGCCATCTACATACTCACGTGATAAAAAGCCCGGCCTGGATATAGTTGACCACAGCGATTTTAAAAATCGGTTATCCACGAACGTGGTAGCTACCATTACTGTTCCTAAAAATGACCTTGAACTTCCGGTCTTTTGGCTCAATTACTTTTTCACCGCAGAGGTTACAATACAATCCAACGAACGCGTGGCCACAGCTTTTACACGTATGCTCTTGCAAGGAGAGGTTATCCATTTCTTCTACAGGCTGGTTAGTATCTATATACCTGCCAAACGTGTGATCCTTATGCGATCTAACTTTTGGCAAGTGACTTTAATACCCGTTGAGCCCGTACGGTAAACCCCGGTGATGCATAGGGGAGTTGATCTTCAAGTATGATCTTCAGTTCTTTTTGAAGATCCGGTTCATTTTCTACAATGGTGCTCAGCACCGTCATGGCAAACACCTTCACCGCCACAGGTTCTTTTTTACTTTCAAGATATTCAAAGCAAAGTGATGCTACCGTACCATGAAGTGTTTTAGGAATGGTACAGAACTGGAGCATGCGCATGGTGTTGCGTTTAACTGCGTTGTGAATTCCGGGCTCCTGCAGAAACCGGAGCAGTCGCTTCAAGTGTGGTTTAACCAGGGCAGGGTGACGCTCAACGCACAGGTTAAGCGGCCACGATGCCCGTTGTGTAATGCGGTACGGGCCTTTTAAAAACATATCAACCAGAACTTTAAATCGAATAGGATTATCGTTCACATAATCAGCAATTTTGGTGGCCTGAGTTCTACTATGAGCTCGAAGTAATTCGCGGGTTAAATCCATTGAAAGGTTATTAGATCAATTGACCGTCAGTACAGACAGATAAACTTTTCAAAATAAGTGTTTTTGATTTTGCCGTTTACATTTGGTTTAAGAATAAACCTTGACCTATGGGAGTACTTCTAGCATTACTGTCTACTGCTTTAGTCCAGATCGGTCTTTGTATCTTTTGTTTTATTCAAAAAGCTCGTTTGAAGGTTAATACCTAATCACAAATATTTTTTTCGGGCACGTGGAGCTTTTGTGTATCAAAGAGCTTCACGTTTTTTATTTTGTGGTAATCCTAAAATGATCTATATTCAATCCTCAAGCACAGGCACATGGCAACATTGAGCATGTCAAAGAAAAAATTATTCACCGCAGATTATGAGATTCATGCGTCTATCAAGATGCTATATCCTTATATACAAACTGCGAGCGGTCTTTCTGAATGGTTTGCCGATGATGTGCGGATCAATAACGAAGACAAGTGCTTTACTTTCTTTTGGGATAGCGAAGAACACAAGGCAAAGCAAACAGCACATCGCACCAATCACTTTGCCCGCTTCGAATTTTTACCAGAGAATGAGAACGACAATCGCGATCCTTCGTACTTCGAACTCCGGCTTGAATTCAATGAGCTCACACAATCTGTCTATCTTAAAGTATTCGACTATTCAGACTTTGATGATCATAAAGAGTTACAGGATCTGTGGGATGGATTGATCGAAACGCTCCGTAAAACCGTAGGAGGTTAATATATTTTCCTGCTCAATAGCTCACTAAAAGTTTTTATTCGTTCGCATTGGCTTTATTTTTGAGCTTATGCTCTACATGAAAAAAATAGACAAGCTAGTCTTGGGGGCTATCATTGGCCCGTTCCTCATCACCTTCCTGGTTGTTGTCTTTATTCTGTTGAACGTAAACATGTTGAAGTATTTCGATGACATCATCGGAAAGGGATTAGACTACTGGACTCTCGGACAACTATTTTTTCATTTCGCTGTATTCACCGTTCCTACGGCTATGCCGCTAGCAGTACTCTTGTCATCGCTCATTGCTTTTGGAAATTTAGGAGAGCACTTTGAGTTGACCGCCATCAAAGCGTCAGGTGTTTCACTCGTCCGAGTATTGCGTCCTATCTTCTTCTTCGTATTGGTATTAACAGCGTTTGCTTTTTATGCCAACAACGACCTGGTACCGAAATCGGCACTCGAAGCCTATAGTTTGCTATATGATATAAAGCAGAAGAAGCCGGCACTTGATCTTCGTGAAGGAGCATTTTACAATGGCATCAACGACATCAGTATAAAAGTAAACAAGAAGTTTCCGGATGGCATTACGCTGAAGGATGTTATCGTATATGACCATCGTAAGAATGATGGTAACAAAGAAGTAACAATAGCAGACTCCGGGAGAATGCAAACTATTTTGAACGAACGCTATCTCAAGTTTGAATTGTTCAATGGCTTCAACTATACCGAAGGAGCAAGCAACGAGCGCGAGGTAGTAGGGCAGAAGCGAAATAGAAATTCTGAAACACTTAGTCGCAGCAAGTTTGCAAAGACACAGGTAGTGTTCGATCTGTCTTCCTTTCAAATGGATCGCACGGATAAGAAATGGTTTCAGAGTAATCGTATCATGCGCAACCTCGGTCAGTTGGATGGCGATATAGATTCGATCCGGAGAGAGATACTCAATCAGCGTCTTAACCATTATTTATACCGGCCGAGTTATTTCAGTTATTACTTCCGTAAAGACACAACCATCATGCCTGCCGAGGTATATAAACATAAGCTATACAGAGACTCGATCAACAGTTTACCATACCGCGACAAGATGCAACCGCAGGGAGATGTACAGCTACCTCCGCCTGCAGCAAAGGTAGAGCAACCTGCCGCGAAAGTAGAAAAGGATAAACCGGCAACGACATCGACCACTGCTACCGTGGAAAAGAAAGCAGTAGATAAATCTACAGCAACAACAACGATTAAGAAGATCGATACGCCACCACCCGCTGCATTTAAGAAACTCGATCGCCCGCAGTCACTGCAAAGTGTAAGGAAGCGCCCGGTGAAGAAGCCAGCTGTTAAAAAAGAAACGAAGAAGACTGAATCTATAGTAAAGCCTGCGTTGCCTCCCAAGAAATTACCAATGACGGACTCTGCTTTTCGCGCCAAAGTTGACAGCGTGTTTCAAGTAGACCCGTCAGCAGAAGTATGGCAGGGTGCTGCGAACACAGCCCGCCAGGTAAAGAGCCAGGTGCAGAACGCCAACGGAAGTATTGATAACTATTCTACCGAGCTGCGCATCTTTGAAATTCAATGGCATAAAATTTTTGCGAGTTCTTTTGCCTGCATCGCTATGTTTTTGATTGGTGCTCCGCTGGGCGCCATCATCAAGCGAGGAGGTCTCGGAGTCCCTTTCCTGGTGTCGATCTTATTCTTTATAGTATACTATGTACTCACCATGCAAGGAGAGAAGCTCGCCAAGCAAGGCAACCTCGGAATAATTGCCGGAGTATGGATGGCGGATATACTGCTGTTTGTTACCGGTTTATTTTTTCTGCGACAGGCGCGCATCGATGCCAGACTCTTTGAAGCTGATTTTTACAGTGTTATAGTTGATAAAATAAAGCGTTGGTTTACACAAAAAAAGCAACGAGGCCAGTCGCAACCGGTTTAAATTGTTGAAAGTTTGTGTATTTCTTGGAAAATTCGGCCATTTTGGCTTACCTTTGCCCGCTGAAATAAAGAAGATAAAATAACTTTTTGAGATGTATTTAACTACAGAAATTAAGCAAGGTCTGTTTTCGAAGCACGGCTTCGGTAAGAAGAATGAGGATACAGGTTCTCCTGAGTCTCAAATTGCCCTGTTCACGCATCGGATCAACCACTTGACCCAACACTTGAAAGAGAATAAAAAGGATTTCTCAACTCAACAAGGCTTGATGAAATTGGTAGGTAAGCGTAAAAAGCTGTTAAACTACCTCCAGAATACAAACATCGGACGCTACAGGGCGATTCTAGCGGATCTCGACCTGAGAAAATAAGAAATCTACATTCCCCGAAGGGAACCCGAACAAAGGTTCCCTTTTTGCATTTTTAAAAATTGAGGTAAACCTGAGAGGGTCTTACCTCTAACTATTTATTTATATGAAACCGACTGTTACAACCAAGACATGTAAGCTGCCCGATGGCCGCGAGATAACCATTGAAACCGGAAAGCTGGCACGCCAGGCCGATGGTGCCGTTGTATTGAAATTTGAAAACACCATGTTGCTGGCTACTGTAGTATCCTCTCAGACTGCCAAAGAAGGTACTGATTTCCTTCCGTTGTCTGTTGACTACCAGGAGAAATTTGCATCGACCGGAAAAGTACCCGGTGGATTTTTAAAACGTGAAAGTAAACTATCGGATTACGAAGTATTGATCAGCCGCCTGGTTGACCGCGCGATCCGCCCATTGTTCCCTGCGGATTATCATGCAGACACACAGGTAATGATATACCTTATCTCCGGAGATGAGGGCGCATTGCCGGATGCACTTGCTGCCTTTGCTGCTTCAGCTGCATTGACTATATCTGATATTCCTTTCCAGGGTCCTATATCTGAAGTACGTGTTGCACGCGTAGATGGCAAATTCCTCATCAACCCTTCACTGGCTGATAAGAACCGTGCTGATATAGATCTTATTGTTGCTGCTTCCATCGATAACATTCTGATGGTTGAAGGCGAAATGAAAGAAGTGAGTGAAGAAGATATGCTTCAGGCATTAAAGATTGCTCACGAAGCTATCATCGAACAATGCAAAGTTCAGATTGAATTTGCAGAAGCAGTTGGTCGCAAAGAGAAACGTGTATATAGCCACGAAGTGAATGATGAAGCGTTGCGTGCTGAACTGTCCGCTAAGTTCTACGACCAGGTATACGCTGCCGCTGCTCGTTTGCTTACTAACAAGAAGGAAAGATCAGAAGCACTGTCCAAACCACTTGATGAATACCTAGAGTCGTTACCAGAGGATAGTACCATCGATCCGGTAATGGTAAAACGTTACTACAAAGATATTATGAAGAAGGCCGCACGTGATCTGGCCCTTAACCAGGGATTGCGTCTGGACGGTCGTAAAACACGTGAGATCAGACCGATATGGTCTGAGGTTGATTACCTTCCTTCAACACATGGTTCATCCATCTTTACCCGTGGCGAAACGCAATCGCTCACAACGGTAACGCTGGGTACCAAACTCGATGAGCAGCTTATTGATGGCGCGATGATCTCCGGATCAAGCAAATTTATACTGCACTATAACTTCCCGGGTTTCTCAACCGGCGAAGTGAAACCAAACAGAGGTCCTGGCAGACGTGAAGTTGGTCACGGTAACCTCGCGTTCCGTGCATTGAAACAAGTGCTTCCACCAGACGAAAAGAATCCATATACAATTCGTGTTGTATCTGATATCCTCGAGTCTAACGGTTCATCATCCATGGCAACCGTATGTGCTGGTTCATTAGCATTGATGGATGCCGGTGTACCTGTAAAAGGTCCGGTATCGGGTATAGCAATGGGTATGATCTCTGATAGCCAAACGGGTAAATATGCAATCCTGTCTGACATCCTCGGTGATGAAGATCACCTGGGTGATATGGACTTTAAAGTTACTGGTACTGAGCAAGGTATAACAGCTTGCCAGATGGATTTGAAAGTAGATGGGTTAACGTACGAAGTATTAAG
>DJFR01000009.1 GCA_002432545.1 Flammeovirgaceae bacterium UBA5867 | reverse complement strand
AAGCTCCGGGCTCAGTAGCAAACTTTGTTGCCTTGCTCAATCAGAAATACTTCAACCAGAAATTTTTTCATCGCGTGGTTCCCAACTTTGTTATACAGGCAGGGTGCAATCGTGGTGATGGTTGGGGAAGTGAAGACTATTCGATCCGCTCGGAGTTCTCCATGGAGCGTTATAAAACCGGCAGTGTAGGCATGGCTTCAGCCGGTAAAGATACCGAAGGCACACAATGGTTTATTACACATTCGCCTACACCACACCTGGATGGCCGCTATACCATCTTTGCCGATGTGGAAAGCGGTATGGATGTGGTGCATATTATCGAAGTGGGCGATCAGATTCTGTCGGTAGACTTTGTGTCTGATAAAATGCCGTAGGTAATTTTCCTACAGGCGAAAAGATATCGTTAACTTCGCCACAAAAATTAACAGCACCTTGGCGCTTTCTTTTCAGCAAAATTTTAAACTGGGTGTTCTCGGTGGAGGACAACTCGGCAGAATGCTCATTCAATCCGGTATAGATTTCAATATACCGTTTACTATACTTGATCCTGACGAACACGCTCCCTGTGCAACGCTCGCAGAGTTTCATCATGGCAAGCTAACCGATTACGATACGGTCATGAAATTCGGAAGTGCTTGCGATGTGATCACGATCGAAATAGAAAATGTGAACACTGCTGCTTTGAAGGCATTGGTGCAGCAAGGAAAGAAGGTATATCCTCAGCCTGAAGTTATTGAACTGATACAGGATAAACGGGTACAAAAAGCTTTCTATAAAGACAACGGTATACCTACTGCTGAATTTATACTTGTACAAAATGCAGCAGAAGTAAAATCGCATGCATCTTTTTTACCGGCCGTAAACAAGTTAGGAAAAGAAGGTTATGATGGTCGTGGTGTTCAGATACTGCGCAGTGAAAAAGATCTTGACAAGGCATTTGATGCTCCGGGTCTTCTCGAGAAACTGATCGACTTCGAAAAAGAAATTTCGGTTATCGTAGCACGCAATGAAGCAGGTGAGATAAAAACATTTCCGGTTGTAGAAATGGTATTTCATCCGGTACATAACCTCGTAGAATATTTGTTTGCTCCGGCTGATCTATCCGAAGCAATAATAAAAGAAGCTGATGCTATAGCAAAGACTATCATTACAAAACTCAACATGGTAGGTCTGCTTGCAGTAGAAATGTTTGTAACAAAAGATGGTAAGGTCCTGGTAAATGAAATTGCACCGCGCCCTCACAACAGCGGTCACCAGACGATTGAAGCAAATATTACTTCGCAGTATGAACAACACCTGCGTGCTATACTTAATTTACCTTTAGGCGATACAACGTTGATACTGCCAAGTGCTATGGTAAATCTGTTAGGTGAAGCAGAGTACTCCGGTCTTGCTAAATATGAAGGCTTTCACGAAGTAGCAAAACTACCCGGAGTACATGTGCATTTGTATGGCAAGCGCATGACGAAACCATTTCGTAAAATGGGACACGTTACGATTGTTGATAAAGATATAGCGCGCCTGAAGAGGACTGCAGATTTTGTAAAACAAACTTTAAAAGTTATAGCCTGATATGAGTAAACCACTGGTAGGTATAATTATGGGCAGTCAGTCTGATCTGAAGATCATGAAAGAGGCTGCAGAAGTTTTGGACGAGCTTGCTGTTGCGTATGAGCTTACCGTTGTATCAGCACATCGTACACCACTGCGCATGGTTGAGTATGCAACCGAAGCACGCAACCGTGGTATACAAGTAATTATAGCCGGTGCAGGTGGTGCTGCACATTTACCAGGCATGGTTGCTTCACTTACATCTTTACCTGTTATAGGTGTACCTGTAAAGTCTTCCAACTCTGTTGATGGCTGGGATTCTATACTTTCTATTTTACAAATGCCGGCTGGTGTACCCGTTGCAACGGTAGCGTTAGACGGTGCGCGTAATGCAGGTATACTTGCTGCGCAGATTATTGGTGCATCGGATCAAAAACTTGGCGAGCGATTGGATGCATTTAAAAAATCACTGCAAACTAAAGTAGAGGCTTCTGCTAAAAACATAGAAACAAACGGCTGGAAAAGCGTTTTATAGGGGTACGTTTACCGATTGATTTATTTTCTGTAATTTCAGATTGCAGAACTATATCCGGAAATGGAACCCCGCGAAAAAGGTTGGCTTCAGGCATACTTGGAATTCCGAAAGGAATTGCTGCAGGATTTTGCTGTGGAAACGAGACACAAGGCCTCGCATCCTGAGTACTCGCTTTATCGAATTGTACAACCTACGGGGTTGATGTATGGCCAGGTTGTTGGCGACATTAATTTTCCTGGCAGTGATGAGTGGAGCGAGAAAGATCGCATGAAGATTTTACTGGCAGAAAGTCTTGTCTGCAGCTCCATGCTTTTTCATGATAAACCTGTCACCAGTGCAGAAGACCTTTCCAGTGTATTTATGAAAACACTGGAAAGTGTAAGCAACTTTTACAACAATATATTTCCGGAGCTTTCAATTCCTACCAAAACATTGTTTGGTCGTAAAAAGACTGTGATGGAGCTGGTGGAAAAAATTCTCGAGAAGCGCATAGACCATACCAGCAACTTTCAGGGAAACTTTTGGGAGCACTTCTTTCACAACGCCCTGTTATTTCTCGATGTATTTATTTTTGGCCAGTGGATTCATACCAACGCAGATAAAGTTGTTGCCGATTTCTTTCGATACGAGCGTGATGAACTTCGCTTTTCGGTTGTAAAAGTTATAGCATCGGCAGCGCATGCCAACAGAGAGATTGCATTTGAAGAGAAACGACTTCTAGAATTCTTTCTGCAGAGTACCGATCTTTCCAGCGAACGCAAAAAAGAAGCCATTAGAATTTTTGAAGAAGGTATAGCTGTTGAAGATATAAATCTGCCCTCTGAAAATTCGTGGATACTTCGAAANNCTCGACTATCTGAAAAGTTTTTGTCATTACTTAAACTTCTCAGACGAAGACTTGGAGAATAGCATGATTGCTATTGAAGGTTTTGTACTGGAACATTGGGAGCAATTGGAATACTTTCAGAACAAACAGGACTTTCACCAGGTAAGCGAACAATTTATTAAACGGGTAGCACGTGTAGCGGAGAGAAATAAAAGCAAGCTGATAAAAGAAATACACGAACGCGAAGATGTCCTCAACCTGTTACGCAAGGCCCGTGCAAATGAACTGACATTGGACGAGAAGGAACACATGCGACTGGAGCTTATCCAGATGATGAAAACGCTGCCAACTTTTGTGATTATTTCATTACCACAAAAATTTTTAACACTGCCGATCTTACTGAAAATTCTTCCCAGAAATTTATTTGCCGAAGGCGTGAGGTAAGTCTACATACTTATACCTTGTCCGGGTATAGTTAGTCACCATCCTCTGCCTCTGCTTTGCGCGGAACAATTACCGAGAAAATAATGGATAGCGTTAACGTTGCTATGATCACGGCAAACGACAGGTATACATTTACATCCACATCGAAGATCTCCAGGAGCATTTTAGCACCGATGAAGAACAGGATAATGGACAAACCTTTTTGAAGGAGATAGAATTTATCAATGATACCCGCGAGCAGGAAGAACATAGCACGAAGACCCATCACCGCGAAAATGTTGGATGTGTAAATCAAAAACTCATTCTGCGTAATGGCAAATGCAGCAGGGATAGAGTCAACTGCGAAGATCAAATCCGTTGTCTCAATCAGAATAATTACCAGGAATAGTGGCGTAAACTTCAATACACCAGCTTCTCTCACCATGAACATTCCACCATGATCATCTTTTGTAATCGGCAGATACCGGCGGCAGAATTTCATAATCGGATTTTTTTCCGGCTCTATCTTCTCGTCACCGTCTTCAAAGTAAATACGAATACCGGAGTAGATCAGGAACACACCGAAGATGTAAAGTATCCAATGGAATTTGTGGATAAGGAAAGCACCCACGAAAATGAAAATACCACGGAAAACAATGGCTCCAAGAATTCCCCAGAAAAGAGTTTTATGATAGTATTCTTCTTTTACCTTGAAATATTTCAGGATAAGAAGTATAACAAAGATGTTATCTACCGAAAGTGCGTATTCGGTAAGGTATGCCGAGAAATACTCTACGGCACCTTGCGCCCCGCTGTTATCATATTTATATATGAAAAAGCCGAAGAGGGTGGATATCATTACCCAGAAAATGGATTGGTAGAGTGCTGACTTCGTAGAAATCTTATGCGCCTGCTTGTGGAACAAGCCCAGGTCGAGGACCAGGAACAAAAGGATAATTACGGCAAAAACACCAAAAAGGATGGTCTCCCGTTCACTCTGGTTTCCGAAAAGGGAGAAGAGGAGTATGTTCACCAATGATGACAAAGGGGGTTCTTTCGGTTAATGATTAAAAGCCTGTAAACATTAAAAAATCACACTATTGGAAATATGTGAATGCCAAAACTACAAATATATTTCAATCCCGAAAACTCCGCATTCGATTTATACGAAGTCAATTTTCAAAAAGTATAAAGTTATTGTCTCAATGCGAGCAACGTTCGCAGATCCCTTGGATTAAAAGATTCACTTCGCTGGCCCTGTAGCCTTTCGGGAGTTTCACAACCGGAACTTCCACTTCCAGGCAGTTGGTCTGTCCGCAACTGGTACATTTAAAATGGACATGGTCGTGGTGATGGCCAGTCTTGCTGCAGGCATCGTTGCACAATGCGTATTTGAGACTGCCCTCATCATCCAGCACTTTGTGAATAAGTCCTTTGTCAAGAAAAGTTTTCAGGGTGCGGTATACCGTTACCCGATCCAGCTCGTTGTTGATCTCCTTTTCAATATCGCCATGCGACAGCGCATAGTCTTTGTTCAG
>DJFR01000142.1:16410-18603 GCA_002432545.1 Flammeovirgaceae bacterium UBA5867 | reverse complement strand
TTGGCCATTTCCAGGTGGTGTGTCAATATGGGTAACTTGGCAGCAGCCCATGATTTGAGTTCGGGATCTTTTCCATTTTCTGATTCATCCTTGAATGCTGATATATCTTTTTCATGATCATCAACCATGTTTTTGATGTAAGCTTCATCGAAATCCTTACCTGATTTTGCGGCCAGATCATCATATTTTTTTCNNGCCAGCGATTTCAATTCTTCGTTCGCTTTGCCATGGTCTGCTACCATGCTTTCACCAAACGCCTTTACTTGTGGATCAGTACCTTTGCTTTGTGCAAGCTTACCGAGTTCGACTTCCAGTAATCCACCGGCAGCAGCCTTAACAGCAAATTCCCAGTCCGCTTTCAGATCAGTCTCCGCGAATTTTTCTTTATTTTCTTCAGTAGCTTCTTCCTTACTGTCCTGTTCTTTAGCCTTGTTACAGGAAACGGCCATCATAGCTATAGCAACGAGCAGGAGCGTGANNTCAGTTTCAGCGAACGTTTCTTTATTTGCTTCTTTGGCTTCTTCTTTACTGTCTTCCTGTTTGTTCTGGGTACACGAAACGGCTGTGAGCGCTATAGCAATAAGCAGGAGCGTGATGTGTGCATACTTTTTCATATCGTTTTGTATTTTGGTTCGCATAACAGAAGTAAAAAAGTATGCCGACCGCCATAGCTGTGTGGAATAACAGGCACAAGATTTATATATACTCGTTGAACTCTATAAATCTGCTGTCTATGCGTTTACTCTTTTTTGTTCTGTTGAGTTCTGTCCTGATGATCCGGTCAGATCCGAGAATGAACCCGCAGTCCGATGATCTATACTATGCTTCTCTCAACGAAGCTATACACCAGGGACAATACGATGGTGTTATGACGATTAATGAATTGAAGACTCATGGTAACTTTGGACTGGGCAGTGAAGAACGGCTTGCCGGTGAACTGGTATTGCTGAACGGAATTGCCTATAGTATACCTGCCAACGGAAAAGCATATGTTATGCCCAAGACGAGCAAGATTGCTTTTGCTGCCGTTAAGTTTTTTGCCAGTGACAAAAAGTTGTTCATAAAACGACCTTTAACTATGGCGGAACTCGAATCGTTACTTGATTCGGTAATTACCCAGAATTCCTTTGCCGCGATTCGTATCCGAGCACATTTTGCTTCCATTCAATATAGATCATTTGAAGAGCAGACCCGTCCTTATAAACCAATCAGGGATGTAAAGGAAATTCCATTTGAAGGAGCATCTGTGCAAGGTACACTGGTTGGTTTCTTTACCCCTAAAGCTGCTGAAGTTTTGAATAGCCCGGTATATCATTTTCACTATATAGATAACGACAAAACAACCGGTGGACATGTACTGGATTGCAAACTTACGCAAGCCGAGATCGACATAGACTATACTTCCGAGTTCACAACCAGGCTGGCCAATCCTTCGCTATTGCAACATGTTGATTTGAATGAGTAGACATTGGCCACTGGCTGCAGGCTTCTGGTTGCAGGAAAAAATGCAGTGTAAGTTTTTCAATCTTCCAATTTTACAATCTTTCAATTAGCGTATATATAAATAATGAGAAACGATCAGTTCGCTTCTCATTATTTATATATATGTATATCCTAAACTGTCGCCAGTTCTTCGAGCTCGTGGTGCTCTTCGTAATGCATAATGGCTTTGATGCCCCGCAAAGGTATAATTACCCAGTCGGGACGGTTGTTGAGTTCGTAGTTTAATTCGTAGATCGCTTTTTCGAGCAGGAATGTATTCATGAGAATGTCCATGTCTTCTTTATTCTTCGGAATAAATGCACTTCCCTTTACAGTCTCGAGGTAAGCTTTTACGAAGAAGCCGCTCATATAGTGATACCACTGCTCAACGTATGGAATCAGACTGCTATAATCTTCTTTCCGGATTTGATTATCGAGGAAGAGACTTGCATACGCAGCATAGTGGAAGGAACGTACCATACCGGCTATATCCCGTAATGGAGATCGCTTCAGTCTCCGCTCGCTATAGCTGCGGGCCGGTTCACCTTCAAAATCGGTTAATACAAAATCTTTACCGGTAAATAGTACCTGTCCTAAATGGTAATCACCGTGAATACGGATCTTTACCACATCGATCTTGCGTTTATATATATTCCGGAATGCCCTGAGTATATCATCTTTCATGGATAACACTTCTTCGGCTTCGTGTCG
>DJFR01000142.1:11462-16395 GCA_002432545.1 Flammeovirgaceae bacterium UBA5867 | reverse complement strand
TCTTCCGAAGCAAAGGCCGGCAATGAATTTCCGGAAGCCAGTGCCAGGTGCATTTCACCCGTACGAATTCCAATCTGCTGGGCGCGTTCTGCTAATGTAGCATCAATCAATTCTTTCAACGTCTCCGGCACCTGTTCATAGCCAACCGGGTCTGTTATCGTTCCACGCAACGGTGGTAAATTAGGCACATCAGGCAGTGACAATACTTTTTCATTGAAGTCATCCAGGCGATCCAGCATATAGGTCCATGCATCGCTGTTGCTTTCAACCATTTCCTGCATCATGCCGAGCACAATAGCATCGTTACCTGAGCGCCACTCGATTGCTCCTACAAAAGTAGGCACGTGCTGGAAGTGTGCATGCTCGGTGAGGAAATGCGCAATTTCCAGATCCGGATTAATGATGCGGTCAACCTTGCGGTATAGCTTTAGAAAGAACTTATTATCGAACGTGAGCGATGTGTTGCTTTGCTCGCCACCGAGTACACGTGGCTTTATAGCTTCCTGTTCTCCTACATATTTTTCTAATGTCCGATTTGCGTGGAAACGAATCTCGCTGTCGCGTAAACCTATAGTCTGATTTGCTGCCATACCGTTGATCAGCGCTAACTGGTAATCTATACCATAGAGCGCATCGTATAGTATACCATGCTCTTCGCCTATCGTCAGGTTGCAGATAACTGATTGCGGGCAGCTCTCGCGTAATTTGCTAGCCAATGCGTCTTTTCCAAACGCAACTGGTAGCTGGTATATTTCCGAGAGACCACTTTGATAGTATACCTCAATCAACAGAATAACGGTCGTGCTGCTTTCATGCGGTATTGTGGCATGTTGAATAACCTGCATGCTTTCAATCACCCGGCCTTTACCACCGAACCAGCGAAGCTTAAGCATATAGTCGGGCAGTATACTTTGCGATAGAGTCTCCAACGAGCGCTTGCCGGTAATTTCTTTCCAATCGCGAAGCGCAACGTGCGGTAATTCTTTGGCGCGATCTATTTCCGGGTGTACTTTATCCAGTGCAAACCACTGGCAGTCGTGTGCACTCAATGTGAAGAAATATATACCATCATCTTTGATGATCGGGAATTTGTTATTACTGAAAATCTCCTTCGGAACATACCCTAAAAATTCTTTCAGGTCCAGTTCGGCCGGTTGTGTATAGCGCGACAGGTTTACGATCACCAGGATACTTTCATCCTTATAGTTCCGGGTGAAGGCAAGTATCTTCGGATTTTCGCAGGGTATAAATTTCATGTCGCCCCGACTGAACGCTTTATATTGTTTGCGCTTGTTGATGATGCGCTTCATCCACCATAGTAATGATGAGGTGTTCCGGCTTTGAATTTCCACATTAACCGATTCGTAGTGATAGTCCGGATCGAGTATCACCGGAAGGTATAACTTGTGTGGGTTACATTCCGAAAATCCAGCGTTACGACTCGATGACCATTGCATCGGTGTACGCACACCATCACGATCTCCCAGGTAGAAATTATCGCCCATGCCTATCTCATCACCATAATATAGCACAGGGGTGCCAGGCAATGAGAAAAGCAGGTAATTGAGTAATTCTATTTTATTCCGGTTGTTTCCCATCAGTGGCGCGAGGCGGTGACGTATGCCCAGGTTGATGCGGGCTTTCGGGTCTTTAACATATACCCGGTACATATAGTCGCGCTCTTCATCCGTTACCATTTCGAGTGTAAGCTCATCGTGGTTGCGCAGAAATATAGCCCACTGACATGTTTCAGGTATAGCAGGCGTCTGGTCAAATATATCGGTGATGGGATAACGATCTTCCGTTTGTAATGACATGAACATACGCGGCATTACCGGGAAGTGATAGTTCATCTGGCACTCATCGCCATCGCCAAAGTATGATGCCGAATCTTCCGGCCACATGTTGGCTTCTGCGAGTAACAGCGTACCGGGGTATTTTTCATCAATATGTTTACGAAGCTTCTTTAGAAAGTCATGCGTCTCCGGCAGGTTCTCACCATTGGTGCCTTCACGCTCGAAAAGATAAGGTACAGCATCCAGTCTGAAACCATCTACACCCATCTCGCACCAGTAGTCGAGAATTTTAAAAACTTCCTGCTGTACCAGTGGATTATCATAATTCAGATCGGGTTGATGAAAGAAGAAGCGATGCCAGTAAAACTGTTGCGCCACCGGATCCCACGTCCAGTTAGAGGTTTCGAAATCCTGGAAGATGATGCGTACATCTTTATACTGTTTCGGATCATCAGTCCATACATAGTAATTCCTATAGTCAGAACCCTTCGGGGATCTGCGTGCGCGTTGAAACCACGGATGTTGATCGGATGTGTGATTGATGACGAGCTCGGTGATAACTTTAAGGTTACGATCGTGTGCTTCTTTGAGGAACTGTTTGAACTGGTAAATATTACCATACGCAGGGTTGATGCTGTAGTAATCAGCAATGTCGTAGCCATCATCCTTTAGAGGCGAAGGGTAGAAGGGGAGCACCCATATAGCTGTAACACCCAGGTCCTTCAGGTAATCAAGCTTTTCCAACAAACCATCAAAGTCACCAATGCCATCGCCATTTCCATCGCGAAAAGCTTTAATGTGCAATTCATAGATCACAGCATCCTTGTACCAGTGAATCTTGTCATCCAGTTCAGTTCTATTTGCGGGCATAATCGTAAGAATTTATAGTCAGGGTATAGGTCTTAGAATTCCGAGTAAAATAGTGTACCAGCCTTTACACAATGGAACGTGGACAAATCGGGTGTTCATTGTCCTCGTATGAACTGTTTGTATCACATTTTGCCCGCTTTGCGCGCGGTCAGTCAGACGAGGTGTAATATTTAGCGGTAACTTCCATTTATATACTCTTACTTTTTCGACACTTTTGGAGAAAATCTGCTAATGCCCTTTTCGATACGTTTTTTTTCAGGTTGCATTATGCTCTTCGTGCTCAGTCTGCAACAGGTAACAGCACAGGATGCTCCCGGTAGTTCCATTGACTGGTATGAAAGTTTTTTTCAGCCGCGCAAGCGCAAGCCCGTGGAGAAGGAACTGGAGCAAGCCACACTTAAGTTACAAGAATCAAAACGGACAGGCAACAAAACAGCTGAAGTAAAAGCATTGATGGAAGCAGGGTTGCTACATCTGACGCGCACGCATGACGTTGAAACAGCAATGGATTTTTTTATCCAGGCACTTGCACTGGAAGACTCCCTGAATCTTAACCATGAAAAAATATTTACGTGCCTGGCCCGGGCTCAGGTTTTTGAAGAAGTAAGTGACTATGGCAAGAGTGCTAATTTGCTGAAGGAAGCTTTTACGATCAGCGAACCGTTTAAGGATCCACGTGTATTTGTAATGATCCTGAATAAACTTGGAAGGGTACATGCGAAACTTGGAAAGCCTGATGAGGCGTTTGAGAATTATGAATTGGTGCTGAAGTATGAGGACCAATTGAATCAGCCCAAGATAGAAGCTGAAGCTTTATTTAATCTGGGACATCTCTTTTCGCAGCAAGGTAAATATGTAGAAGCGTTGGAAAGTCACAAACGAGCACTGGCAATCAGCCGCTCGATTCGGGATAAGAAAAGTGAGGCTGCTTCCCTCAATGATATCGGTGAGTTATACCACCTGATGAAGAACGATGAAAAGGCACTCGCCAACCACATTGTTGCACTTGAAATACGCCAGGCATTAAAAGATAAACGTAGCATTGCCGAGTCTTATAACAACATAGGCGTTCTATACTATAGGAAGAAAAACTACCAGCGTGCTGCTGCCAATTTACAACTCGCGTTGGACGCTGCACAGGCTTCGCAGGCACAAGAACAGATACGGAAGAGTTATGAGTATCTGAGCTTGTGTTATCAGTCTCTTGGTGATTTTAAGAAGGCGCTGAAATATAAAGATCAATATCTGAACATTCATGATTTTATAGTGAATGAGCGAAATGTACAACAAGTACTCAGTCAGGACGATCTCTATGCGTTGGGTAAGAAGGAGACACAGATCGATAAACTGGAAATCGATCGTATCCAACGTGAAAAAGAAATTGCAGCACAGAAGAAATTCAGAAATGTACTATTCGGTCTCATTGGCTTAGGCTGTATCATTGTTGTTTTGGTAACATACCTATATATCGTTAAGAAACGCTCCAACAAAGTTTTACAGGAAGCTAACGATAAAGTACAATTACAAAATATAGCATTACAGGATCTGAATGCTACGAAAGATAAATTCTTCTCGATTATCAGTCACGATTTAAAAGGACCGTTGAATTCACTTACATCTTTTTCGGGTTTGCTGATTAATCATACCGATAGTCTGAGTAAAGATGAGATCAGAATGCTGGCAAAAGATCTTGATAAATCCTTGAAGAATCTTTTTGCCTTGCTGGAGAATTTGCTGGAATGGTCGCGTTCACAAACCGGCAAGATTGAATTTAAACCGGAGACATTTGATATACATACCTTACTGGAAGAGAATAAAGATTTACTCACCGCGCAGGCGCAAAGTAAAAAGATAACACTGGAGAATGCGAGTGCACACGAGCAGATGATCTTTGCACACAGAAACTCCATCAACACCGTTGTGCGTAATCTTATAGCTAACGCTATCAAATTTACTCCTGCTGACGGAAAGATTACCGTGAACGTTCAACCGCAGGCAGACTCCGTGGTGGTTTCCATTGCTGATACCGGTGTTGGGATGAGTAAAGATGTGATGAATAAACTTTTTCGCATCGATACAAAACATACGACCAAAGGTACAGCTGATGAAAAAGGTACCGGTCTCGGACTCATTCTATGCAAAGAATTTGTAGAGAAGAACGGAGGACACATCTGGGTTGAAAGCGAAGAAGGACAAGGCTCTGTGTTCAGATTTACCGTGCCAAAGCGAGCGAGATAAGCTGCGAGCTTTGAGGTGTGAGCTGTGAG
>DJFR01000142.1:2576-11387 GCA_002432545.1 Flammeovirgaceae bacterium UBA5867 | reverse complement strand
CAAAGGATGGTAAGCAGACGCCATTTTTTGTTGGCGTTGTTGCGCAGTGTAAGAAACGATAGCACAAGTCCTATACCGAGTATAATCTGATGAAAGCGATGATCGTGTTGATATAGCACGATGATCGTGCCAGCCAGTGGTGTAACTACGCAATGAATCATGCATAAGAAGGAGAGACAAACTCCGGATATATCCGGAAGTTTGCCTGCTATAGCGCGAATTGTCTTCATGTATAGATTAACGTTTGGCTTCGATGATCATATTTACATGCGACTTGGTAGCGGTACGAACATTTTGGAACCCTGCTTTATGGAGTATATCAAAAAGTTTGGCGCCACCTGCCTGTGCTCCGAGACATTCACCACCATCGTGCTGAGAGTGTGGTACACAAAGTGCTGTTGAGCCTGCGTAATACATGCGACCGATGGGGTTGAGGTTATCTTCTACACGATCGCCGGCAAGCGGTTCAACCAACATCAGCGTACCTGTTTTACTCAGCGCCTGCAATGCATATATGGCAGCACGACTCGGATGACCGAGATCATGGAAGGCATCCATAAAACAAATAAGATCATACCCGATGGTTGGGTAATTTTCGGCTGTACAGGTTTCGAACGTTACATTGCCGATGCCCTGCTCTTGCGCACGCTGACGTGCCACCAGTATAGATTCTTTGTGATAGTCGAATCCGAATACATGACTATTGGGAAATGCTTTAGCCAAGAGTAAAGATGATGCACCGTGGCCGCAACCTACATCTGCTATATTTCCTCCGGCTGTCAGTGTTTCTTTCACTCCGTCCAGTGCCGGAATCCAGGCATCAACGAGATGTGCTTTATAGCCTGTACGAAAGAAAGCCTCCGTTCCGAAAAATAATTTGTGTGCATGCTGATGCCAGCCCAAGCCCTTGCCGCTTTTAAATTCGGCTACCAGTTTTTCTTCTTCCGCCCATACCGTGGCAGGTATATCCAAACCTGCTGTTAGGTATGCCGGGCTCTCTGGTTCTGCGAGTACCAGACCATGCTCAAAGGGTAATTGGTATGTTTTCGTTTCCGGAGCATAGTATATATACTTCCCGGCAGCCATGCAGTTAAGCCACTCGTGTACGTAGCGTTCATGTGTTCCGGTTTTACTGGCCAGTTGTTGTGGCGTGATCCATCCGGCACCGTGCATCGCTTTGAACAGGCCAAGCTTATGGCCGAGCTGTGTCATGGCCGAACCCATGGTAGCAGACATATCCATGATAACCTGTTCTGCAAAAGCTTCTACTTTGGACAAGTCAAATGCAGGGAGAGTTTCTGTTGTTGTTTTCATTCGAGGTTTAATTTTTTTTTTTTACAAAATTAACCAGACCTCTAAACCCCCGGCCTATGCTAAACGGACGAAAGCTTATGCGAAAAGTATTTTGAGTTTTACTTCTAAAGTGTCATTAAATAGTTGACATTTTACTCTTAACCTGTTGGGGTGTTATTCGTTTAACTATGCTTTAAATCATGATGGAGGCTATAAAGACAAAAGGCGAACTCGAGCATGCGTTGAGTTCCGTCCTGATGAGCGGTAAAACTGACAACATCCGCGTACAGAACGGACTTGGAAAATTCGATTGCCAGGTAACACGCTATCAGAATTTTTCATTGTTGCAGCATGAGTATATCAACCAGGGTGCCCTGCTCACTATTCCGATTACACGGAGAGAGCCTTGTATCACCATGATCTTTCAGTTTGGTGGTTACTCTGCTTATCGCGATAAGTATAATCCATTCTTGTTGCCGTGCAATCACCAGTCCATTAACTATTTCAATATGTATGATTGTCGTAGTCTGGTAGACGAACGCATGCGGCAACACGATGTGACATTTGTTCTCGATGAAGCATTCTATAATACACTTCTGCTTGATGGTGTTATGGAGGGAAATTTACTCACCGAGAAAATTCTGAATCGTAAAGAGTTCAATACCATCAACGCACGGCAACCCATGGATGCCGGTGTACAAGGTGTACTGCATAATATACTGCATTGTCCTTTTAAGAATGGCATGCGCGATATGTATATAACGGCACAGCTAAAAGCGTTGATGATGTTGCAGTGCTGTCAGTTTCATTATGCTGTGAGCAACAAGCCAGCACCTAAAGATGCTAAAATTACCAGTCGCGATCGCGATATACTCATGGCTATATATGAATTTCTAACCGAAAGCTACCGCGATGAGACAAGTCTCACCGATCTCTCTCGCAAGTTTGGTATAAACGAATTCAAATTGAAATACGGTTTTCGGAAATTGTTCGATACATCGCCCATCAAATATATACACGACCGCAGACTAGAATTTGCCGGCTTCCTGCTACGCAACACCGATAAATCCATAACCGAAGTATCAGACGAAATCGGCTACGAACATGCCAATAATTTTTCGATTGCTTTTCGAAAGAAATTTGGTGTGGCGCCTCAGGTTTATAGGGGAGGGTAGTTTCTATAGTGAATTGCCAGCTCTTCGAAGCTGGTCCATTTGACGTTTATCAGGTAACTGCATCAAAACCTTTATATCTCTTTGGTTGGGATTAATCTTAAGATTCAAAAGGATATTTTTTGCTTTTCCGTGTCCCATTTGTTCAGCAGTTTTAATATACTCAAGTCCCTTGTCGAACGTTTCCGGGTTGTCCAGTAGGTGAATACCGTAATAGCAAATCCCTTCTCGCGTTTGTGGTATATATTCAATTGTGCCATCGAGCGATATCTTGTAGTAATCATCCGCCTCTTTGTAGCCTCCGTTATAGTGATTTAATTCGTAAACCAGAATTGTTTCATTATCCTGCCATGCAATTCTATCAAAAGCACTAAACTTCTGATCAGCAATTTTTTTAAACAGTACGACTTCGTCAGCCTTATTGGTAACTTTTATATACGTGGCGTTTTCAAACTCAGTATATTTTCGCCAGATATACGCTTTGTGTTTTCTGTCTGTAGAACTCTTAGCTTTTTTATGAAGCTCATCGAATACAATATTTTTGTCTTCAATTATTTTTATTGATTTTTCAAACTCAGTAAAAGAGTAGTTAGCATGTTTGCAGATAGAAATAATTTGATTGGCAACTTTTTTAAAAAGAAGTTTTTTCCTTTCGGTTTCGTCAAGTGTTTTTAGTTGTTCAAGATCCAGGTAAAACCAATTCTCAAATCCAGGTTGGGTTACATCTAAGTTTGGATCGGCCGTTATTCGTACAAACATTCTCCATAAGTTATCATGTGTTGCGTACTTTTTTGGAAAATTGCAGTTGTATAGATCCTCAATGAGGCGTAGAGAGCTCCATAAGTACTTAGCCTCACTATAGAATTTTTCTTCCTCTTGTTTTGAAAACGAAAAGGGCGGTCGCGGTCCATCGATATAGATATCTTGTAAGTATTTAGCCATTTTTCAACATTCCGTTAATAATTGACAAAAGTATTTGATACAGTCAGATGCTGATTGTGTTATTTGACGTTCTACACCCAGACAACTTTCTGCTCAGCTTCATGTGCTTTTCCAAGTATATCTTTATATAACTCCGGCCTTCGGGCATTGATATACCTATAACCTCCAGCTTGTGTTAGTTTTTCCGGTGTTAGCGTAGCGACCACAAAATCATCGCTGGTGCGGCATTCTGCGATGATATTAATTAAGTATCGGAAACTCAAAAAATCTGACCAAACTTTGCAGTGCTCAGGTTTTTTACGTTCGCTATTTTAACATATATTGCAGTCGAAGTTCTGTATTAGTAGTTAAATCATCCTAATCTGCCGTATTGCATATGCAACTCCGTTCTGTTTTGCTAGGCGTGTTTCTCGTCTTAGCGTTTAATGTTTACAGTCAGCAAAGCGATTTCATGAATTTTGTGCCGGTGTCGCCCAATGCGGCATCACTTGGCAAGTTTGGTAATGTTCCGGTGAGTTACTACACCGGTATTCCGACTGTTGAAGTTCCGTTGTATACGATTGAACAGCGAAAATTAAAGATTCCCATCAAAGTAAGTTACCATGCCGGTGGTATCAAGGTTTCAGAGATTGCTTCATGGGTCGGTCTCGGATGGGCATTAAATGCCGGAGGCAGTATTGTGCGAAATGAACGTGGGTTGCAGGATGACATGCTTTCCGTTGGCTATCTTACACATGGTAAAACATTAACTGCGGAAGGACTTAATATAACAGATTACTATAATGCAGGTAAGGGATTGCTTGACCTCGAATCGGACGAGTACATGCTCAATTTTCCAGGAGGTTCTGGTAAATTCTTATTAACACAACAGGCTACCGCGTTTACCGTTCCGTATCAGCCTGTTAAGATATTACCTCTAGGGCAATACGGACAACCTTATACTCCAGGCACGATGGAAGGTATACGTGGCTGGAAGGTTATATCTACAGACGGCACCCAGTATTATTTTGAGGCGATGGAGGTAACAGAACAACCTCTGCAGGCAAGCAATAATACTCACAATTCGGCTTGGCACCTAACTAAAATAATCTCATCAGATACTTACGAAAGTATAACTTTTCAGTATGATGATGCTCCATATAGTACACAGATGCCAATCGGGCAGAGTAAAACAGAGCTTTTGCCGGGCGCATCAAATCCTTGTAATGCTAATACCAGCAGCACAACCTCTACATACTTAGTTCGGCATCTGTTTAATCAAAAAAGACTTCGCAAAATAATTTTTGGTAATGGTTCTATCGAATTCTTTCCATCAACTTTAAATCGTTGTGATTTACCTGGTGAAGAATGGCTAGATAAGATCGTTGTTTCTGATAATCAAGGAATCATAGTAAAAGAATTCGTTTTTAAATACGGGTATATGATAGGGACAACTATAACACCTGTAGAAAGTGTTTCATGCCCTGCTGAGATGGATGCACGGTTTATGTTATTATCAGTAAAAGAAACTGGTAAGAGTGCCTATTCATTTGACTATATACATGATAAAGGTTTACCCTCCCGCTATTCTAAGGCTCAGGATCATTGGGGGTTTTATAATCGTACTGATAATGGAATCCTGACTCTTTTGCCTAGCAAAACCACATTAACAAATGGCCAGGTCATTTTGGGTGAGGAGCGTGAGGCAAACTTTGACTTCGGCAAGCAAGGAATGCTGCGTAAGATAACGTACCCTACGGGTGGAACAACGGAGCTGGAATTCGAGGCGCACCGTGCTATTTTATCTTCTCTGACTAATTTTCCTGAATATGCTGGTTCTTATAATATCGAGACAAATCCTGAGCGTAGTGTACAAGTTGACTATGGATTACATAATTCAGAAGTGACTTCGTTCACCGTGAACTACCTGCAGTCAGGCACTACTGTCTATCTGAAGACTGAGAATTTTATTGAAGCTTCNNGCCACCCGCTTTTATAGTTGTCCGAATTTGCCGAATGGAACTTATAAAATCAAAACAATGCGCTCGTATGACACGACCAGCGCTGCATCAGGGCAAACCTATACAGTTACTATACTTTCGTATGATAATGTTACCAGCGTGGCAGGTAACTCACTTACATCGATAGGCGGAGCCCGGATCAAGCGGATAACTGATACTGATTTTTTGACGGGCAATGTTCAGCGGAAGGAATTTGGATATTCTCCTGGCTATCTTGTATGGGGCCTTTCATATCGTAGTCTTCGAAAGCAATACCTATGCTGGAATTTACAAGGGAGTGTGCTTAGCTCTTATACACTTGGTGACTATGATGTGTTAAGTTCGAATTCCAATTATCCTCTATCCAATACACAAGGAGCTCCTGTTGGATATAGTGATGTTATTATGAGAGAATACGCAATTGCCACAAATGGGGTGCGTAGTGAGAATGGCTATACAGCTTTCTTCTATACTTCACCTGCAACATATCCGGATATAGGCTTTCATTCCAATATTATTGAAGGACACCCCCTACAGCAACCACCAACTCAGACGGCTCCGCAATGGTATAGTGATGGCACGCAGGCAAATTATAAATTTCCCTATGCTCCGCCTCGTAGCTATGACTGGAAGCGAGGATTGTTGCTGGGTAAATCTGTGAATCGCAGAAATACAGATGGGAGTTATACACAGCTATTGAGTGAAACGAATGAATATCAGGCAAGTTCTTTGTCTGGTATCATTCAAAACGTACGTTGTGCCGTTCTGTTCGATGCTGGTATACCTAGTGGAGAAGGTTCAACAGTAAGACCTATCAATGCACCAGAGGACGAAGTTGTATTTTCATATTACGATCAAGGTAGTGAATATATTACCTTAAAAAAGAATACAATTGCTAGTTATAGTAATGATAAGGTCGTTACTACGGAGACTGAATACTATTATGATAATTCACAGCACTTGTTACCCAATAGGATTATTAAAACTACTGATCACAATGAGAAAGAGATCAGTGTAATAAGCTACCCGCAAGACTATACTTCAGGTACGTCATTCATTGATGCGTTAGTTACCGCCAATAACATCTCTGCACCGATTGAAAGCGTTTCTTTGAGACAGGATGCCTCCGGCACGCCCACCATAGTAAGCGGACAATTACTCAATTATTACAATGATGGGAAAGGGTTGCTTGCAAGTGTAAAGCAAGTGGAGACTGCTACGGGCATCGATATTGCCAATTTCAATTTTTCTAATCGTGCTACGGGAGTTATTCCGTCCACGAGTACTCCTAAAACTATATTTTCTCCTTATAATGCCTACGTAACAAAAGCTATGCTGCGAGCATATCAGGGAGGGGCGGTCGCTGAAGCGCAGGGAACAGATAATATAGTTCAAAGCTATATATGGGACTATGATAATCAATATGTGATTGCTTTGGTGAAAAACGCCTTGAACAAGGATATAGCCTTTGCCAGTTTTGAGACTTCGAATTCTGGTAACTGGAGTATAACCGGTGGACAGGTCAATACTACTACAGCATTTACCGGTATAAAAAGTTACACTGTTACAAGTGGAAATATTTTCGCTTCCAGCGGCTTAACAGCTGGCAAGTACATAGTATCGTATTGGTCGCAAAATGGTCCACTTGCATCGGCCGGAACGGTTGTGCTTACTCGGCAGAAAGGCAGCTGGACTTATTACGAGCTTCTATTTGATAATGTAGCTTCTGTTTCATTAACAGCTTCAGGTAATAACGTGATTGATGATTTGCGTCTTTGCCCGGAAGGCGCGCAGATGACGAGCTATACCTATAAACCTCTGGTAGGTGTGTCATCTATTTCTGATGCTAATAGTAATCCTGTTTATTATGAGTATGATACCAACGGGCGCTTGAAAGTACTGCGAGATGTAGATGGTAACATTGTTTCTCATTACAAATATCACTACAAGGGCGAATAATTAATTACCATTAAAGATATTCTGATTTTTATGAACACTTTCGTTCGATACGCACTAACTGGTATACTTCTCTATATATCTGTTTTTGCTTCTGTTGCTCAATCTGTAATCAGCGGACCAACTTTTGTTACCAAGGGACAGACGGCAACGTATACCTTTACCGGTAGTTCAATCAGTAATCCGCGGTGGGCCACTGCTAAACAAGCTGCGACTATTGTATCGTCAAGCCAAAGTGGTTCTACTTATTCTGTTGTCATTCGGTGGGGAGGACTTGAGCCTGGAGCTGATCAAGTTATATTTTTGAATGGTTCAACGAGTTTGGCTCAATTGAATATATATGTCAATTGCAGTACTCCACCGGCTAATCCTTCCATTACTTTTAATACCAGTTCTAATTTATGTGGTGACAAAACAGTGTCCTATACTGCAACGCCACCGAGTGGTGTGCAGTGGTATTGGTTAACTGCACCTGAAACGTTAAATGTAAGTAATGCAACTTCAAGTTATACTGCTACAACAAGTGGTACTTACTACGTAAGAGCGAAGAGTACAAATGTTGATGAGTGTTGGAGTAGCGGATATGCTCAAGTGACCGTAACTGTTAACCATCCTCCTGCGACTCCTTCTGCGTTTACAGTTTCCGCTAATACCTGTGATGCGAAGACATTGACAAGATTGGCCGGAGTGGAGGGTGTATCGTGGTTTTGGCAGGGAACGGATGCGCAAGGAATGAGTACTACTGATGCAGCCTTGACTTATCAAGTTGTAACGTCAGGTACTTATTATTTACGTGCGCGAAGTTCTGCCGGATGCTGGAGTACAAATTCTGCCTCTGCGAACGTAACAGTTACGAATACTCCTGCAGCCCCGACAACAGCAACTGATGCTGTGGCTTTTAAAAATAGTGCAGCGTCTGTTTCTGTTAATACAGTAGCAGGTGCAACTGCTTATCGCTGGTATGGACCCTCGGGAGTAATTACTGGCGTGAGTACAGCAGCCTATCAACCTTCTTTAACAGCAACAACTACTTTTCAAGTATCGGCAGTTAATGGAACCTGTGAGAGTGCTGTGAAAAAAGATGTTATTGTTACGGTACTGAACGACCCACAAGTATTAGTTCAGAACAATATGCCGGCTGTTGTAGCCTTGCGTAAAACGATTACGCTTGTTGTTAATGAAGTATATACCAGCTGTACCTGGAAACGAAATAATGTTGTTGTTGGCACCGGGTCTACTCTGACCGTGAATGAACCAGCATCTTATACTGTAGTGGTTACACGCAGCGGAGTTTATGGTGAAGGTATATCTATACCCTTGCAAGTAGCTGGTGGTGCTGATGAACAGGATCTGAATTATATAATCAAAAATATACCTCAGGAACCAAGTGTTACTAATGTGGTACAGTTACAGAATTTAAATGCTGATGCGTTAGGCCAGTCGGTTGAGTATTTTGATGGACTTGGTCG
>DJFR01000142.1:0-2547 GCA_002432545.1 Flammeovirgaceae bacterium UBA5867 | reverse complement strand
TCGTCACATTCAACGTTTTATAGCAATGGTACTGGCGACAAGGTAACCGATGATGCCAAACCCTTTGCTGAAACTGTGTTTGAAGCCTCACCTTTGAACCGCGTAGTAAAGGCTTATCAGCCTGGTAGTGCCTGGGCAACTGGTGGCCCGGATAATCCCAACGGAAAAGATAAGTATATACAGTACGATTATCTGGTAAATAGTTATGGTGCCGGAGTATCTGCCACTGACGAAAAAATCATTGCATGGCAAATTGACGCCAACGGTATGCCTGTACGCTATGCAGCCAGCAATGGAGTAATTGAGGCAGGAGGCTATTATAGTACCGGTAAGTTATATGTTAAAGTTACTGTGGACGAGAATGGTCATGCGGTGCGTGAGTATACGAATAAGAAAGGGCAGGTTGTACTAAAGAAAGTACAGGTTGGTTCAGCTTTTACAAATTTGAATAGCACAGCGGATTGGGCATTAACATACTATATTTATGATCGTTTGGATAACCTTCGGTATATTTTTCCTCCAGAATTAAGCAGGCAAATTCATTCCAGTGCAGATGCCTATGTTGTGACAATTACCGACATGGCTAACTGGGCATTTCAGTATAAGTATGACGGGCGCAAGCGTATGATCGAAAAGCGTGTGCCGGGAGCTGAAGCCGTCTATATGGTATACGACAATCGCGACCGATTAGTGCTTACGCAGGATGGAAATCAGCGCATTAATAATTTATGGACGTTCACGAAGTATGATGAACTGAATCGTCCTATAGCGACAGGCATTAAAGATACTACGGCCGGGCTTACTCTGGCAGAGATGCAGCTTGGTATTAATAATCACTATGCCAAAAGCTGGGCAAAGTATGGAGAAACCTATATTGGTGCTGTCAATAAAAGTATTCATAGCTATAGTAATCTATCATATCCTACAGTAACCACAGCGAAGACTGTTGATGCGAATCGATACCTGACAGTTACTTACTATGATAATTATACTTTCAAAAGCTATTTCGGTAATGGCTATGATTATCTTAGTGATGGTTTAAGTGAAACGGTTAATGGATATTTATATAATCAACCTTCTAATGCATTTGCGAGTGTTATCGGTCAGGTTACGGGCACTAAAGTAAAGGTATTGGATGGCGGTGTTACCGGAGGGTATACATGGCTGAAGTCTGTGAACTATTATGATGATAAGTATAGAGTTATTCAAACCATCAGCGATAATTATAAGGGTGGTTCAGACCGAACTTCTATGCTTTATGACTTCGTGGGTAAAACTCTCCAAACAAAATTCTTGCATACGGAAAGTGACATACTCTGGACGGACCTTGTTACCAGCTATTTTTCGGGTAATATCCTAAAAAGTACATCTTCCAGTAGCACATGGGGACTCTCAGGAGCAGCATCTGTGCAATCTTTAGCAGCGGGGCAAGATGGCTGGGTCGAGTTTATGGCAACCGAACTTGATACCTATAGAATGATTGGTTTGTCTTCTCAAAATACCAATGCACACTACAATACTATTGGATATGCTATATATCTAAAAAACAATGGTACTGTGGCGATATACGAGGGCGGCAGTCCGAAAAAAGATGTGGGAATATATAGTGCTGGTGATATATTCAGGATACAGCGTACTGGTACTGCCATTAAGTATTTTCGAAATGGTCAAGAGATTTACCCTGCGGGACAGACTGTAACTCAAGCTTCTTCTAATTCACCTTTATTGGTAGATGTCGGCTTTAATGCTCTTGCATCAGTGGCTGGTGTTAGAGCATCATTTGCAAATTCAAGTCATACTATTACAAGACGTTTTGTATACGATCATGCCGGTCGACTGCTAAAAACGTATCATGGTCTTGATGCTCCGCCTAATATTCTTCTGGCTTCCAATGAGTACAATGAACTTGGTCAATTAGTAGATAAAAGTCTTCATAGTGTAAACGGATCAGCACCGATGCAATCCGTTGACTATCGCTATAACATTCGCGGCTGGCTTACTTCAATGAATAATTCACAGTTGAATAATGATGGATCTACCAATGATGATGCTGGTGATTTTTTTGGAATGAACCTGGCCTACAATGAAGAGCTTGGTACAGGTAATACTGAGAGTATATTATCGAATGCCAGTCTCGTAGGTTCCTATACCTTTAACGGTAATGCATCGGATGCTGTAACGGATGGTCTTAATGGCGTAGTATATGGTGCTCAGTTAACAACCGACTCGCAGGGTAATAGTGCCAGTGCCTATAATTTTACCACAAACGATTATATAGATATACCGAATTCAAAAGACAGGCATTCATTTATTCACAATACTGGTAAGTTCACAATATCCGCTTTTGTCAAGATAAATGATCTGAGCGCGAGAAGTGTTATCGTATCGAGCACAGCAATTTCTGCATCCAAAGGTTTTTGCTTTATGTATGAAACCTACGGTGGTGGTTCTGGAGATCGTCAACTTCGATTTATGACTACCAAAGGAGCAAGTGGAGTTTCTTTCTCAGCATTGGGTGGTGTGGGTACTATCAATGATAACAACTGG
>DJFR01000106.1:13596-26024 GCA_002432545.1 Flammeovirgaceae bacterium UBA5867 | reverse complement strand
GTAACTACAGCTGAAATCTGGGACGCTGCGAGTGTAAGCACACGCGAAGTAAAGGTGGACGAATACAGAAATGGTGGCGTAACCTCTATGGGTATCGGCCTTGATAACCTGAGCGGTACAATCAACCTGCTGTTTTACTTCTAAGCGGAACAACTCTTGTTATATAAAGAAAGAAGCCGGCATCATTACCGGCTTCTTTTTTTTTATTTATATACTATACCTATAGCTTGTGTTATTTCTCGGGGTATAGAACTACCTGTACGTAGTTTTTAGGATCGAGGTATTTAGCGGCTGTATCTTTAACATCTTTCGGTGTGAGTGCCGCAATGCGTTTTTCGTAACTCAATACATTGGCGGCATCGCTTCCATATTCAATACTTTGTATGAGCTGACGTGCCCAGAAGTTATTGTCTTTAATATTTACCTCGTACTGCTGCTTCCAGGTTTCTTTTACTTTGTTCAGATCAGCTTCCGAAGGGCCGTTGGTTTTTATTTTGTCGATCTCGGTATGTGCTGCAGCAATAAGCTTGTCTACATTTTCAGGTCCGCAGGGGAAGCTCGCTCCGATCGCGAAATTGTTATACGGGAATTTATTCAGGCTTCCGAACATGCCGCCACCGTATACACCACTTAAGTCTTCACGCAGCGACTCGATTAACTTGATGTTCAATACTTCGATCATCGCAGAAAGTTTTAGCTGTTCACTATCCGAATAAGGAGCTTGTCCATTCCAGAACATGCGAATGAAACTCTTGGGCTCCGTTCCTTTACGCACTTCTTTTTTCAGTGGTCCTTGCACCGGGCGCAGACCTACATCTTTGAAGTTGGAAGTCTTTCCGCTTGCCGGCAGACTGCCAATATAGCTTGCTATAAGCGGTTTGATTTTCGCGAGATCAAATGCACCTACAATTACAAACGTAAAGCCTGTTGCATCGCCAAAGCGTTCTTTATATATATCCAGTGCACGTTGTTCGTTAATGCCGGCAAAGATCTCGGCTTTTGGAACACGCGGTGCCCACGGTTGATTTTTATAGAGTATATGGAATATAGAATCCTGGAAAGTATACTGCGGATCGGCCGTCATGTTCTGATACATTGCCTGCTGCTTGGTAATAAACGATTGAAAGAGTTCATCATCCTTGCGGGGCTTGGTAAAGTATAAATGGGCCAGTTGCAAAAGTGTTTCTATATCAGCAGCGCTTGACTGGCCATTTAATGACTCTGCTATAGCGCTGATGCGTGGTGAGAGACTGGCTGTTTTACCCGCGAGTACTTTGCGAAGATCAACCGGAGAAAATTGGTCGACACCCATCTGCGATACAACCACCGAAGCAAATTCAGCATTGTTACGCTCGTCTGCACTATATAAATACTGTCCTCCAAAACGTGATGCTGCAAATACGACCTGGTCATTCTTGAAATCAGTAGGTTTCAGAATGACTTTTACATGATTACCAAGCGTGAGCTCTGTTGTGCCCAATACTTTGTTTTCTTTTTCAGCAGTGATCTTACCCGGGCTGGGTGCTTTCTCCATCAACGCAGTGGCTACTGCTTTTTCCTCATACGCTTTTACTTCTTGTTTGCCGGCTGCTTCCGTTAACGCGAGTAACTCTGCGTTGGTAGGAATTGCGAAAGCTGCTTTGTCAGGACCGGTAAGAACAATCAGTTTATTTGCACTGGTAGCCGGTATAGTCTTAATGGCATATTGATTTACTTCTTCCAGCGATATCGTGTTCAGGTAATCCTGGTAGTAACTATATTCAGTTTCAATGCCCGGTATAGGTTCCTTCTCCAGGAAGTTATTAATATATTCCTGTACAAAGTTTTCAGATTCTGTTTTGTCGCGTTCGTTATACGCACGCTCCATGCCCTTCATCATCGTCTTCTTCGTACGATCAAGTTCAGCTGCTGTAAAACCGAATTTGCGCGCGCGTTCGTTTTCAAGAATGATAGCGTTCAGAGCCGGCTCAACGCCACCCTTACCCAACACGGCATACGAGGCATACGCTTCATAGCCGCGAACAAATCCGCTGAGACTGCTGCCGCCATAGATAAACGGAGGGTTGGCAGATTGTGTAAGCTCCTGCATGCGTTGGCTCAGCATACTGGTAAATAAATTTCGAACCATGTAGGCGCGGTAGTCGCTTACAAGAATTTCGTCAGTGGCTTTCTGTGTAGCATAGTATATCTGTACTACGTGGTTGGTGGCCTCTTTATCGGTAGCTACTACGGCTTCTGATTTTTGTCGAGCCGGTACCGATGGCTCTACGCGCACACGCTCTTTCGATGGATTCTTTATTTTCTCAAAATGTGTTTTGATATATTTCTCTGCATCGGCAACTTCAATATCACCCACCACAACAACAGCCATCAAGTTCGGGCGATACCAGTCTTTATAAAAACGTTTGATAGCATCGTACTTGAACCCTTTCAATATATCATCTTTACCGATTGGTAAACGCTCTGCATATTTAGAGCCTTCCAGCAGTTTGGGTAAATATACTTTCTGCATGCGCTCCTGTGCGCCTTTGCCGAGTCGCGATTCTTCCAATACTACACCACGTTCTTTGTCGATCTCTGCATTTTCAAATGCCACCGTGCTGGCCCAGTCTTCCAGTATCTGAAAGCCTTTGTCTATATTTTCTTTCTTGTCGGTTGGAATCGGTAATATATATACCGTTTCGTCAAAGCTCGTATAAGCATTGAGGTCAGCTCCGAATTCTACCCCTATAGATTGAAGGAATGATACGAGATCGTTCTTCTTGAAATTTTTAGAACCGTTAAACGCCATGTGCTCGGTAAAGTGGGCGAGCCCCTGCTGGTCGTCATCTTCCAGGATGGAACCGGCATTCACTACCAAACGAAGTTCTACTTTCTTCTCGGGCTTCTGGTTCTTGCGTATATAGTAAGTGATGCCGTTGCTGAGTTTGCCGATCTTCACACCAGGATCTACCGGTATCTTTTGGGTTAACTTATCCTGCGCAGATAAAATGTTACTGAGTATAATCAGCAACATGAAAAGCGGGAGAGTTTTGTAAAGCAGTTTTGGTTTTAAATGCGACATATCAGATTATTTATAATTTGATTTAAGGAGTGTTTGCAGAAAGAAGAACTGATGTGCCGGGAAATGACACATCAGCTATATATAGTATCGATTGATCAGCTTGATATAGGATTGATCAATGCCACTTTGATCGGATCAGGTTGAGCATTTCACCGTGTACGAAGTTGTTGCCCGCACAAAGCTCGCCACCAAAAACAAAATTGTTGCCACCTTTAAAGTCGGTAACTTTTCCTCCTGCCTGTTGTACAATGAATGTACCCGCGGCTACATCCCAGGCATTGAGATTATATTCAAAGAAACCTTCCAGTCGTCCACACGCAACGTATGCCAGGTCTATAGCAGCACTGCCGAGCCTGCGTATACCATGCGACTTCTCCAGAAATTCTTTAATGATATCGAGGTATACATCTTTCTTTTCAGAATGATAGTACGGAAACCCTGTTGCGAGCAGACTTTCGTTAAGGGTTGGTACAGCCGATACTTTAATTACTTTATCGTTGCAATAAGCGGGCCCGCCTTCAATAGCATGAAAACATTCTTTGCGTATGATATGGTATACATCGCCCAGAATAGTTTGGTTGTTACGAGTTAAGCCGATGCTGATGGCAAAGATTGGGAGCCCGTGTAAAAAATTAGTAGTGCCATCGAGCGGATCGATTACCCAGTTATACTCGCTATGTTTAGATTGTTCAACAGTTCCTTCTTCCGTAATGAAACCCGCCTGCGGAAATATTTTTGAAAGTGCAGCTACTAATCTGCGCTCTGCTTCTTTATCTACATAAGATACCAGGTTGTTGAAACTTGTCTTTTGTTCAATGCGCGTAAGATCAAAGTCAGCTCCTTCCTTCCGAATAAATTCTCCTACTTCATCACAAATTGAGATCACATCCCGTTGAATGCTTTCGAGGTTTATCGCATGCATGGTCGTTTGAGTTTAAGATGGTGAATATAAGGATGGAACGGGAAATATACTTTCCGGTTATGGATATTAATTTCCGGTAACAGAAAGTTATGGTTTATATAACCGCAGGTAAGTTGATATTGATTTCTGCTGCTAATGCGTATTGCGTTATTAGCTTTCTTTTCCTGCTACAACAATTACAATTTCTCCCTTTACTTCTTTCGCTTGAAAATGTGTCAGTATCTCCTCGATCGTTCCGTTAACAGTCTCTTCAAACATCTTGGTTAGCTCGCGCGATACAGATGCTTTTCGTTCGGCACCGAGGTACTCTTTGAATTGCTCGAGCGTTTTTACCAAGCGATACGGAGACTCATAGAAGATCATCGTGCGCTCTTCTTCGGCCAGTTGTTTAAATAATGTTTGTCTTCCTTTTTTCTGCGGAAGAAATCCTTCAAATACAAAACGATCAGATGGTAAACCAGATTTTACCAATGCCGGCACAAAGGCCGTTGGCCCTGGTAAACATTCTACTTTCAGATTCGCTTGCAAAGCAGCACGTATAATCAGGAAACCGGGATCAGAAATGCCGGGCGTACCGGCATCAGAAACGAGTGCCATTACTTCGCCTTTCTCCATACGCTCAATGAGACTCGCCAGAATTTTATGCTCATTGAAATTGTGAAAGCTCTGCAGGGGTTTGCTAATGGTATAGTGCTTTAACAAAAAACCGGAGGTACGTGTATCTTCTGCCAGAATGAGATCAACCGATTTGAGAACTTCCAGTGCGCGCAGTGTGATATCGGCCAGGTTACCGATAGGCGTGGGTACAATATATAGCGATGGTGAAGACATGATAAGTAATATAGGCCCGGATATACCGGGCCTGTAGTTCTAGTGATCTGTAAATATATAGTGCAGATTGAAATGTTAAGCTATCAATGCATCAATCGCTTTCGCCAGTTTGTGATCACGCTCGGTAACAACATCGCCCGCATCATGTGTAGAGAGTTCGATGTTAACCGTATTCCAGGTGTTAGTCCAGGTCGGGTGGTGGTTCATCTTTTCCGCAGCCAATGCCACTCTTGTCATGAACGCAAATGCCTCTGAGAAATCTTTAAATGTAAAAGTCTTCTTCAGTTTATTGTTTTCAAGTTTCCATTCCATAACACTTCCTGTTTAAGTTATTCAACCTGGCAAAAAGGTAAGCATTATTTTTTGGGTGGCAAGGTTTGATTCAGCGGATCACCTATATACTTGTCGTACCAGGCTGTCCAGCGGATCAATCGATCTTTCTGATAGCTCGGTACGGTAATGCCGTGGAATTGTCCGGGATATACTACAAATTGTGTTGGTACGCCTAATGTTTTCAGCGCCTGGTACATTTGCTCACTGCCCGCGGCCGGTACGTTGAAATCTTTTTCACCCACCATATACAGCGTTGGTGTTTTTATTTTGTCAGCTTTAAAGAACGGATAGGAAACCTTCATCCACTTGTCCGCATTTTTCCAGGGTACGCCCAGCTCTGTCTCATATTGTAGAGTATATTGATCAGAACCATACATGGACAATTGAAGTGCACTGCCGGCTCCGCTGGATGCAGCCTTAAAACGCGGATCGCTTGCTGTTGTATAGTCAGTTAATATACCACCATAACTCCAGCCTCCTATACCTAATCGATTCGGATCAGCAGCACCGATCTTTACCAGGTGGTCTACCGCTCCGATTAAGTCCATCACTTCTTTATTTCCCCAATCGGCAAATATAGCTTTGCTGAAGGCCATGCCTTTACCACTGCTGCCGCGATAGTTTACATTGGCAACAGCATATCCTTTTGCTGCAAACATTTGTGACGTCAGATCGAATGCATAATCATCTTGTGATGTAGGTCCTCCGTGGATCCAGAGTATAAGCGGCAATTTTTCATTGGTTGGTTTACCGGCAGGCCAGTATAGCAATCCACCTACAACGGTGCCGTCTTTACTGGTTGAGTTAAATCCTTTTACCGTTGCAAGCTTAATCTGTTTCAGAAAATCATCGTGTATATAGGTTAGTCTTTTCTTCGTACCGTTATCGATACTATATATTTCATTTGGCGTTTGTGCATCGCTGGCTATAGCTACCCAGCGGTTTTGTGTACCACCCTGCGGAGGATAAAAAACTTGTTCACCGGTAGTGATTGACTTCTGATTGCCGGTGAGATCAAACGATACAATGTGACTGGTTCGATCGTCCTGTATAACGGTATAGATATACTTGCTGTCGGCAGACCAGCGTGGTGATGAGACATCGCGATCAACTTTTTGTGAAAGAAGCACCGGTTGTCCGCCTTGCGTTGGTATAAGCGCTAAGTATGGTTGGTCATATATATTGAACATCTCCAGTCGTGACTGCATGTATGCTATATATTTACCATCGGGGCTCCACACAGGATTGGTGTCGGCTCCTTTCCAGGTAGTGAGCTGACGTGGTGCAGCACCTTTCTTTGCTTCGATGATCCATATATCCGTGTTGGCGTTGCGATCAGCATCGCTTGACCGGTTACTCGCAAATGCAAGATGCTTACTGTCGGGCGACCATGCCGGTGTGCCTTCATCAAAATCTCCTGTTGTAAGCGTATCCAGTTTTTTAGTCTCTACATCAAAGAGGTATAAATGATCGCGCTTGTGTTCGAGGTAGCCATCGCCATCGGCTTTAAAATGATAGCGGTCTATTACTACCGGAGGCGTTGTTTTCTTTTTGTCTTTATCATCGATTGATTCCTGGTCTTTAATGATCAGTACAATCTTCTTTGAGTCAGGGCTCCATGCATAATCACTAATGCCGTATTTCAACTCGGTAAGTTTTACAGCCTCACCACCTCTTCGGTCGAGTTTCCATATCTGCGAAGCCTTGGTTTCATAGCGTGATGAAAGGAACGTAAGATATTTACCATCGGGCGACCAGCGTGGTTTATTCTCACCTTCGGCACTTGCTGTTAATCGAATCGATTCAGTGCCTTGCCAGTTGATCATCCAGACGTCACTGTCATATTTATCCTTGGCAGAGTCTGGTGTGGAGAGTACATAAGCTACCCAGTTGCCTTCGGGTGATAGTTGAGGATCGGATACAGATTTTAGTTTGTATACGTCCGATGGATTTAGTGCGCGCTGCGAAAATGCTGCTATAGCAACACTCAGAAGGAAAGAGGAGATCAGGATTTTTTTCATGATGCATGATTCAAATCCCAGTTTACAAATTTTAGCGCACTCACTGAAACATGAATTGTATCAGTGCAGGTAAATATGAGAGGAGCGGACGAAAAGATTGGTATAGAAATGTCGATGCTATAGCGCGACTATACCTTCAATCCTGGAAGCCTTTACATATACTTCGACAACAGCTTCGCTGGAGGGCATCATCATCTGAACGGTGATACTGGTATAATTACCCTGCTTTGATAATTTTTCAGTAACGGTATGGTTTGGGAACAACAACTTTACTTCCTCTTCTTTACCAGAGGGTACTATAAATTTGAAAATATAGAGTGATGGCCAGACGTGGTGTTGGTCGAGTTTTTCGCGAAAGTTATTGAGCCAATTCTGATCCATTTGTAAAAAGCAACGCCCTGACGTTGCGGTCAGGGCGTGGCCGTTTTAAAGTTAATTATAGCTTAAAAGAACTTGTAGCGCTTGTCTTCAATCTCAGATTTCTCTTTGATCGCTTCTGCTATGCTGAAGCTGCTTCTGTTCTGGCTGTTCTGTTCCAGTTGTGTTTTGTAGTTGCTGTAGTCTGCTATAGCAGGAGCAATGGTTTTGCTCTGAAGTTCTACAATCACAACACCGTTATCACCTGCTACCGGCTTAGAGCGTTTGCCATTCTCTAATGAGAACGCTGCGCCCACAGCCTGCGGATCGAATCCTACGGTTGGCAACGAGTTGCTGCTGAGACGCAGGTCGCTGCTGGTATATACATTGGCATCGCCACCGAAACCAGTTGCTACTTCTTCGAGTGTACCTTTCAAACCATTCAACTTCTCGATGATGGTTCTGCTTTTTACTTCGTTACGAACAGCCGGTGTAATTTCTTCTTTAACAAGTGCAAGTGGCTTGTAGCCTTTCTTCACTTCGCCTGTCATGATAGCTACTACGTTTTGATCTTGCAGATCGTATACCTGAGAGATCTTTCCGGTAGAAGCATCGCGGAATAACCACATTACAATCTGACGGGCTTCACCTAATGTACCAATGCGTCTGTCGCCAGCGCCAACGTTTTGTGCTTCCTGTATAGTAAGACCAGACTGTTGTGCCTTCTGTTCGAATTCTTTTACATCGGATATACCGGTAGCAAAGTTTTCTGCTTTACGGAATGCTTCGTTGGTAGTAGCATCGCTTGGAACGATCTGACGTTCTACGATAGCCAGGTTGTACGCCTGGTTTGTTTTAGCGTTGCTAACTTCAATGATGTGATAACCGAATTCAGTTTCAACAACATCGTTCAATACACCGGGTTTAGATGCTCCGAACACAGCGTCCTGGAAAGGCTTCACCATTTGTCCGCTGCTGAACCAGCCGAGGTCACCACCACGTGATGCTGTACCGTCTGTTCCAAATTCACGAGCCTTCGCTTCGAAAGAGGCACCGCCTTTAATATCTTTTAAGATGTTACGGGCTTTTTCTTTTGCTTCTGCTTTAGCGGCATCGCTGGCATCAGTCCATTTGATAAGGATATGTTTTGCGCGGGCGCTATAGATTGTATCGTTAAATACTTTAGAAACTTTAACCACTTTGTAAGTCTCACCGTCAAGTACAGGACCGATTACATTTCCCGCTACAAGGTCACCTTCAGAAATGAAAGAAGGCAGTGATGCAGGAGTATATTTCATGAACGGAGTTTGTCCGTCTGTGTTATTGCTTGCGTAAACTGAATCTTCGCTGGAAGATTTGAATTCTTCAACAGCTCTTTTCAGATCGTCATTAACAGCAGCAGAGTCGTCAGCAGAAGGTATAACCGGAATGCTGATATACTTTATATCGCGCGTAGCATCAGTCTTGAATTTCTCTTTGTTCTTGTTATAGTATGCTTCGTAGTCAGCATCTGTAATCTGAACAGAAGAATCACTAATGGCGTAGTAAGGAACGTACAGATATTTTACTTCGGCTACATCAGTAGCTAAATGATATTCGCGTTCAGCTTCCGCTTTGGTTACGTATGAAGACTTGATGAGCAGGTTTTCATATTTGATACGCTCACGGCCCGGCTTCAGGTCGCGCTGAAATAATTCCCAGCGAATGCGCGGCTCCGAAGTTTCAGGCATTGACTGGATCTGCTTCAGGTAAGCCACAACTTTATCGGGCTCGAATTGTCCGGTCTGTTGATTGGTGAAAGCCTGGCGCACACCCTGATCAACATTTTTTCCCTGCACCATATCCCAAACTTCATCTTCGGTAACTTCTACACCGGCATCTTCAATTTGAGGTTGAATAGCATGACGGGCAATGAGAAGATCCCAAGCCTGTTGGCGGATAGAAGGCATATCACGTTCACCAGGTTCGCGGCCGGTGTTCAAAAACCAGTTCGCTTCACGCTCACGGATCACAGCCTGGTATTCTTCGTAAGAAATTTCTTTACCTCCGATTTCACCAACGGAATTCCGTCCCCAGTTCAGAATGTTTGATTTACCACTGAAGATATCGCCCAGAATAAATGCAGCAATCGCAACAAATACGAAGACCACCACCCAGGTGCCCATCTTGCTGCGCAATGTTCCAATAAATGCCATAAGTAATTTTTAAAGAGCCGCAAATTTAACCCGTTCTGCGTATTAGAAAAACATCGTTCTTAAAAATCCGAAAAATCGTATGAAGTATGCTGAAAAGCAGAAATTTAAGCGGTTGAAATACCCGCTTTTCCGGAGGCTCCAAGTAATTTCTGCAAACGTTAACTAAGGTAGGTTGTTGCCTGCGAAAAAATCAACTCTTACCCCGTTTACGCAATGTGAAAATGAAGAAAAGCACAAGCGTTAACATCAACGCCCAATACGCCTGGCCAAGCCCCAGCACCATTACCTGGTGAATGCCGATAATCAGAAAGCCAACCGCGAGCGATAGTATAATAATATCAAGAAGTTTCATAGTTAAAATGGAGTTCGCTGCAGCAAGAAAAAAATTAAATCAGTTTAGCCAGCGTGCTGATGTAACGCTCGGGAACATCGCCACGAATAGCCGCCTGGTAGTCGTTATAGCTGCAAGGTACAATACTGTTGCGTGAGTAGCGTTCGCGGCCATTGGGATATGGAACTTCCATCCACCACTTCTCGCTTAATTTACTTTTGTAGAATGTTATCACTTCCGGATCTACAGGCATTGAAACGGAATACTTGAGGAAATCATTGCTTCTGAAATTCTGCTCGTTCTTACGATGATAATATCCTTCAATAAAATACCAGATCATGGTGGCAATGATCGATGCAGTTTTTTTATGCGCATCATCATGATCAGGATTATACTCGTAAAATCCCAGTGAACTTAACTTCTCATTCAGTCCGGCATACCAGCATATCTGGCAAGCCTCTTCACCTGTTAGACCAAAAGGTTGTGCGTTGGCATTGCCAGGTGCATCGGATGAACGAATCGCGGTAACATCAAACGACAACATATCTGCATTGCGAATGGTAGGTTCCATCTCCTGCATATTTGTGCGCATCTGGCCGATACGAAATGCTTCAAAGTATAATTTCTCCAGTATAGATACCGACATCGGATCGATGAGGTAACTCTGATACGCCAAATGAGTATAGCTGAAAAGATAGTTGGGCTCGTGCAGCAGTATGCGATGTATATGCTGATTGCTTGCGCCTTGCTCTTTATCTTCCAGGTCAAGAAAGGCATCTACATTTAGCAGGCTTACCAGTTTATCCAGCGTTTCATAACTGGTATACTGGCCATAATCAAGATCATGTGAGCCGCCAATGAGGATAGGCAGTACGTTGCTTTCCAACAGCATGCGACAAACTTCGCTGATGCGCGTATAGGTTTCCTCGAGGTCATGCCCCGGTTTCAGGTTGCCAAGATCAACAATACGGTATGCGCCCGTTCCACGCTTCAGCGTATATAGCTTTCTGCGTACTACATCGGGCGCAGACGCGGTACCTTTGTTTAGCAGTGAACCTCGCTCTTCGGCTATACCAAAAATAGCAATGTGTGCACCTTTGTAGTCGGGCATCTTATCGCCATATATAGTGATGTTCTTGAAAAAGCTGGAAGACGAAGTTATGTCGGCATACAGCGATTCCTGTACAGGAGAGAAGAAGATGGTAAGATCCATGGCCATGGCAGTACTAAAAAACTTCGTGAAGATAAATATTCATTGGTTAGTGCAAAGCCTGTATACCGATCAATAATGGAAAGAAGAAATACGGCCTATACCGTAATTCGCTGCTCGTTATGCTTTTAGCTGCTGGTGACTGGTATAAATTAAGAAACTCAATCTTCATGGCCGGCATTTCAACCCTCAAAAGCGGCCATCTGTCTTTCAGAAAAGTCTTTCCTTCTGCTGAAGTTGCTTGAAATAGATTTTTAGAGTATATATTTGTTTGACTGTGAGAGAATTAATGCCTACCCTTAAACTCCCGCTTAAATACAGCCTCGATTTAAAGATCATAGGTGTAGCGATACTATATTATCTCTTCGCGCGACTGGGATACTTTCTTGCCTTCGAAAACATTTCTGCTTTACCGGCATGGCCTCCGTCAGGAATTGCCTTTGCTCTTGTTATACTGATGGGCCGATCGGTCTGGCCCGGTATAACCATTGGAGCGCTCATTGCCAACATCATGGCGTACTGGAACAATCCTGACCTCGGTCCTCAAACTATAATTACCGTAAGCAGTGCCATCGCTATAGGAAATACCATTGAAGCGGTTGCCGGTAACTATTTGGTGAAGCTCTGGATAAAAGATTCTTATCCATTCCGGCATGCCCGGAATACATTTCGATTTTTATTTGTAGCGTTGGTTATGTGCCTGGCTGGTGCGGGTATTGGTGCAGGTAGTCTATATTTCAACGCCGTTATACCGGCTGCCAGTATTACGCGTATCTTTCTTTCGTGGTGGGTTGGTAATGTAGTGGGTATACTTCTCTTTACTCCCTTTATACTTTCAGTAGCGCGCAAAGTAAAAGTAACGCTGTCGCCTGCGCGGGTTATTGAAGTGGGTATTTACTTTCTGGGTATAGTCGCTATATACCTGCTGCTGCAGGTGGATTACCTTACCATTACCATGCAGCGTGCGTTGCCCTTGTTAGCACTTCCGTTTTTATTATGGCTTGCCTTTCGTTTTGAGTTGATTGTGGCTATTGCCGGTATACTCATTGTGTCACTCATCTCGATATACTTTACTGTGCATGGTATAGGGCCGTTTGTATTGAGCGGCACCGATAACTCCATGTTGTTATTGCAGATCTTTATAGGTGTGATCAGTATATCTAC
>DJFR01000106.1:0-13545 GCA_002432545.1 Flammeovirgaceae bacterium UBA5867 | reverse complement strand
AAGGTTGCAGAAGAAAAATTACAACGCACCAATCATGAACTGAGCAAGCGCAATACAGAGCTCGATAACTTTGTATATAGTGTTTCGCACGACCTGCGTGCTCCCATAGCTTCTGTATTAGGACTCATCAACCTGGCGCGTATCGATAAAGATGTAGCGATGAAAGATATGTACCTGGATATGATCAACAAGAGTGCCTTGCAGCAGGATCATTTCATCAAGGAGATATTGGATCAGTCGCGTAACTCGCGCCTGGAAGTGAAGCGCGAGCCGATACAATTCGAGCCGCTCATCGAAGAGACTTTCAACCAATTGAAGTTTGCTACAAGTACGGGTAAATCGGTGGAACGCGTGATTAACATTCAACAGGATGCGCCTTTCTTCTGCGACCGTTGGAGGTTGAAAGTTATTCTGAACAATATTATATCGAACGCCATTCGCTACAGAAACGGTAGAGACCCGGTTATAAAAGTACATGTAGCCATCAGTCAGAACCTCGCCAAGCTGGCCATTGAAGACAACGGTAAGGGTATTGAAAAAGAACATCTGCCCAACATCTATAAAATGTTTTACCGCGCCACAGATGATGGTGCCGGTTCGGGCTTAGGGCTATATATAGTAAAAGAAGCTATTGACAAACTGAACGGGCATATCAATATCGAATCAGAAGTAGGTCGCGGAACCACCGTGCAACTGGAAATACCGGAGATAATTTAGCGATCGAACAAAGAGAGGTGATCTATACCTTGCCTATCCTACAGCGATTTCAATAAACGAATCTTCTGCAAAATATTTAGCTGCGATGCCCATCAGTTCTTCACTCTGGATGCCGTCAATCGTATTGATCAGCCTCTGATAATAATCCTGCGGCAGGCCGAATAGAAATATATTCTTGATCTTGTCAGCGTGGGCGAAAGGTGTTGTGATCTCTGCCTGCAGACTTCCTATAAAATGATTGCGTGCTATTTCAAGTTCTTCCGCATCGATCAGTTCGGTACGGAGGCGTTTCAGTTCTTTTCTGATCTCTTCGAAGGTAAGATCAAGGTTCTCGTTGTTTACATCGGCACCTATAACAGTATAATTGTCGTGTTGCAGCGTATGCAGAGATGCATATATACCATACGATAATCCTTTGTCTTCACGGATGTTCTTCATCAGGCGTGAACCGAAATATCCGCCCAGTATATGGCCGAGAAATAATACCGAAGCATAATCAGCATGCGCTCTTGCTATAGCTTTTCTCCCCATACGGATAGACGACTGAACGCTTCCTTTTTTACTGATGCGTTCATGCAACGTATTAACGGTATCAGTTGCAATCTGTTTTTCGGAAACAGCTTTATAAGGGAGAGAAGCAAATGCTTCTAGTATACTCTGCTTGCTGGCGTCATCAACTTTGCCGGAGACAATGAGCGTAAAATCTTTCCCGAGCGAAGTATAGTGTTGTTTTAGCTGCTCGGTGGTTAATGCTGTAACATCTTCCGCTTCGAGTTCCTTGCCATAAGGATGGTTCTCGCCAAACAGTTTCTTGCGGAAAAGCTTGGATGCCTGAAAGCTTGTTTTCTCGTTATTTACTTTCAGGTTCTGAAGGTATATATTCTTGGATTGTGCTAATTCTTTTTCAGGGAAAGCAGAATCTTCCAGTAACTCTTGAACCAATGCAAGCGTGGGCTGTAAATTTTTACTGAGCGTATAGAGTGAAATGGATACAGCGTCAAGTCCGGGACTGACTTCGAAATGCGCACCGTATTGATCAAAGATCTGTGCTATTTCAAAACTGCTTTTTTTAGATGTGCCTTTGGAAAGAAGTTGTGATGAGAAGTAAGATGCTCCCCATACACTCTCGTACCAACGGCCTGCTTTTAGAATTATTTCAATGCGGATAACCGACTGTGTTCCTCCGGATACAAAAAAAACTTTCGCGCCATTTGGCAACGTAAGTTCTTCGGGTCTGATCAATTCAAAATCAGTACTCCTGGTAAAAGAAGGAGCTATGCTGCGGTTAATCATGCGTGAATTAGTCAGTAACGGATTCAGTTTTTTCAACCTGCGTTTCGCTGATGTTCAGCAGCAGGGTAAAACGGATTGTTTCTGCCAGCGGGTGCTCGCGTTTATTGGTAGGCACCAGGTATGCTACATCAAAACCAAAACGGTCTTTGCGAAAGCCCAAACCGATGGTCATATACTTACGATTACCTTTTGTTTTTGCTTCGTTGAAATATCCGAGGCGTGCTGCGAACAGATCGTTATACCAGTACTCAACACCTGCCGAAGTCATAATCTCTTTGATCTCTTCGCTGAATCCGTCAGGAGCATCCGAGAATGAACCGAAGATGCCGCTTAGTAATGATTTGTCCTTGTCATCTTTTCCGGCAACAATGTTACCATCCTGGTCGCGCACCGGAGGTGTCGGTACCAATAACTTGTTAAAGTCTAATGTGAAAGTAATTTTGTTATACGGATCGAGTTCAGTGGTATAGGCTGTTCCGAGGCGCAGGTTGGTAGGAATAAAATCCTTATTCTCGCTATCGGTATAGGTAACTTTGGCACCGATGTTAGATACAGCCGCACCGATAGAGAGTGTAGAGTTTTTAGCACCCTGAATTGGTTTGGTATAGTATACACCTAAATCGACAGCAACGCTATTTGCAGGTTTGGCATCTAGCTGCGCGAAAGCTCCTGTAAGGTTAGAGTGTATATAGCGAAGTGATCCACCTATACTAAAATTTTCCGTCAGCATACGTGAATAAGTTATATCCACTGCAAACTCGCGCGGATTGAATTCACCAATAATCTGGCTTGGATCGGGACCTGTATTAAAAGTGATGTCGCCTAAATCAAAATATTTTATCGATGCAGCAATAGCTTGTTCGCGATTGATTTTATAGTAGCCGGAAAAATATCCAACCCACATATCGTTTACAATCTTGCCGAGCCAGGGAGTATAAGAAAGTGTTCCTCCGTATTTTTTATCAATGAAGGCAAGCTTTCCAGCATTCCAATAAGCAGAGTTTGCATCCGGAGAGGTTGCTACACCGGCATCACCAAGAGCCGCATGACGCGCATCAGGGGATATAGCAAGAAAAGGAACGGCCGTAGTTATGGCATTGTCCTGTCCTAGCAACTGATCTGGGTTTGATACCTGTGCAAATCCAAATTGACATGAGAAGGCCACAAGTACAAGGGCAGGTGTTACTCTGAAATTCATTAATGTATTTTTCAAGCGCTGTAAAGATAATTATTTAACAACAATAAGCTTTGTAAGCCGTTCATTTTTAGAGTTGTTGGTTAAGGAACGAACTGCAACGCGTGCCAAGTATAAACCGGGCACAAGTTTTTTAAGCAGGTCTGCTTCCCCTTCCAATTTCGCCAATTCCACAAGATATGGACTTTCTTCTATAGTGTATGAAGAGGTTGCCAATAACTGTCCGGTTAATGTATAAATTACTAACTCTGCTTCCAAATCATCGCCTGCCCGGTTGTGTGTAAAATATAGGGTAGTTTCGGTTTGGAACGGATTAGGGTAATTAGCAAATTTTTCAATCACAAGGTTTTCACCATCGGTTACGATAAAATCAATACGGGCTTCTGACGGGTTATTATAGGTGTCCCAGACCTTTAGCGTAAGAGTATGTTTACCCGCAGCCAGATTGCGGACAGGAAAGTTTAACCATCCTTTTGTGAAATCATCTTCATCGGCTATATAATAATCACTTACTACATATACTTCATCATTATCCAGTATAGCAACCATGGTGCTGCCAATACCGTATTCCGATACATTCATACCGCTCGCATCCTGCAGTCGCGCTACTAATGTAGTATTCGGACTCACTATACCTCCATTGATAAATGTTGTATCGTTCATGTAAAGTACTATAGCAGGTGCGGTGTTATCCGTTGCCGGATTTTTTTCGCTCCCACCAACTTTAAAATCAGATGTAGCCCCGGCTGCATCCTGTGTTTTTGCGGAGTCGGCTGCATATAGACTTAATTTACCGGAAGCAATCTCGTACGCCATATTCTTGGTAACGACAAACTGAAATTCAAACGCACCATTTCTGATGGATGCCTTTCCTCTGTATAAAATGTTGTGCCATTCGTTATAGTGGAAGGCCGGATTATTTTTACCGATGGTTACAAAGTCCGTCTGCTTGTCGAACAAGGTTGCTTCCAGTGTGCCCTGAAAGTCTTCTATACGACTGCCATTTTCGCGAATGACTTCACCTTTGATTACTGCAGTGGATAATGCTTTTAAAGTATCAGAACCAGAAGCGGTTTTTATTTCGGTAACACGCACAGCCAGTGAAGGTATAGCAAGCGTAAGTGACGGGTCGCCCAGCAATGAAAAATTTCGGTTGCCTACACCGCTAATACTATTGTTTTTCGTTCTTCGAAACACTTCTCCTATAGGAAGATATTGACCCGATTCTCTTTGAAGCAGCGCTTCGTAAAATGCTTTGTTCAGCTCGAAGTTGGTAAATGAATATACCGGCCGCGCGGTTGTTACAAGACCTATAGCTCCACCGCTGGCGTGCAATACACTTAGCTCTGCACTGGATATTTGTGCCGGATCATCCTGTCTGCCAAACTCACACGTTGCTGTTACCAGGAATGGATAACGTGTATTCTCCAGTTCATCAATGTTGAAATTGGTAAACACTTGTTCATCGGCCCAAACGCGTTCGTTGCCGTGGCCGGTATAGTTAATGATCAAGGCTCCGCGATCAAAATTATCAATGATGTCGTTTGTTGCTTCGGGTATAGATTCTCCGTTTGGTTTTACAGTTTTGGTATAGGTACCCAGAAAAAACTTTTTAGTATTGAGCCCGGCTGATGTAGTCTCGAGCGAATTTGCCAGTGTATTAGCTTGCGATTGATGCGCGGTGGTATAGGAGTCGGAGTTACTGCCATCATCGGCTACAAATACAACGTTCTTGCGCCACGAACCGAATGACTTCTTATTTGTATCGTAATCAATAATCTTGTCAATAACATTTTTAGCTTCTTCCGATGTCTTTACCGGTAAACGTCCCACACCAATTTCGAGTGTATGGCTTTGCGGAATATCTCCTTCGCCCCAGTTGCCATCAGCATCTTCCAGGAACCCGAAGTAATCATCTGAAGAATATGTTTCCAGCGGAGTAAGCGAATTGCGCGATTCGTATGTAGCGACAAAGTTCGTGTTGTTTGTTACGCGATCTTTATAGTCATACGATGCTTTACCAACCAGTAACAATGCTTTTAATGCTGATGAATTTTTCTTGTAAAGATATCTTGCGAAATCGCGTATAGCCGAAACATCCTGCCGGCCGGATGAAAATTCATTATATACTTCGTCCGTAGTAACAACGGCCGTTGACCAGCCGCTATGTCCTTCGCGATGAGCAGCAAGTCGTAAGGCTTCTTCTTTGAAGGAAGGATGTGTTACGATAACCAGGTTAGGTGTAGATAGCCCGTGAAGATTTTGATTCGCTATACTCCCTATCAACTGGGGTGCAGGTATATCACTATTAAAAATGACAAACTCCTTTAATGATTCTGTTTCAATAGAAAATGATGCCTGCGATGCCTGAAGTGTATACTGCTGTATAGCGGGTGTATAGGGATCGGTAATATTCCAGATCGTTGCATTGTTGGCATCTGCTATGGAAAACGTAGACGTAGTGTTGCTCAGGCTGGCGTGCGAACGAAATATAGTCTGGTTGCTATATAGTGCCAGCTTACGTTCAACATTCAGTAAAAAGAAATCAAGATAACCCGTACCACTGCCGCTTTTGGTATAGGTATATTTTAGATCCTGGTTTGAAGTGCCTGATGCGCTTACGGTGGAGGAGTTAATGGAAACGGTGTCGCGGTCGTGAATTCCCTTTATGCCATACTGCGAATCAGAGATTGCTCCCATGGTTTGTTGTGCTACCGGTATAGCATTCCACGTCATCTGGAACGATGAACTCTTGGTAGATTGTCCCATCACATCCGATACGATCGTAATCTGCGAAGTGTTGGTTATGCCTGCTATAGATGCCGTATAGGTTTGCTGATCGGTCGATAATCGTTCAAACCATTCTCTGCCTGATTCCAGTTCGTTGTAGGTGTCAACCTCATGGTAAAAATAGTCATCGAAAGCTTGTATAACAGGGAAGGTGCCTGCTACTGAAGGCGTTGATGCTGCACGCTTGCCGTTTTCATTGCTAACCGTGATGAAGTAAAAATTTTTGGTGCTGTACAGATTGCTCTCGTATCGAAATACACTGCGCTGCACATCATATTGTACCAGGTCGGGGCCTTCAGCATACCAGAGAATATAGTCGCCTGAATTAAATATACCATCTTCTTCGCCCGGTATATAGATGGCGTTTTCGGTCAGGTCAGCAGGGCGCGATATTGCATTTGCCTGCGGGAGCATACCGCCTTCGTTACCGAAGATCTTTATTTTGCGCGGGTCGATAGAGCCGGCATCGAAACCCATTTTCTTAAAGTCGTTGTAAGAAATTTTGTAGACACCATTTTTTTCAACGGCTACTTTATACCATTGTCCTGTACTCAACACAGATGATTGTCCTTTTGCTTTGATACCAAAAACAAAAAGCAGCAGGACAGACAGGATGGTCTTACAAAGTCTCAAATGTTGAAAAAGTTATACCGGGTTCTTCTTCGAAAAGGCGTTGACTCCTAACGAAAGTCCGATGTATAAAAGTATAATAAAGGGTATTGCTGTTACCTGAAATAAAGCTAATAATAATACGGCCAGCAGCAGGAAAGTAAACCTGACCTTGTTATCAGCCCACGTAAAATTTTTGAATTTAAGCGCAAAGATCTCGATACGCGAAACCAGCAACAGAGAAAACACCAACGTAATGGCTACCAGCAGCCACGGTTGGTAAAGCCATTCGCCCATGGCCGGGGGCAACAGTGGTAAAGAAGTTATGAAAAGCGTATTAGCCGGAGTGTTCAGTCCTTTGAATGAATCGGTTTGTGTCTCATCAATGTTGAAGATGGCCAGGCGCAATGCCGAAAACGCAGCAATGGTAAAACCAATATAGGGCAGCACTTCGCTGGTGCTGTATTCGCCAATCAATTTATACATTACCAAAGCCGGCAATACACCAAAGCTTACCACATCGGCCAGTGAATCGAGTTCCTTGCCTATAGGCGAACTTACTTTGAGCAAACGTGCTACAAAACCATCGAAGTAATCGAACAATCCTGCTGCCCATACAAAGTATGCTGCAGGTACTCCGCGGTTTTCAAGTAAGAACACAATGCCTAAACATCCGCAGATAAGGTTGCAACATGTAAGAAAGTTGGGAAGATGACGGATCATAAATTCAAATCACAATTTCAAAATATAAAAAGCCTGTGGCGGCAAATCAAATGTAGCGATTTTGTTATTGGGGAATTGTTACGAGTTGTTTAACGCTTGTTATAAAGCGCAAAAGGGATTGGTTTTCTTTTCGTACCCGATCGTAGTTTCCGGGCCGTGACCGGGATATACCGTAACATCATCCGGAAGTGTAAAGAATTTTTGATGAATGCTGTCGATCAGTGTATCATAATTACCTCCGGGTAAATCCGTGCGGCCAATGCTGTTGTAAAAAAGTACATCGCCACCAATCAGTATTTTCGAATCAGCATCATAAAACGCTATATGTCCGGGGGCGTGGCCTGGTACAAACAAAACCCGCAGCGACTGATTGCCGAATGTTACCGCTTCTCCTTCTTTCAGGTATATATCTGCTTCAGCTTCCTGGTATTGAAAGAAACCGTAATGTGGTGCATATACTTTTACTGCTTTCAGGGTAGCTGCGTCCTGCTCATGTATGTACAGTTTCGTTTTGTAAGTTTCTTTTACAAAGGCATTGCCCAGTACATGATCGACATGGCCATGTGTGTTGAGCAGTTTTACAACCTTGAGTTGATTGGTTTCTATAAAATCTGCCAGATCGTACTGCTCCTCCCGCTCATAACATCCCGGGTCGATGATTACACATTCCTTCGTTTCATCGAACAACACATACGTATTTTCCTGCAAAGGATTAAAAACAAAACTCTGTAGCTGAAGCATGCGCCAAAAATAGTCGGGAAAATTTCAGTAGGCCAATTATTTTATTTTCATTTTTACCCTTCAGTAAATATTACGTGCACATAGTCGATTACATTATTGTTGGTCAGGGGCTGGCAGGTTCTGCAGTTGCCGTTCAGTTGCTTACACGCGGAAAGAAAATACTCGTAATTGATGAGCCGGAGAATAACAGTTCATCGCGGGTAGCGGCCGGGTTGTTTAATCCGGTTACGGGAAAAAAAATGGTGAAGACCTGGATGGCCGATACGGTTTTTCCGTACCTCCATGATTTTTATACCAACATCGAGAAAATTACGGGTGAAAAATTTTTCTTCCCCATGCCGCTGTATCGTCCATTCGTATCCATTGAAGAACAGAATGAGTGGATGGGACGAAGTGCTGATCCGTTGTTTGCACCCTATATCGAAAATATTTTTTCATCGCATGCTTTCGCTCGGGTAAAAGATCCATTCGGAGGATTACTGCTTCGGCAATGTGGATACCTGAACACGACACGCTACATTGAAGCCGTGTGTCAATGGATTAAGAAAGATGGGAAACTGCTAAACGAAGAACTGCGCGATGAAGAACTTATCGTAACAGATGACCGCGTTATTTATCGCGACATAGAAGCTTCGAAAATTATTTTTTGCAACGGCACGCGAAGTAATGCATGGTTTAACTGGCTGCCGGTGCGGCCGCTAAAAGGAGAAACAATTCTCGTTAGAACAGCCTTCGAAGAAAATATTATAGTGAATCGTGGCGTTTACATCGTTCCGGGTTTGCAGCAAGGGGAATGGCGTATAGGGGCTACGTATAATTTTCAAGACAAAGCTCCGGGCATTACTGCTGAAGCAAGAACAGAGCTTGAAGAAAAACTGAACGAACTTATGAATATTCAATACCAGTATGTCAGTCAGGAGTGGGGTTTTCGCCCGACAACGCCCGATCGCAGGCCGTTGCTGGGAAGTCATCCGGAACAACCGGCTGTAATAATTTTTAATGGCTTTGGCACGAAAGGAGTAAGTCTGGCACCGTATTTTTCGGATGTTTTAATCCGCTGGATGGAAAATGGCACCCCCTTAAACAAACTGGTGGATATTGAACGTTATAAATCAGTATATTGGACTTCTCCTAAATAACTTATGATGTTGCGAAGAGTATTACTTGCTGTTCTGCTGCTAACAGTAATCATTACTACCCCCGTAAAAGCCCAGCAGGCGAGGGAAGTATTCGGCAAGAACAGAATTCAATACCGCCAGTTCGATTGGGTATACCTGAGCGGAGAAAACTTTGATGTATATTATTACGATGCCCGTAAAGGAGTTGCCCAGGAAGCGCTTGAATATCTTGAAGCAGAGTTCGATCGCATTACGGATATGATCGACTATCCGCCTTATTTCAAAACCAAAGTCTTTGTATATAATTCACTTTCGGATCTGCGCCAAAGCAACATGGGGCTGAACCGAAACACAAACAAGATTGGTGGTGAAACCGAATTTGTTAAGCCCTATATAGAAGTAGCTCACCTCGGCACGGCACAAGAGTTTAAAGAAGAACTGCTTTTCAAAATCTCTGAACTGATGGTGAACGAGATGATGTTTGGCGGTAACCTGAAAGATATATTTCAAAGTTCAATTCTGATGAGTTTGCCCGAGTGGTTTGTAGCCGGTGCATCTCAATATGTAGCGCGTGGCTGGACAGCCGAGATGGATGACTATATCCGCCAGTTAATGCGTACGCGCAAAGCAAAACGTGCAACAAAACTTTCGGGTAAAGATGCTGCGTTGGTTGGACAGTCGATCTGGAATTTTATTACCGAGAAGTATGGCAAGAGCAGCATGGCCAACATTCTCAACTATACCCGCGTAACACGCAACGAAGAGAAAAGTATTCAGATAACACTGGGTATAAGCTTTAAACAAATGTTAACGGAGTGGCAGCGCTATTACTCCGAGATGGAAGCCGTAGTAAGCAAATCATATGTAAGCGCGGGCGATTCACTCATCTTCGAATCTCCCAACAACCGAACGACAGAGTATACTACCGTGAAAGTTAGTCCGGACGGACGACATATAGCCTACGCAGAGAACGATCGTGGAAGGTATATCATCAAGATCCGTTCGCTCGAAAGCGGAAGAGATAAAACCATTATCTCGGGCGGTAGTAAAGTGATTAACCAACGGGTTGACTACCGGCAGCCGCTGATTGCGTGGTCGGATGCCAATACGTTGGGCGTGATTGGTGTAAAACATGGTGAATATGTATTCTGGCTATACGATCTGAGCACGAACAGCAAACAGCCGCGTGCACTGGAACGCTTCAGTAATATTCGAAGCTTTAGTTTTTCCGGTAACGGCCGCCTGGTCATTCTCAGTGCAGACTTTGAAGGAAAGAGTGATCTGTTTCTGTTAAGTGCGCGCAGAGATCGCGTAAGAAGATTGACGAACGACTTGTACGATGATCTTGATCCTACTTTTATACCGAACAGCAATCGCATTGTGTTTTCTTCCAACCGTACCAACGATACACTTCGCGCGAATGCAAAACCGGAATTTGAAAAGCTCACAAACAACTATAATTTATTTGTATTTGATCTGGATAGCTCGAGTCTGTTGCTGAAGCGTGTTACCAATACATTGAGTAAAGATACCGGCCCCATTGCCAGCGATGAGAATACATTTTATTACCTGAGCGATCAGCGCGGTATCATAAACCTGTTTCGCTATAACAGCACCAACGGTATATATACACAGGTTACGAACTACGCCAGCAGTGTTAAGAATTATGATCTGAACGTTAACACCGGAACCATGGCGATGGTGATGACAGAGAATCAAAGGCAACGCATCTATGTAAATCGTTCGTTCAATGTTAACCGGCAGGTGTTTACTCCGGCAACGCGCAGAAAAGAATTGCAGCAGGCTCGTGTGATTCGTGAGAAACGCAAGCAGGAGGAAAATAAAAACATGAGCATTAAAGACCTGCTCAATGCGCGATTGAAGGAATCACAAAAAACAAATGACACTACAACAACTACGCCTGCGGATTCAACAAATATACCGGTAGACACCGTGCGGGCTCAGTCTCAAACTGATTCCATTCCGAAACCTGCGGCAGAGAAAAAGCCGGATGTAGTGAATACAGACAATTATGTTTTTGAAGATGATGCTGTAAAACAGAATCAACCCAGTGAATCATTTTTGACCCGCTATGCGAAGGCACGTGACAAGAGTAGAATTACAGGTCCGTTCCCGTACGAATCAAAGTTCAGTGCTGATAACCTGGTGACGTCACTCGTGTGGGACCCGCTGCGAAGTTTAGGGCTTCTTGTTGAGACACAGATGAACGATATGTTGGAGAACTATCGCTTCATTGGCGGGTTGATGGTGCCGGTTGATCTGCAGGGTGGCGATGTATATGGAGAGTTTCAGTATTTACCTTCTCTCATCGACTTTGGTATTCGCTTCGATCGTAAAGCTATACGCTGGCAAACAGTGGAGACTTCTGACAATCTGAATAGTCGCGACTTTAAATATACTCTTAACCGACTCGAGATCAGTGCTGCGCTTCCTATATCAGATCGCATTCGCTTTACGATAAAACCTTTTGGTGCTATAGCACGCTCACTTGATCTTGGAGAATCTGATTTTCCATCAGCGCCTCCATCTGCTGAGCCGATAACAAATTACTATGCCGGAGTTCGTTCAGAACTGGTATACGACAACTCGGTAACTACAGGCTTGAATCTGATTGAGGGAAGTCGTGGTAAAATAAGCTTCCAGCATCACCAGGGATTAAACAACCAGGAGCTTAGTTTCACACAGGTCTCAGCAGACCTTCGTCACTACCAGCAGATTTATAAAGAGATTGTGTTAGCGGTGCGTGGTTATGCCGGTACATTCTTCGGTAACTCACCGAAAGTATATATGCTGGGCGGTATGGATAACTGGATTGCCAATAAGACGCGCTACACCGGTACAACCAGTAAAGGACAGCCTAATCCGCTGGGTGTTGCCACCGCCAACCAGGATATACTCTTTATGGAGTATGCTACGAACCTGCGTGGTTTTAACTATGGAACTTTGTTTGGTAACAGCGTGATGATGTTCAATGCCGAGTTACGTGTGCCGCTGATACGTGCGCTGGTAAACGGACCGATCTCCTCGAACTTCTTCAGAAATATGCAGCTCACTGCGTTTTATGATATTGGTACAAGCTGGTCGGGCTCACCTCCGTTTTCATCCAACAACAGTGTAAGCTATAATGTAATTACACAAGGTCCATTCCAGGCCGAGATCAAAAATTATCTCAACCCATGGCTATACAGTTATGGTGTAGGCTTACGCACGATGTTGCTGGGATACTATATCAAAGGAGATTTGGCGTGGCCGGTAGAGAACTATAAAGTAGGAAGTCCGAAGCTGCACGTTACACTCGGATTTGATTTCTGATCGATATATACAGATATCAAGGGAGTCTGCTATCTTGCAGACGTTTAAGGGAACGGAGTGAATCCGTTCCTTTATTTTGTAACTTCATTCTATGATAAAATCCATGACAGGTTTTGGACAGTCTGCCTACGATGATGGCCGACTGCAGATTGGTGTTGAGATAAAAAGTCTTAACTCAAAATTTCTTGACCTGAACTTACGACTTCCAAAAATTTTTGTAGAGCGCGAAATAGAAATCAGAAACCTGATAAGCGAAAAGCTTGAGCGCGGAAAAGTATCTATTGTTATCGACTATCAACGTCACGGGGATGAGTCGATGAAGCAATCGTACAACGAAACGTTGTTTGTTTCATACTACCAGGAATTAAAGCGACTCGCGGATCGCGTAATTGCACCACACGATAATTTATTCCAGTTAGCATTGAATTCACCCGATGTAATTCAGAGCAACCTGAAGGAAGAATCAAACGATGATGAGTGGGATAAAATAAAAACACATTTACTCGAAGCTATACAAAAGTGCGATCAGTTCAGAAAAGCTGAAGGCGGTGTGCTGGAGAAAATGCTGAAGGAATGTATAAGTGTAATTGGCGAAGAGCTGAAGAAAGTAGAGACGCTTGATCCGAAACGAGTTCAACGCATTCGCGAGCGTTTAAAAGGAAATGTAGTTTCATTCTTTGGTGAAGAAGGATTTGACACCAATCGTTTGGAGCAGGAGATTATATTCTACATTGAGAAGCTCGATATAAATGAAGAGAAAGTACGACTGAAATCACACCTCGATTACTTTATACAGATCCTGAACGAGAAACAATCGAACGGTAAGAAACTCGGATTTATATCGCAGGAGATTGGTCGCGAGATAAACACCATCGGTTCGAAAGCCAACGATGCTGAAATTCAAAAGCACGTGGTAACGATGAAAGAAGAACTCGAAAAAATAAAAGAGCAACTCAACAACGTTCTTTAGTTTTTGTCTTTTGCAGATTTCACAGATGAACGCAGATAGTTTTGGGAGCATTTAAG